>JBILXX010000053.1:0-24398 GCA_044378095.1 Polaromonas sp.
ACGCCTCCGGCGGCCTGGCAGGGGCCTCTTTGAAAAGAAAAAATCCAAAAACCTTCAAACCTCAGCTAACATCCAATCCGCTTCACACACAGAAATTCAGACACTCCCCCCCATTGCCCACAAAGACGACCTTTGCCACTGCATATATCTCGCGCATGGGGTACTTGGTGCCCCACTTTTCGTTGTATTCCTTCACGAATTTATCAGTTTCCGTGACAGCGTAAACCTCATGTTGAGAATGGTTATAACGGAGTTGCTTGCTGTCTACAGCAGCGTGAGCCAGCTCGTGCGCAAGTGCGAAGACGCCAGACGAGGGGAAAACACTCTGCCCGTTCACGATATACGCCTGTTCGAGGAAAAACTTGTAACCTAACGTCAGGCGGTGACTACTATAGGACCCAGTCTCTCTGTCATCCACCACGATGTCCACTCTGCCCCATGCCAAGGCATCGTCCAGAATACGTCGGCCCTGCTCGGTTGCGGCCAACTGCACCAAGGAATCTTTTACCGCCAACGTCAATGAAGGCACGTTGACATGTTTGGGTACGAAAAATTCAAGCTTGATCTTTCCGTCTCTTAGTAATTGTTCTACATAGGCTTTGGCTTTTGCGTCAACAGGCTTGACTTTGGATTGCTTGGCCTGTGGTGGGACGATTTGCTTGGGGATTTCCGCAGAGCGACCGGAGGGGATGAGGCTGATTGGCATCGAAATCGACATCGAAAACTCTCCTTGCGGGTTGGTAGAAGCAGGGGAAGTCTCCCTGTGATGACACGTAAAAGCAATATTCATACCGAGGTCGCGCTGGCCAGTGCCATCACCGATTAGCGTGCAGACCAGGCGCATAGCCGTACTCACAGGCGGCATATCGTCGCTAAATTAAGAATGCGGCGAAATGGTCCGATAACCACCGGCGCAGCTAAACGCCTCTGGTACCTGCTCCTTTTCGGCTAGCGATCATGTCACCAACTCGAGAAACTCAGCTTGTTACGCGTGACCTCACTGGCACAGCCCTGGCTCGCGCCGCGTAGCGTCAGCTATTTTGGCCAGTCGTTCCCGCGCCTTACCCGCATGCGCGTGCGTAATCGCCAAGCCCAGCGCATCGGCTGCATCTTTGCCCGGAAGCGTGGGTAGCTTCAACAACCGCATCACCATCTGCTGTATCTCAGCCTTACCAGCTTTGCCGTAGCCCGCCACGGCTTGCTTGAGCTGTAAGGCGGTGTATTCAGCGA
Source organism: Polaromonas sp. (assembly GCA_044378095.1). Classification (GTDB taxonomy): domain Bacteria; phylum Pseudomonadota; class Gammaproteobacteria; order Burkholderiales; family Burkholderiaceae_C; genus Polaromonas. Next base: position 1,231 of record JBILXX010000053.1, read on the forward strand.
CTGGTAAATCGAGCGACACCAATGCTGTGATACACGCGCCGCGCGCCTGGCCCAGCAGCAAGGTGGACTGTGGGTTGACGTTGACAAACACAATCTCAACCGAAGAGTCATCGGGTTGGTAGCGCTCAACGACTTCACGCACGCCGTCAAACAAAACCTTTAGCCGACCGGGCAAGTCTTTTTTGTCCAGATGCGAGGTTTTGATCGTGCCGCTGGCCACATAGGTTAGTTTTTGGCCGTCTACATCGACCACGCCAAAGCCGGTGATTTGCAGGCCAGGGTCTATGCCAAGGATACGCATGTTAAAGTAATTGCTATTAATTCAGGAGCTGCTTGAGCCCGTAATGATTGAGCTGCAGGCCAATTTATAGTCCAAAGTACCACCGTACCGAGTGAAAAAACACCGGTGCAGCAAAACACAGTGCATCGACCCGGTCAAGCAGGCCGCTGGCACCTGTGACTGACTTTCCCTCAGTCCCCCAATTGGTGATGCCCCGATCCCGCTTCAAAGCCTTCATGACCAGATGGCCTAGCGAGCCAGCCACGCAGGCGATCAGCGCCATCGCCACCGCCTGCGCCGGCTTGAAGGGTGTCAGCGCAGACATCAGGCCGCCAATCAGGCTGGCCACCACCACCGCTATCAGCCAGCCCGTCCAGTTAAAAGTTGAACTGATTTGGGGGGCGATTGGTTTGCGTTTGTATTTGTTGTCAACCAGGTACTGCACCAGCATGCAACTTTGCACCACGATGACCAAAAAGAACACCAAAAATGCATTTTTACCCTGGTAGTTGGGAAACTTGAGCAAGAGCAAAGCAGGCACATGGCTGATGCCATACACGCACACCATGATGCCCCACTGCAGTTTGGCGTTGCGCTCCAGAAACCGCGCTGGGTCATTGGCCAGCGCGCTCACCACCGGGATTGCCAGAAACACATACACCGGGATAAATACCGTCACCAGGTCAAAGTGCCGGGAGATGACCAAATAAAACTGAACCGGCAAAACAATGAAAAAAGCCAGTACCAGGCTACGGTGATCCCCCTGACGGGTGGGCGACAGCGTGATGAACTCGCGCAGTGCAAAAAAAGCCACGATGCCAAACAGCACTGTGGCCACCGTTTCCCCCAGCGCCCAACCGACCCAAAAGACGGTGGTCATCACCCACGATGTTTGCAGCACGCCGTTGAATTCTTTCAACGCCTGGATTCGCGGGTCGTCGTCTGGGCGCTCACGCAGCGATGCCACGAAGGCGTAAGTGCTGACGGCAGCCAGAATGCCAAACAACAATACAAACAGCAAACCCACTTGCTGCGAGGGGCGCAGACTGAGCAAAAAGGTGTTGATCATGACTGTCTCAGCCCCATGACAGCATCTCGCGCGCGGGTTAAAAAATCGCTTCTGCCTTCCTCAGCTCCCAAGGCGATGGGCGCCCCAAAAGTCACAGAACACAAAATCGGCACAGGTACCACTTCCCCTTTTGGCATGACGCGCTGCACGTTGTTGATCCAGGCTGGCACCAGCACCACATCTGGAAACTTTTGCGCCAGGTTGTACAACCCTGATTTGAACTTTTGCGGGTCTTCCTGATTGCCGCGTGTGCCTTCGGGAAACAAAATAATCGAGTCGCCATTGCCAAGTGCGTCTATCAATGGCTCCAGCGGATCCTGCTCGCCTGTCTTGGCACGGTCAACATAGATGGCGTTGAACACAGCGGTAGTGATCCACTGCTTGAATGGCGTTTTGGTCCAATAGTCTTTGGCGGCAATCGGCCGGGTGATGCTGCGCAGTTCCTCAGGCAGCGCCGCCCACATCAGCACCAGGTCAGCATGGCTTTGGTGGTTGGCAAAATAAATGCGCTGCTCAGCCTTGGGCGGGCAACCCTGCCAGCGGGCTTGCGCACCTGTGAGTGCGCGGATCAACCCCAACAGAAACAGGCTCATGAGTTTGGCTAGCACGTCGGCCTCCACGCTTGTTGCAACGTGCGCAAAGCGGCCACCCGAGGAGATGCAATTTTTTTAAGGGCGGCCTGCTGAAAAATCATGGAAGTTCAACTCCACCCATGCGGGCGGCAATCGTACTGGCACGAGACGACAGATAACCGGAATTCGGACGGGTTTCAAAATACTTGGGGCGCGGCAGCATCACGGCCAGGCGCGCAGCTTCATAAGCACTCAGTTTGCTGGCGCTTTTGCGGTAGTAATACTGCGACGCAGCTTCCGCACCAAACACGCCTTCGCCCCATTCAACGCTGTTCAGGTAAATCTCCAGAATGCGTTGCTTACTGAGCAAGCTCTCCAGCAGCAGTGCCAACACAAGTTCTTGCCCTTTGCGCAGCAGGGTGCGCTCGCCAGACAGGAAAAGATTTTTAGCCAGTTGCTGCGTGATGGTGGAACCCCCCACAATTTTTGGCGGCTTGACTGGTTTTGCAGGGGTTTTGGCATTCGGGTTTTTATTGGAAGATTGCTGCACCCTTTGTTCTGCTTTGGCATTCTTGTCCCACGCCTTTTCAAGCGCCTCAATGTCCACACCTTCGTGCTCGGTAAAGCTGGCGTCTTCAGACGCAATCACAGCGCGTTTGAGATTGTCTGAAATACCGTCATATGCCACCCATTGCTGACGCCATTTCAGGCTGCCCGTCGTTGAGACGACGCTGTAAACCGCCGACCTCTCAAACGCGGTGGATTCAGGGTCAACGACGGCCATCAGGGCGATGCGACCGACAAAGTACAACTGCAAAGACAAGCCCGCCAAAAGCATCAAAAGAACCAGGCGGAAAAATGCTTTCATCAATTGTCTTCAGCGATTGGTGAGGACGGTTTCAAGCGTTTCGTCCCGCGTGAACTTGAATCGCGACACCACCACAATCTGGTCGGCCTTGCGCCGCATGGCGTCAGTGAATCTGTCAAATGGCCCCGTGCCTTTCACAATGGCCTGCGCACGGCGGTCCAGCGTCAGGTTGCCGGAAGTCTCCACCACCTCCGTGGCCAAAATGCGGCCATCAAAATTGACGGTGACGATCATGGTGAGCTCGCCATAAAGCTTTTTACCTGCCAGCTCCGGGAAATTGGTTGTTCCCTTGTCTTCTATCTTGCGGCGCAGGCTGTCGTAGTAAATGGCGTAGACCTCTTCACGCGTGGCCGGACTGATGTAGCGCTTTTTCGGTCGGGCGTTTTCTTCGTTGATGCGCTTTTCAATCTCCGCCAGGATTTTGATCAGCTGCTTGCGCTTTTCTTCGCGCTCTGCCTGGACCGGGTCGTTAGAGGCGGCTCTGGGGTCCGGTGGCGGCATGGTGGCCAGCTGTTTCTTGATTTGCGCAAGCAACTGGGTTTGCTGCTCCTGCATGGCCTCGACTTTTTTCTGTGCGTCTTCGGCGGCATCGCCCAGGTCGGTCAAGGCTGACGGCGGCAACGGTGAGGTGGCGCGGCCTTTTTCAAGCTGGCCACCACCTGAAAGAGAAGCCTGCGCAATGGCTTTGGCAATGTCGGGCTTCTCATTGGACTTGGCATTGACCAGAATCACTTCCAGCGGCGTGTCTTTGAAGACGCGGTTAAAACTGGTGGGGTCCACAAATCGTGTCGTCAACACCACGGCATGCAGCATGGCAGAAACGCCCAAGGCTATTTGCAGTGTGCTGAAGTTTTTCACGTTCAAATTATCAGTGGTAAAAGTTGGCTTTAACTGCTTGCGACGGGCTCTTCAGCGGTTTCATTGACGTCCACAGCAATGGCAATCGGCCCGGCGGCAACATCGTCTTCCTCTGGGTCTTCCTGGCTGGCAACGTCCAGTACTTCATCCAGCCGCTCAACCACCGCCCCCGTGATGTCCAGGGTTATTTCGTCAATCTCCCCCAGTTTGATGCGCACCTTGGCGCCGCGTGGCAAACCGAGCGCGCCTGTGGCGGGCAGCACCAGTGGCAAGTCATCAGCACGCACCAGGTTGTCTTTAAACGCCGTGGCCACCAGCTCGGTGATGCCGTTTTGCTGCAAATACTTCAGCGTCCAGAAACGCTCAATACCGCTCTGGTAACTGTTGTAAGCGCTGTAGGCTGCATCAAAGCCGGAAATGATGGAGAACAGCTCAGTGTCTTTGGGCTTGAAGGGCGCGACCAGCGCTGCAGTACGTCCATGCTTGGCGCAGGCAATGATTTGCCACTGGTTCACCAGGTCTGTGTAGCGCCGCAGAGGTGAGGTGGACCAAACATAGCTGGGCACGCCCAGACCCGCATGAGGCAGCGCCTTGGTGCCCATGCGCACCTTCACACCCGGTGCCATGCTGGCCTGGCTGCGGTAAATGCCTGGCACGCCGTGCTCAGACAGCCATTGGCCCCAGGTGCTGTTGGCCAAAATCATCGCCTCGGCCACGATCAAGTCAAGCGGCGCGCCGCGCTGGCGGGTGGTGATGCTGACTTGTTCATTGCCTTGCGGCTCCTGGCCGCTGGGGTTGTTCAGTTTGAAGTTGTAATCAGGGCGGTTGAAGTTTTCTGGCTTGCCGCGTACCACTTCGCGCTGCGATTTGAGGTATTTGGCCAATTTATGCAGGTAAATAAGCTCTTCAGACCAATCAATACCGGCGCAAGCAGCTTCTTTTTTAATAGCGTCAACCGAGCTTTCGTCAAAGAACGCTTCATTGAACGTATTGTCCAGCACATCATGGCGCAGGTTGGCGGCTATCGGCACCAGCTCCAGTCTGGTTGCGGTTTCTTTGATCTCGAACGTCGCTTCATCCATCACCACATAAAGCGACACCGCCGGGCAGTTGCGCCCGGCCGTCAGCGTGTAGTTTTGCACCACCTCATCGGGCAGCATGGTCAGCTTGTAGCCTGGCATGTAGACGGTTGACAAGCGCGCGCGGCCCAGCAAATCAACGGGGCTACCCGGTTGCACAGCCAAACCAGGGGCGGCAATGTGTATGCCCAGCGTGACAGTACCCGTGCCGAGGCCCTGCACCGACAGTGCATCGTCAATTTCGGTGGTAGCTGAATCGTCAATCGAAAACGCCTGCACATTTGCGAGCGGTAATGCCTCAGTGTGACTTGGCGCGGCTACCTGCGGGAAGCCCGTTCCCTTTGGAAAGTTCTCAAACAAAAACCGTTTGTAATGAAACTGATAGGGTGACGCAATCGCGCCCGACTGTTGCAGCAAGTCCAGTGGGGCGATATGGGTGGTTTTTGATGCCTCGACCACGGCCTTGTATTCAGAACTGTTCTTGTCGGGTTTGAACAAGATTTTGTAGAGCTGCTCGCGTATGGGCTCTGGGCATTTACCATGCGCGAGCTCCTCAGCCCAGGCGGTAATTTGCTGCGCGATCTGCTTTTTCTTTTCAATCGCCGCCAGGGCCAGTTGCAAAATTTCAAGTGGCGCTTTTTTAAACCGTCCTTTTCCCGCACGGCGAAAGTAGTGCGGCGCATCAAACAATCTGAACAATGCTGCGGCTTGTTGTTCCAGCGTCGCGGGTTTGGTCGGGTCAGCGCTGAAGTAGTCACGCGCCAGGTCGGCAAATGCAAATTCCTCTTCACTGGCGAACTCCCAGGCCAGTTCCAGTTCAATTTCGGCGCTCAGTTTTTGCGCGGCAGCTACAAGGTCGGCAGGCGCGGGTTTTTCAAACTTTAAAAGCGCGTTGACGGCCTTTACCTTGACGCGCTTGCCCGAGTCCAGCTCCACTTGCAGCGAGCTATCGGTCTCCGACAATATGCGGCCAGCCAAATGCTTGCCGGCTTCTTCAAACAATACGAACAAAATGAGCGCCTTTTATTAGTGAATCACAAGTGTAATCAGGCGGCCAGATTTAAAAACTCAAAAATGTCGGGAAGGTGATCGTCAAAGTCACTCAGCGCATGGTCACTGCCTTCAATGAGCTTGACTTTTGCCTCGGCATAGCGTGCCAGCATCTCGCGCCAGCTCAGCACTTCATCGCCTTTGGCAATGATGGCCAAATAGTTTTCAGGCCGGGTTATTGGCCCGGCATCCAGCCCACGCAGTTCGTCGATGAATTCAGGTTTGAAGAAAAAGCGGTCATTCGGGTCATGCCAGCTGTTCTGCTCGCCAATGAACTTGGCCAAATCCCGTGCCGGGTTCACCGCTGGGTTCAGCAGGACTGCTTTGCATTGCATTTTTGCCGCCACCCGGGTGGCATAAAACCCACCGAGTGAAGAGCCCACCACCGCTATGCTTTCAAAACCAGCGTCCATCGGCCAGCGCGCAATATATGCCATCACCTCGCCCATGGCCTGTGCGGGTGAGGGGGGCAGTTGCGGGCAGTACCAAGTCACGCCAGGGTGGCTGCTGGCCATGATGGCCGCCATCTTTTGCGCTTTGGCAGAGGAAGGCGATGACCTGAAGCCGTGAAGGTACAGCAGATGGGTGGTTTTCATGCCAGTATCGTAGGTGCTTGGCAGATAATCAGGTCATGGCTGCTGTTTTTGACAAACCTTCGCTTTTCAAGCGTGCTGCGCCGCTTTTTAGCGGCTTTGACGGCCCTTTGGCGTTTGCGGTGTTTATGCTGGCCAGCGCAGGCATGTTGATCATGTATTCGTCGGGTTTTGACCACGGCAGCCGCTTTGTTGACCATGGCCGCAACATGCTGATTGCCGGCTTCATCATGTTTGTGGTGGCGCAAATCCCCCCGCAGCGGCTGATGTCTTTGGCTGTGCCGATTTATGTGGTGGGTGTCGGCTTGCTGATTGCTGTGGCGATTTTTGGCATTACCAAAAAAGGCGCACGCCGCTGGCTGAATGTGGGCATCGTGATTCAGCCCAGCGAGATTTTAAAAATCGCCATGCCGCTGATGCTGGCCTGGTGGTTTCAAAAGCGCGAAGGCCAATTGAGGCCGCTTGATTTTATGGTGGCGGGTGCGCTGCTGGTCATACCCGTCGGCCTCATCATGAAGCAGCCTGACCTGGGAACGTCGCTGCTGGTATTGGCGGCTGGGCTGGCGGTCATTTTTTTTGCGGGTTTAAGCTGGAAGCTTATCGCTCCACCGGTGATTTTGAGCTTGGTGGGCATGTTTTTAATCGTCTGGTTTGGGCCTGCGCTGTGCGCTGACGGCGTGCGTTGGCCCGTTCTGCACGACTACCAGCAGCAGCGCATTTGCACCCTGCTGGACCCGTCCCGCGACCCGCTGGGCAAAGGTTTTCACATCATTCAGGGCATGATTGCGATTGGTTCGGGCGGCCTGTTTGGCAAGGGCTTTATGGCCGGCACGCAAACGCACCTTGAATTTATCCCCGAACGCACCACCGACTTCATTTTTGCTGCGTTTTCAGAAGAATTTGGCCTGGCTGGCAACCTGCTTTTGATCGCCGGCTTCATCTTTTTGATCATTCGCGGCTTGAGCATTGCAATGGACGCGGCTACGCTGTTTTCACGCCTGCTGGCTGGCGCTGTGACGATGATTTTCTTCACCTACGCATTTGTCAACATGGGCATGGTCAGCGGCATTTTGCCCGTGGTGGGTGTGCCATTGCCATTTATCAGCTATGGTGGCACGGCCATGGTCACGCTGGGGCTGGCGGTCGGTATTTTGATGTCAATTGCCAAAGCCAAGCGACTGGTGCAGTCTTGACATCCCAAAATTCCGTTTCAATCGTTGGGGTGGGCAATATGGGTGGCGGTATGGCGGCCAATTTGCTGTTGAAAGGCTGGAATGTCGCCGTCAGCGATATCGATGCCTCAAAAGTCGATTTTTGGGTATCAAAAGGAGCTTTTAACCAATCGATACGGGCGCAAGAAGCTCCTGATTTTGTAGCGATTATCGTCTGTGTGGTAGATGCTGCGCAGGCTGAAGACGTGCTGTTTGGCGCGCAAGGGCTGGCTTGCAGCCTGGCCAGAGGTCAAACTGTCATCTTGTGCCCCACCATCTTGCCGCAGGATGTAGCGTCGTTTGCCGCGCGCCTGGCCGAGCGCGGCATTCACACCATTGACGCTCCCATGTCCGGGGGGCCTGCCCGGGCTGCTGATGGCACGATGAGCCTGCTGGTGGCTTGCCCTGAAAAAGTGTTTGCGCAGCAGTCCGAGCTGCTCAATGCGCTGTCAAGCAAGGTGTTTTACATCAGTGACAAGCCTGGCGACGCCGCCCGCACCAAGCTCGTCAATAACCTGCTGGCAGGCATCAATCTCGTAGGCGCGGCAGAGGCACTGGCATTGGCTGAAAAGCTGGGCTTGAACCTTGAAAAAACCCTGAGTGTGATTGAGCAGTCCAGCGGGCAAAGCTGGATAGGCTCAGACCGCCTGCGCCGCGCCCTGGTGGGCGACTATGCGCCGCGCGCCCATGTCACTTTGCTTGAAAAAGACACCCGACTGGCGCTTGAATGCGCAATTTCAGCGGGCTTTGCTGGTCCGCTGGGTGCTGCGGCCAGCGCCGTGTTTGCCCAGGCGCATGTGGCAGGGTTTGCTGACCAGGACGATGCGGCGGTGTTCAGGCTGCTGAGTGGTAAATAAGTGTTTCATTAAGTGAAAACTGCCTTGCAAACAATCGATTGCATGATTAAAAATATAGCTTTACAACTCAAAAAAGGTGCGTCATGGCTGGCAAATTCGAACTCAAGAAGTCCAAGAATGACAAGTATTTCTTTTCACTGCTTGCAGGAAATGGTCAAACCATTTTGGGCAGTGAAATGTATGAGACCAAGGCCAGCGCCTTGAATGGCATTGAGTCGGTCAAGAAAAACGCAGCTGACGATGCGCGTTATGAACGCCTGACCGGCAAGGGCGACGCGCCTTATTTTGTACTCAAGGCGGGCAATCACCAGGTGATTGGTAACAGCCAGATGTACGCCAGCGAAAGCAGCCGTGACAACGGCATTGCTTCCTGCAAAGCCAACGGCCCGACAGCGCCGACTGACGACCAGACCTGAGCCTTCGGCCCTGCTCAGACAAGGGTGCGGTGTGCTGCCTACAATCTGGGCATGACCACACTGCGCTCTTCCTCATCTTCTCTCAACGCCTCCACCACCTCATCAACGGTAAAACCGACATCGGCATCGACCTCCGGCCGTCTGGCGATCGCGCAAAAGCTTCTTCTCACGCCGTTCGGCCTGACTGAAGCCCATCTGTCCAAAGCGCTGGCGGAAATTACCTCCAAAGGTGCTGACGACGCCGACCTCTACTTTCAATACACCCGCAGCGAAGGCTGGAGCCTGGAAGAGGGCATTGTCAAAACCGGGTCCTTCAGCATTGACCAGGGTGTGGGTGTGCGGGCTGTCAGCGGTGAGAAAACCGCGTTTGCCTATTCGGACGACATTTCTGAAGCGTCACTGATGGATGCTGCACGTACCGTGCGCAGTATTTCAGGCGCTGGCAAGTCTGCCAAAGTCAAAACCCCTGGCCGCAAAATTGCCATCAGCCGTTCGTTGTATGAAGGCCATGACCCCATCGCCACGCTGGGCAGCACGGCTAAAGTCAAGCTGCTGGAAAAGGTCGAAAAACTCGCCAAGGCCAAAGACCCGCGCATCGTGCAAGTGATGGCTGGGCTGGCCAGTGAATACGACGTGGTGATGGTGGCACGGGCTGACGGCACGCAGGCCGCTGATGTTCGCCCACTGGTGCGCTTGTCTGTGACTGTGATTGCCGAGCAGAAAGGTCGGCGCGAAACCGGCTCAGCCGGCGGCGGTGGCCGCTTTGGCCTGGCGTATTTTGATGATGCACAAATCGGCAAGTATGTTGACGAAGCGGTGAAGTCCGCACTTACCAATTTAGAGGCACGGCCTGCACCCGCGGGTGAAATGACGGTGGTTTTGGGCTCAGGCTGGCCTGGCATTTTGCTGCATGAAGCCATTGGCCACGGGCTGGAAGGCGACTTCAACCGCAAGGGGTCCAGTGCCTTTGCAGGCAAGATCGGCCAGCGCGTCGCTGCCAAAGGCGTGACGGTGCTGGACGACGGCACGATTGCCGACCGACGCGGATCACTCAACGTAGACGACGAAGGCAACGCCAGCCAGCGCAATGTGCTAATCGAAGACGGTATTTTGAAGGGCTACATTCAAGACTCCTTGAATGCTAGATTGATGAACGTCAAACCCACAGGCAACGGCCGCCGCGAAAGCTACGCCCACACCCCCATGCCGCGCATGACCAATACTTATATGCTGGGGGGTGACAAAGATCCGCAAGAAATCGTCGCCAGCATCAAAAAAGGCCTGTACGCCACCAACTTTGCAGGCGGCCAGGTGGACATCACGTCCGGCAAGTTTGTCTTTTCAGCCAGCGAAGCCTATTGGGTTGAAAACGGCAAGATTTTGTACCCCGTCAAAGGCGCAACGATTGTCGGTAGCGGCCCGGAATGCCTGAAAAAAGTCAGCATGATCGCCAACGACATGGCGCTGGACAGCGGCGTAGGCACCTGCGGCAAAGAAGGCCAGAGCGTACCCGTGGGCGTGGGTCAGCCGACACTGCGTATTGATGGTTTGACGGTGGGTGGCACGGCCTAGGGCCGGCGACGGGACAGATCACTTTTCAACCTGTGCTACATTTCTAGCCATGCATCAAGCATCGTTTTATTTTGGTTACTTCTGGTTCTCAAGCGCCTCTGGCGGTAGAGAGAATTTTGCGTAACTTCTAAAAAGCGCTCAAAATTTTTAAAACCGCCGGACACCCGGCGGTTTTTTTTGCCTGCTCAAGTTCGATTTTTTATTTTTATAAGGAAACCCGTGATGCCCAACTCAGCCACTCCAACCTGGTATGCGCCCGTCGACAAAACCAGCCAGACCGACGACGAACGCATCAAGGACATCACCGTGTTACCACCCCCAGAGCACCTCATCCGCTTTTTCCCGATTCAGGGTACACCGGTTGAATCATTGATCACCGACACCCGCAAGAGTATTCACAACATCATGGCAGGCAAAGACGATCGCCTGCTGGTTGTGATGGGCCCGTGCTCGATACACGACCCCGCCGCAGCGCTAGAGTACGCGCGCCGCCTGGTCGAGCAGCGCAAAAAATACGCAAACACGCTGGAGATTGTGATGCGCGTCTACTTTGAAAAGCCCCGCACCACCGTCGGCTGGAAGGGCCTGATCAACGACCCGTACCTGGACGAAACCTACCGCATTGACGAAGGTTTGAGAATTGCCCGCCAGTTGCTGATTGACATCAACCGCCTGGGCTTGCCAGCAGGCAGCGAGTTTCTGGACGTGATCTCGCCACAATACATTGGCGATTTGATTGCCTGGGGCGCCATTGGTGCGCGCACGACGGAGAGCCAAGTCCACCGCGAGTTAGCATCCGGCTTGTCGGCGCCGATTGGCTTCAAAAACGGTACCGATGGCAACATCCGCATCGCCACCGACGCGATTCAGGCTGCAGCGCGTGGCCACCATTTTTTGTCAGTCCACAAAAACGGCCAGGTCGCGGTGGTGCAAACCAACGGCAACCCAGACTGCCACGTCATCTTGCGCGGCGGCAAGGCGCCCAACTACGACGCAGCCAGTGTCACAGCCGCCTGCAAAGAACTGGCTGCTGCCAAACTGCCCGCCACTTTGATGGTCGATTGCAGTCACGCCAATTCCTCCAAACAGCATGAAAAGCAGCTTGAAGTTGCCCGCGACATCGCAGGGCAGGTCAGTGGCGGGTCAAAACAGGTCTTTGGCCTGATGGTCGAAAGCCACCTGAATGCAGGCGCACAAAAATTCACCCCAGGCAAAGACGACGCCAAGGCACTTGAATACGGCAAAAGCATCACCGATGCCTGCCTGTCATGGGGCGATTCTCTCGATGTGCTCGACGTGCTGTCGAATGCGGTCATGGCGCGCAGGTCAGTTTGAGGGTTTGCGCGGATTGCCCAGCAAGCCGCGTTTGCCCGACCATCAGCTTATTAAAAACCATCTGGAGTCATCTATGCGCAGCGAAGTCAGCATCACCTTCAAAGGCGAATCGCCCGTACGGATTGACCTGAATGAAGTCCAGCCGATGCCGCACGACGTGGCTCGCTTGTGGCTGGACGACCAGTTCACCCAAATGGGCTGCGAGCCGCTGCGCCCAACCGGCAAGCTGCTGACGGCAGACAAGGTGGTGGTGGTGGCGCAAGCTGCGGGGCCAGCCAAGTTTGCTGAGCCCAAATTTGCACAAGAGTTTGCAAGAGCCGCCAGCGCTGCACTTGGCAAGCCAGTGGTGCATGTGGATGTGGCAACGTTGAGTATCAGCTACTGAAAAATTGGCTACTGTTTAACATTGACTTGCGAGCGTATCGATTGGACTAGGCTGTCAAAGCCTCATCAACCGTCACAACCTCACCCCGCAATGACCGCATGGGCGCCTCGGTAATCCTGATGTCCACCAGTTGCCCAATCAATCGATCAGGCCCGGTAAACACCACAGGCCGGTTGCATTCTGTGCGGCCAAACAGCGCATTGGGGGTTTTGCGTGCTGGCCCTTCGACCAGTACGCGCTGAACAGTACCGAGCCTGCTGGCGCTGATAGCTTCTACGCTTTTGTCTATCGTGGCTTGCAGGTGTTGCAGGCGTTTTAATTTGACGCTGTGCGGCGTGTCGTCTTTGATGTTGGCGGCGGGCGTGCCGGGGCGGGGGCTGTAGATGAAGCTGAACGATGTGTCGTAGCCGACGTCGTCAATCAGGCGCATCATTTTGTCAAAGTCTTCGTCGGTCTCGCCCGGAAAGCCGACGATAAAGTCGCTGCTCATGGCCAGGTCTGGCCGAATGGCGCGCAGTTTGCGGATGGTGCTTTTGTATTCCATCGCGGTGTAGCCGCGCTTCATGGCCATCAAGATTTTGTCGGAACCGTGCTGAACCGGCAGGTGCAGGTGGTTGACCAGCTTGGGCAGCCTTGCGTAGGCATCAATCAGGCTTTGCGTGAACTCGTTCGGGTGGCTGGTCACGTAGCGGATGCGCTCGATGCCGGGGATGTCGTGCACGTAGTCGAGCAGGGTGGCGAAGTCGGCGATCTCTGCTGCCTCCCCCATTTTTCCGCGATAGGCGTTCACGTTTTGGCCCAGCAGCGTGATCTCTTTCACGCCCTGGTCGGCCAGCCCGGCAACTTCAACCAGCACGTCTTCAAATGGGCGGCTCACCTCTTCACCGCGCGTGTAGGGGACCACGCAGTAGCTGCAATACTTGGAGCATCCTTCCATGATGGACACAAAAGCGCTGGCGCCTTCAACCCGAGCCGGCGGCAGGTGGTCAAACTTTTCGATTTCCGGAAAGCTGATGTCGACCTGTGGCTTGCCCAGCCTTGCGCGTTTGGCCAGCAGGTCGGGCAGGCGGTGCAACGTCTGCGGGCCGAAAACCACATCCACATAGGGAGCCCGCGCAATGATCGCTGCGCCTTCCTGGCTGGCCACACAGCCGCCCACGCCAATCAGCACGCCTTTTTCTTTCAGGTGTTTCACGCGGCCCAGGTCGCTGAAGACTTTTTCCTGCGCCTTTTCGCGCACCGAGCAGGTGTTGAACAAAATCAGGTCGGCTTGTTCCATGTCTTGAGTGGGCTCGTAGCCCTCAGCCGCGTGCAGTACGTCAGACATTTTGTCGGAGTCGTACTCGTTCATTTGGCAGCCGAAGGTTTTGATGAAGACTTTTTTGGACATAATGTAGATAAATAAACGCTATCGATTCAGGAGCTTCTCACGCCCGATTTTATTGGCATAAAGGCTGATTTGATGCCTAAAAAGTGCCGAAAACAGGTCGAAAACCTGTTGTTATTGCTTGTATTTTGGAAGCTGGTTGTACGGCGTGTTGCCGTCGTCTTTTACCGCAGGTGTTTCGAACATCGAGCGGATATTGCTCAAGATACCTTCAGGCTGGCCCGGCATCTTCTGTTTGATTTCTTCGGCGTTCAGCACCCAGACGTTATGTACCAGACCGATGTTGTCGCGTACGTAGTTAACGACGAGCTTCTGGTTGGTCAGCGTGCCCGACAGCACCAGATTGTTGTTGGCATCGCGTATGCGCACGGCGGGTGACAGCCGGTCGGGCTTGCTGTCCATCGCGATGTCGGGGGCAGTCAGCACCACCAGTTCGCCGCGCTTGGCGTCTTTGGGGAACTGGCGAATGTTGGGTTTTGGCTCTTCAGTTTGCGCGCTGGCGGTGCTGATGAGCAGGGCGGCCAGTGCAAATAAGAGGTTTGAGGTCCAGCGGTTCATGGTGTTTGTCCAGAGGCTGAGAAAAGAATACAGGAGAAATCTGGTGGTGATAGGTGGATTTGAACCACCGACATCAGCATTATGAATGCTGCGCTCTAACCAACTGAGCTATATCACCGAGCCGCAAATTATAGCGAACTCTTTTATTTGTGGGTAAAAACGGCTTTGCGCTTGTTCACAAACGCGTCCATGCCTTCTTTTTGGTCCAGGGTCGCAAACATGGCGTGAAAAAGCCGGCGTTCAAACATCACGCCGTCCGTCAAGCCGCTTTCAAATGCGCGGTTGACCGATTCTTTGGCGGCCATCAGCGCAATGTTGCCGTGGCTGCAAATCATGAGTGCTGCGCCCAGGGCTTCGTCCATCAATTTGTCCAGCGGCACGACGCGGCTGACCAGGCCAGCGCGTTCGGCCTCTGCCGCATCCATCATGCGGCCAGTCAGTGCCAAATCCATTGCCTTGGCTTTGCCCACGGCGCGCGGCAGGCGCTGGGTGCCACCTGCCCCGGGGATGATGCCAAGCTTGATTTCAGGCTGGCCAAATTTGGCGTTGTCGGCGGCAATGATGAAGTCGCACATCATGGCCAGCTCGCAACCGCCGCCCAGCGCAAAACCACTGACAGCGGCGATGACGGGTTTGCGGATGGCGCGGATCTGCTCCCAGTTGCGGGTGATGAAGTCCTTGCCGTAGGCATCAGCGAAGCTGTATTGCGCCATCGCGCCAATATCGGCGCCTGCTGCAAAGGCTTTTTCACTGCCGGTGATGATCATGCAGCCGATGCTGTCGTCCGCCTCAAAGGCTTTCAGACTTGCGGCGAGTTCGTCCATCAGTTGGTCGTTCAGGGCGTTGAGCTGCTTTGGCCGGTTCAAAGTCACAATGCCAACCTGACGGCCTTCGGGGCCCTGGGTGCTGGTGATGATGGTCTCGTAAGTCATGGAATTCTTTCTTTAATGGGCTAGCCAGGCATCTACTTTAGCGGCATCCTTGATGGCCAGGCGCCAGGTGGTGGCGTGTGGCGGTATCGTTAATTCGAGCCGCAGCAAGCGCTTGTCTCGTGACACTAGCGCGATGACTTTTTTGGCTGTGCATGCGCTCATCAGCACGTCGTCCAGGCGCTGGATTCGCCAGCCGCTTTGGGGTTTGATCGTCTCGACGCCCAACCATTCGTCACCGGCAGAAAATCCCGCTTTTTCAGCAGCACCCCCCGACAAAACGTTTTTAACCACCAAGCCATGGGTTTCACTGGCGCGCAGACCCAGGCGTTGCGCGAGTTGGGCCGGGTCGTCATGCACCGTAACACCGTGTTGCGTCAAAAGCTCGCGCAGCGGCAACTCGTCCTTGCCGTGTACCCAGGTTTTCAACTCGGTATCAAACGACCGTTTGCCCAGGCTTTGCAACACAGCGGCAAAGTCAGTCTCAAGCATAGGCCCAGCCTTGCAGCGCAGCCACAGCGCGCGCATCACATCATCGAGGGTGGTGTGGCCTTCGCTTCGCAGCGTCAAGTCAAAACACAGCGCCACCAGTGCGCCCTTGGTGTAGTAGCTCACTGTCGCGTTGGGTGTGTTTTCGTCCTGGCGGTAGTACTTGACCCAGGCGTCAAAACTTGCCTGAGCCACCGACTGCACCTTTGCGCCTGGTGTCTGCATCACCTGGTTGATGGTCTTGTTCAGCAGCTTCAGATACCCAGCGCTGTCCAGCAGGCCCGCCCGCGCCAGGAGCAGGTCGTCGTAGTAGCTGGTGAAGCCTTCAAAAAACCACAGTAGCTTGGTGTAGTTCTCTTGGGTGTAGTCGTAACGGGCCAACTCGCTGGGCCGCAGACGCTTGACGTTCCAGGTGTGAAAGTATTCGTGGCTGATGAGCCCGCGCAGGGTGGTGTAACCCTCAGTCACCTTGGCATCACCCATGCGTGGCAAGTCCTTGCGGTTACAGATCAGTGCGGTCGAGTTGCGGTGCTCCAGCCCGCCGTAGCCGTCATCAACGGCGTTGAGCATGAAGAGGTAGTTGGCAAAAGGCGGCAAATTTTTAGGGGAAGGATTGCCATGCCAAAACCGTATTTCAGCTTCGCAAATCTTCTTGGTGTCAGCCAACAGCCTGGCACCATCAAACCCCGGCAGCGCACCCGCCACCACAAAGCGGTGCGGCACACCGCAGGCTGTGAAAGTACCGCTCCAGAATGCGCCCATCTCGACAGGGCTATCGACCAGCTCGTCGTAGTTGGATGCGCTGTACGTGCCCCAGCCTTGCCGGTTTGTTTTTTGTGGCGTCAAGCCGGTGGCAACCGACCAGCCTTTGGTTTTTGCCGGCACTGTCAATTCCAGCTGGTGTGTCGCCGATTCTTGCCCCTGGACTTTCAGGCAAACGCTGGTGCCATTGAAAAACCCGCGATCTGCGTCCAGCCAGGCGGTACGCACCGAGTGGTCATGTGCATACACCTGGTAGCAGAGAACCAGCGCCTTGCCGGGTTTGCAGTCGATTTGCCAGGTGCATTTGTCAAGTTGTTTGGCGGCCAGTCTGGTTCTGCCTTGCTGCGCCGACAGGTGCTGCAATTGCTTTGAAAACTCGCGCACCAGGTAGCTGCCCGGTATCCAGACGGGTAGCGAGACTCGCTGGTGTTCTTGCGGCTCGGCAATCGTCAGCGTGACATCAAACAGGTGGGTGTGCAGATCCCGTGCTTGAACTTGGTAAGTGACAGGAGCAGCGGCCATAGAAGTTTTGGAGGTTTTATAAAATTAAAGAGCTGCCGCACCCAACACACAGCTCAGGGTAGCCACCGTCGTCAATCGCAGCCGCATCGGCAACCAGCTCGCCAGTCCCGCAGCCGGGTAGGTTTTGCTGTCAACAGCGTAGCAGGCCACAACCACCAAGCCAAGCAACGGCAGAGCTGCATAAGCTGGCATCATCAAGGCCAGCCAGGCCATCAGTGACGGAACGACCCCCCAGATAAAATGAAGGCGCGGCGTCGCTTCGCCTTTCATAAAGCCAATGCCCCAATGTACACCCCCTAAAAATGACACGATGGTCGCAGCGTAAGCGCCTAACGCGATCGCCACGAACGGCAACAGTTCCGCATCAACCAGCCACATCAGAGCTGCCAGCAACACAAACGGAATGAGGCCTGCGTAGCCCAGGCGGGAGATGACTTGAAGAGTAGACATGATTTGGAAATGAAACCAGCAGATAAATGCAAGCAGCCAAGTGAAACCAGCAGGTATTAAAGCAAATCGGCAAACGACGCAACATCGCGCCGCGCGCGCTCATAAAACTTGCTGAAGGATCGGCAGGCCATGCTGGGGTTGGGCAGCAATCGCGGTGCGGGTGTCAGCGTTGCCTGGCGCGGCAGTGTATCCCGGTAACCAGGAAACAGCGTCGTCTGCGCCGTTACGCTGGCAGCGGCTCTGAGATCCAGCTGCGCCAGGTCGCCGATCCAGAGGTCGTCTGTCACTTCTGCCATCGCATCCAGCACAAAGCGCCAGCGCCGATCAGACCACGGCCAGGCGGCGTGCGCTGGCAAATGGATGATGCCCAGGCGGTACGCTTGATCGTCTGAGCGCTGCGACAGGTTCCAGGGGTGAACCAGCTCCAGTCTTCTATTTGCTATGTTGTCAGGAGCTTCTTGCGCCCGATTTGATTGGTCTGAAGGCCAATTTGGCATATGAAAATGGCTCAAAAGAGCCGGTTCAGCTACTTTTTCATGCGAACCTGGCTCTGCGCCCAGTCCAGCGCGGTTGCGTGCGATGGCGTCCAGCGCTTCGTAGCTTTGGTCGATCACCGTGCCGCTGCAGTCCCAGACTGACCGGGCAGTCACCGGCGCGTATTTCAAAACATTGTCAGCATTGAACAAATACGGCTTGTTTGAAAACGTGCCCGCCACCCACTGCCAGCTCAGGTGGTTGCTGGGCAAGTCACCGTCCAGCAGGTGGCCATACAGCCAGTCAGCGCCAGCACGCCAATGCACCTTGCGTGTATGCACCACATAGCTTGCCAGCCACATGCGGGCATGGTTGTGCAGGTAGCCAGTGGCGTACAAGACACGTACTGCGTTGTCGATGGCGGGCACACCCGTGCAGCCGTGGCGAATGTCCAGCGGCAGTGTGTCGGCATACACGCCATGCCAGGGCGCCGCACCGTGCATGTCTTGCAAAATGGCATCCGGGTTTTTTTGATGCCCCCAGACATGCTGAAAAAACTCGCGCCAGCCAAACTCAAACACCAGCTTGTCGTCAAAGCCAAGCGGCCAGCGTGTGTTGATGTGCCGTGCCGCGTCAGTCAGGTTGAGCAAGCCATGCGTGAGGTAAGGCGACAGCCCGGTGACTGCGCCGTCGATGGCATTGCGGCTGCGCGCGTACTGTGCCGGGTTGATGGCCGCCAGCCGACTGGTGGCCGCCATGTGGCTGGGCTCAAAGATTTGTAGTGACCCGGGAATACCCAGCGCGTGAAGGCTGCTCAAGGCTTATTTGGCCTCGGTCAAAAACTTTTCGATCTGGGCCGTGTTGATGGCGCCCGGCACACGTGAGCCATCGGCAAAAAAGATGGTGGGTGTGCCGGTAATTTTGTGCTTGCGTCCAAACTCCAGGGTGCGGTCAATCGCTGCGGTGTCGCAGCTGGCTTTGGGCACGGGCATGTCGCGCACCATCACGTCCAGCCAGGTTTTGGCGCGGTCTTTGGCACACCAGATGCTTTTGGTTTTGTCCACCGAGTCAGAGCCCAGAACCGGGTACAAAAACATGTACACCGTCACGTCATTGACTTTTTGCAAATCGCGCTCAAAGCGCTTGCAGTAGCCGCAGTTGGGGTCTTCAAACACCGCCATTTTGCGTTTGCCGTTGCCACGAACGACCGTGAAAGCATCTTTAAGTGGCAGTGAGTCAAAGGCCACTGCGTTGAGCTTTTCGGTGCGCTCTTCCGTCAGGTTGCGCTTTGATTTGGTGTCAATCAACGCGCCCTGTATCAAAAAGTTGCCTTCTGCATCGGTGTAAAAAATATCGCCGTCGTTGACGCGAATTTCAAACAGGCCATTCATGGGCGTTTTGCTGACTTCGTCAATTTTGGGCAGATTCGGCAGACGCTCTGCCAGGTTTTTACGAATAGCGGCTTCTTGCGCAACCGCGTTGAAGGCCAGGAGAGTAAAGCCCAGGAGAGTAAAGCCCAGGGCGATGATGAATTTAAGCAATTTCATGGTTTGGTTTCGTTTTGGTTTCAGTGATGTTTTAAAAAGATGCCCCGCCAGCCCGTTGGGCCAGCCAATTTTTAAGCGGCGTGCTGGCGGCAAAACCATTCATGCCCCAATTGCGCAGTGACTGCCAAGCGGGCTGCGGTTGTGCAAACAAGCGCTGCAGGCCGTCGGTGACTGCGCCCACAGCAGCGACATCAGCCTTTCGGGAACGTTCATACTGACGCAGCAATTTTTCGTCGCCCAGACTGCGCCAGTATTCCCGACCTGCTACAACGCGGCCCAAGCAGACCGCATCTGCCAAACCCAGATTCAATCCCTGGCCTGCCAGCGGATGCACCGTGTGCGCCGCGTCACCCGCCAGCGCCCAGCCTGGTCCCACCCAGCGGTCAGCGCTGCCCAGTGCCAGCGGCCAGGAGGCGCGCCGGCTGGTCAGTTGCAAGTTGCCCACACTTTGTTGGCAGGCCAGAGCAAGCTGTCTGCAAAATTCTTCGGGTGGCAAGTTTTCAAGAAAGTCCGCACGTTCATCAGTGACTGACCAGACCAGCGCCAGAGAGTTCCCTTCGCTGCCACCCATTGGCAAAAGCGCCAGCACGTCGCCATACTGGCCAAACCACTGGCGGGCTGTGCCGCCGTGCGGCATGCTAGAGACCAGCCGGGCGGCGATGGCTTTTTGCGCATACGGTCTGCTTGTCCACTGCACCCCCCTGTTGCTGCGACTGCTGCTGGTTTTGCCTTCGCAAATGATGCTTAAAGGCGCAGTGACTGGCGAATAAAGAGTTTCAATCAAACCTTGGTAGCTGCAGGCTTGAAGCAGTTGGGCTTCAAGCTGCGGCACGTCAACAATCCAGGTCAAAGCCTCTTGTCCGGCAGCCTGGGCATTGAAATCTACCGCTCCGCCGTCGTCCCCCCAAATCTGCATCTTTTGCACAGGTGTGGCAAAAGCTACATCAGGCCAGACGCGCAAAGATTCAAGCAATTGTTTTGATGCGCTGTTCAAGGCATAAGCCCGAATGTCGTCTGGGCGTGGTTCTGATGCCTTTGAAACCAGGGCCACCTTCAATCGCTCTTTGGCCAACAGCAAAGCCAGCGTGCGGCCAACCACCCCGTCACCACGAATACACACATCAAAAGATTTGGACATTCATTCATTTTATGAGGCAGTGCAAAATTGCGGTTTCTGAGACACTTTCATCCTTCTTTTCAAACAAATACCATGAGCCAACCAGCCAACGACAGCTTTGACTTTTCAGGCCACATCTCGGCCTTGTATGTTTATCCCATCAAGTCTTGCGCAGGCGTGCAGGTACAAGAGGTCATCGTGACTGAAACGGGCTTTGAGTTTGACCGCGCCTGGATGGTGGTGGACGACAAAGGCGAGTTCTTGACCCAGCGCGAATTGCCGAAGATGGCGCTGATTCAACCGCAGCTCAAACACTACGAGATGATGCTGCGCGCACCTGGCATGCTGGCGTTGCACATCAAGCTGGATGAAGTCGAAGCGCCTGCTCGTGTGCGGGTGTGGGGTGACGAAGTTGCCGCGTTTGACATGGGTGCAGTGGCAGCGCAGTGGTTTACCGACTATCTGGGAACCACGGCTCGCCTGGTGAGGTTTGACCCGGACCACAAACGGGTTTGTAGCCCCGACTGGACAGGCGGCATTCACGCGCTGAACCAGTTCAGCGATGGGTTTCCGGTGCTGGTGATCAGCGAGGCGTCATTGACGCAGCTTAATGACAAGCTGGTGGCCAAGGGCAGCCCGGCTGTCAGCATGTCGCGCTTTAGGCCCAACATTGTGCTGGGGTCAGCGGCTGATGCAGGCAAGCAGAATCCGCACGATGAAGACCGATTGGATGTGTTGCACATCTCAACCGGGCAGGGCAGTTTTCAGCTCAAACCCGTCAAGCCTTGCGCGCGCTGCCCAATTCCAAATATTGACCCCGTCACAGCGCTCAGCACCCACGAGGTGGGCGACATGTTGCAAACCTACCGGTCTGACCCTCGCGTTGATGGCGCAGTGACGTTTGGCATGAATGCGGTGGTGATCGCGGGCTTTGAGCAGACCCTCAAGAAGGGGCAGCAGGTGTTGGCCAATTACACTTTTGATTGATCGTTTATGCGGCAGTTGGCGCTGTCCGATGGTCCGGGTCTGTTTCATCGGGGTCAAAATCCGATTGCGCTTCTAACGGCATGGGCAGTGTCAACTCTGGCTCCAAAAAGCGAATCGGCCTGCGTGTGCGGGGGCTCATGTTTTGCAGGGCTTCGGTCAGGGCCTGGTGGATGTCTACCGCACTGCCAAGCCTTTCGCCCAGCAGCACCGACGTCACATGAAACTGCAGCACCACTTCGGGTTTGAGACCTTTGAGAGGCATCAAGCCAGCAGCTATTAGCCGTGCAGCCAACTGAGTCACGATGGACCGGTCAGTCACACCCTCCAGAATCAGGCCGAACAACGCTTCGTCGACACGCCCCACCGTGTCCACATCACTCAAAATACGGCGCAGCTTGATGACGCTTCGCAGCAGGCTTTGCTCGGCCACTGCCACGCCCCAGGTTTTTTTGATGTAGCTGTAGTTGACCAGCTGGATGTACACCACGGCGGCTGGCTCTTTGTGGCGGTTGGTGCGCAAAATCACTTGCCGCAAGCGGTCCTGAAAAAGATGGCCTGTCAACAGGCCTGTCAAGGCATCGTTGGTTGGCATGGTCTGGGCGCGCGCTTCAACGCCGTGACGTTCCCTGGAACGGAAGTTCAGGGCAATCAACAACAGCGGAATTTCGACAATCAGGCCGATCATCAGGCCATAACGGGTAAGCCAGGACGACGGCACAAACCCCATCACGTTGGTCACCAGCAGCACGGTGGCCAAAGCAGTCGGGATGAAGGCTACCAGGACCCACAGCCCAATCGGGTCCTTGCGTCGCCACGAGGTAAAGGCCTTGAAAATGCCCAGTGTCGCTACCGCGATCAGGTAACCACTGATCAGGCTGACTGCAGTGCCGCGGTTCAGCATTGCATAACCAATGGCCACCGGCGCACCTGTCAGGCCAAAGGCCAGCATCAATGGCTCCAGCCATTTTTTGCGGGGGTTGGCACCGCAAATGTGGTTGATAAAAAGCAGTGCAGCGCTGCCCGTCAGCACACCCAGGAACCCTGGTGCCAGGTCATTCCAGGCGGCAAAGTGGCTCCACATCAAATGCCCAGCCACACCGGTCCAGGCGGATACAGTCAGCATCAAGATGATGGCGTAAGCGGCATACCAGCCGTAGGTGCGGTCGCGGTAGACCCAACTTTGGGCGATGCAGGTGATGATCAGCAACAGCAGGGTACCAAACACGATGCCAATGACCAGATACTCAAACTGCAGGCGCTGGGTTTGGTGGTCTTGCGTCGTGACGCGAACCGGAACGCTGATGTTTGCCACGTTGCGAATTTGTACATACACATCATGGACCCCGCTTTCATGCACGTCCAGATTGAACTGGGCATAACGCCCTGGTGTTGGCCAGTCAGCAACGGGTACGGTGTCTCCTGCTGTTCGGCTGGTCCATTTACCTTCACTGGTTTTTTGATAAACCGTCAAACGGTCAATCAATGGCTGCGCAAACTCCAGCACCCAGTGCTCGTGGGCTGCCCCTGAGGATGCAAACCGGTAGTGCTGCCACAGTGCTGCATTGCTGCCCAAGGTGTAGACGGTTTCTGCTTTTGAGGGCAAAAAGGTCAAGCTTGCACGTGCGGCTACAACCTGGGTCACTGATTTTTGACCTGTGGTGTCTACCCACAACAAAGGGAGTGTCTGAATTTCTGTGTGTGAAGCGGATTGGATGTTAGCTGAGGTTTGAAGGTTTTTGGATTTTTTCTTTTCAAAGAGGCCCCTGCCAGGCCGCCGGAGGCGTCCCCCTCCCGTTTTCTG
>JBILXX010000005.1:0-78189 GCA_044378095.1 Polaromonas sp.
CCGCGCGATGGCTGCAAAGCCGCTTCGGGCTACGCCCTACGCAGCTTTGCAGTCATCGCAAACAAAATAGAAAAAGCGGACAATCTATTTGCTCTAAAACCGGACAGTTCTATTTACTGCTGACAGCACTACAGGTAGTGTTTTTCGTGTGAATTGAGGTTAAAACCAATTTTTACGTTTTGTAGTGGTTTTTAAATCCGGGGCATGTGCATCACGGCATCGCGCTTGCAAGCGCTGCGATGACAGGCTGGCCATGAAAACAGCCTGCATTCATGCTGCCTGGCGCAGGTTTAGCCCGGGCAAAGCCCGTCAAGTCTCAGCTACGTCAGAAAGTAGGCAAACAAGCGGGAGCCAGCGCCAGGCTGCGTGTCAATTCTTGCCAGTCAAAACCAGAGCCCGGATCCTGTTTGCGACCGGGTGCAATATGTTCATGCCCGGCAACATGCGCCACCGGGTACTGCGCCATCACGGCGGCGCACATAGCGCTTAATGTCTCGTACTGTGCGGCCTCAAAACAATGACCCTCCAGCCCTTCAAGCTCTACGCCAATCGAGTCGTCGTTGCAATTGGAGCGGCCCCTGTAGCTGGACTGCCCGGCATGCCAGGCCCTGGCATCACAGCTGACAAACTGCCAAAGCTCACCGGCGCGACTGATGAAAAAATGTGCAGACACCTGCATGCTGCGAATCGTCTGAAAGTAAGGGTGTGCGTCCCAGTCCAACTGGTTGGTAAACAGGCGCTGAACATTGTGGTTGCCGTACTCGCCGGGCGGCAGGCTTATAGAGTGAAACACGATGAGGTCGATGCGCGCGTCATCAGGTCGTGGCCCGAAATTGGGAGATGCCAAAGCCCTGGCACAGCGGTACCAGCCGTTTTGCCAGAGCGAGCCAGACGGTTCCGCCTCAGGCTGGTTCATGGGTACTGTCGTGGCTGGCATCTGGTAAGTCGCCGTCTGGCATGGCGATGTTCAGGCGGGCAATGCGGTAACGGATCTGGCGCAAACTCATACCCAGTTTGCTGGCGGCTGCGGTACGGTTGTAGCGGGTGTCATGCAGCACCCGGCACAAAATATCACGCTCCTGTCCGTCCAGGTAGTCTTGCAGGTTGTCAGGCAGCGCCAGCATCACGGGCGTTGTGACGGCAGTTGCTGCCAGTGGCAGCAAGGGTTGCATCGCCGTTTGAGGGTTATCCAAAAGGAGTTCCCCGCCTTCTCCAAGTGCGACCGCCCGATGCAAAATATTTTCAAGCTCGCGCACGTTGCCGTTAAATGTATGTGCGCGCAATTGCTCCAGTACCAGTTCGGGCAGATGCGGCACGCTGAATCCTGACTCTTTGCAAATTCTCGTCAGTAGCGCATCGCACAGTTCCGGCAAATCCTCCAGTCGTTCACGCAATGGCGGTATGCCAATCACAATCACGTTCAGGCGGTAATACAAGTCCTGACGAAAATGTCTGGATGCCAGTTCTTGGCTCAGGTCTTTGTGTGAGGCGCTGACAATGCGCACGTCGACCATGTCTTCTTGTGACGAGCCTAGCGGACGCACCACCCGCTCTTGAATCGCCCGCAGCAACTTGGACTGCATGACAAATGGCAGGTCGCCGATTTCGTCCAAAAACAACGTCCCGCCCTGTGCCGCCTGAAAATAACCGAGTCGATCTTGGGTTGAGCCGGTGTAAGCACCTTTGCGGGCCCCAAAAAACTCGGCCTCCAGCAAATTTTCAGGAATAGCGCCGCAGTTGACGGCTACAAACGGACCATTCGCACGGTGACTCGAGTCATGTACAGCCCGGGCGACCAGTTCCTTGCCTGTGCCTGACTCTCCCTGTATCAACACAGGCGCCATACTGCCCGCCACTTTGACAATACGCGACTTGACTGCCTGCATGCTGGCTGAATGGCCCACCAGACTTTGTAGCGCAGACGATGCATGAGGAGGTTTACGTTTTGCCGGGGGAGCATGTCTTGCCGCATCCGCAGTGCTCTGCGGGATGTCTTCGGGTGCAGACAATGCAGCCGCGCGGGAACTTTGTATTGCCGACGCAACCACACTGCGAAACTGCTTCAAATCAACCGGCTTGGTTAAATAATCAAAGGCCCCAGCCTTCAAGGCTTCGACCGCGTTTTCTGCGGAGCCGTGCGCCGTGATGACCACGCAGCGTTCTGGCCGCTGCGCTTTGACCATCTCGCGCAGTAGCTCCAGCCCCAGTCCATCAGGCAGACGCATGTCGGTGATGACAGCATCAAACTGATGGCTTTCAAGTTGCTGGCGCGCTTGTGCCAAATCGCCTGCGGCTTCAACACGATAGCCTTCGCGCAGCAGCGTCAACTCGTACAGTGTGCGCAGGTCGGGCTCGTCGTCGATCACCAGAATATGGGCGGGCTGCGGGTGTGAGGTACTGGGATTGATGGACATGGGGTTCAGGCAAACAAGTCGTCAGGATACGGCAACGCAGCATGATGCGGCACAGCCGCCAATTTGAACAGCACAAAAAACTCATTGCCTTCAACCAACTGGAGTGCGCCACGACTTGCTCTCTGGTAGCCGATCAGCGCGCCATAGCGTTCGCACAACTCGCGGCAAATATACAGACCCAAACCGCTGGAGCGGCTCTCAGACGTAAAAAAGGGCTCAAACAAGTGGGTCTGCACGGCCTTTTCAAGCGGCAAACCATCACTCCAGACCGATAGCCGAACCTGACCGCTGTCAGACATTTCGGTCGTAACTTGAATCGCACGACTGGACTGGCTGGCATAACGCAGGGCATTGTCAAGCAGGTTGATCATCAGGCGGCGCAAATGCTCAGGGTCAAAAACCACACTGGCCTGGTTTGCCTTGAGCATGACATGGGTACGGCCACTGGATGCCGTGTGCTGCATCCAGTCTTCGCTGATACGTGCAGCCGCCTCATCCAGCATCAGTGACATGCCGTGCTGCTCTGGGCTGAGTACCTGAACCCTTGAAATATTCAGGACATCATCCACAATTTTTGCCAGCCGCTGGGCATTTTGGCGCACCATGGCAGTGAGCTGCTTGTGCGCCGGGTTTTGCAGGTCTTCTTCAAGCAGGGCATTGGCCTGTGAAATAGCCGCCAGCGGGTTTCTGATTTCATGCGCCACAGCTGCTGACATTCGGCCCATAGCGGCCATTTTTTCAACCCGCACGCGGGCTTCCATTTCACGCAGGTCTTCAAGAAACATCACGCACAGCGCTTCTTCGGCATTGCCCTGCGATGCTGCCAGCCTTGTACGCACATGCAGTTGGCGCGCGTGCTGGCCTGCATGGTTCAAGGCAACATCACCTTGCTGCGGCAGCTTGTGTATAAAAGTCTGGCGCATGATGTCTGCCAACGGCTGCCAGGCCGCCTGAGTGGCCAGCACAAACGGTGCCATCCGGGTCATGTCACTGGCCGCCAGCAGGCGGCGTGCGGCCGGGTTGGCCGAACGCACAATGCCATTGGCGTCAATGACCAGCACGCCGTCGGTGAGCGTTTCAATCACCAGCTCATTGACCTGGGTTTGCATGCGCGCCACCATTTGGCTGCTCTTGGCCAATTTCTCTTCCCGCGCCAGGCGCAAGGCCAATTGGTTGGCCAGCAAAGCGACTGCAAAAAAGCCAGAACCACTCAGCCCCGACTGCAAAAACCGTGCGGCCGAGTCTCCCGTCAGATGCGAAGATGTCCACCACGCGTCGGCCAGAAGCAGCAGCGTCACGCTCGCAGCCGTACCCAGCGCCAGCAAAATGGGCCCGAGGATGGATGCCAACAGCACCGGCAGCGCAAACAGCGGGGTGTAATTGATGCCACTGGACGGCAAAAAATTAAGCGCTGAAAAAACCACCACATCGACGCCCACGGTCAGCACCCATTGCACGTCGAACGTCGTGCCCGGTGGCCTGGGGCGAGCCAGCAGCCAGACCAGCAGCGTTGCACAAAGATAAGCCGCACTCACGGCAATTGACCAACCGTTGCTGACGTTACCCATGGCATAGATGGATGCCTGTAAAACCAGCAACACACTGGCAATCGTGATGCGCGCCGTCATGAAGGCACGCCACAACCTGACGAATGCGCTTTGCCGTGGTTCTGAAGTCCACCCACTGCCCAGTTGCTCAGCTATGCCAAACCATGAACTGGGGGCGTTTATCATGGAACGCACCGTGCGGTCTCAGTCGCCAGCTTGCTGGCGGTGCGCTGCCGAGCAATAAAACCCTTGGCTGCCATTCAGGGCTTCGTTGAGCGGCAGGTGAACCTGGCACACCTGGCAAGCCACAATTTCAGTGGCCTTTTCAAGAGACGCTTGCTTTGAATGGGGGCGTGCCTGTTTCTTGTTATCAGCTGCAGACTGGCGGGCGCTGCGCCACAACCAGACAACCACCAGCACCAGCCCCAAAACCAAGGCGTATTTCATAGGCGGTTCAAAACAACTTCAAGCACAAAGCGGGACCCGGCATAGCCCAGCAGCAAAAGCCCGGTACCCACGTACAAAAGGCGAACCGCCTTCAGGCCGCGCCAACCCAGTCGCATCCGTCCTACCAGCAAGCCGGCAAAAGTCAGCCATGCCAGCACGGAAAAAATAGTTTTGTGGTTCCACTGCCAGGCCAGACCCGGGCCGTAAAGTTGCTCTGCAAACAGCCAACCGACCAACAAGGTGGCTGACAGCAGTACAAAGCCAGCCTCTACAAAACGAAAGGTCAGGCGCTCCAGCGTCAGCAGCGGCACACCTGCGCTGCTTTGAGTGCCCAGACGCATGGCGCGTTCTGCGCGTTGCATCAGCCAGCCATGCGTCACAGCAGCGGCGAACAGGCCATACGACGCAATTCCCAGTGCCCAATGCAATGGCAGCCAGATAGACGCTGCACGCGTGTAAACCGAGCCAGGAAATATTTCAGCCAGCGCCACGGCAACAGCTCCCAGACCAGCCAGAGCCCACTGCGCCTGCAGTTGCGGCAGCAGACGGCTTTCGATGGCGTAAACCGCCAGCACCAGCCATGCGGTGGTTGACAGGGCTGGCGCAAACCCAAAACGCTGCGGCTCACCCAAAAGGCCCTGAGCCAGCATCAAGCCATGCAAAACCCAACCCGAGAACAGCATCAGGCGCAGCATATCGGGCGCCATGCGCTGGCGCGCCAAAAGAGACACCAGATATGAGAGAAACGCGCCAGCGGCCAGCACCGTACCCCACCATTGACTCATCGCTAAAATCATTCCTACAGTTTAGCCTTTGCGCTGATCTGTCCCGACCTATTTTTTTGTTCCCCTCACCGCTGTATTGCACCGGAGCCCTCTCATGGCCTCAGCCCTTACCGACAAACTCTCCCGCCTCGTCAAGGAAATGCGTGGCCAGGCCCGCATCACTGAAAGCAACGTACAGGACATGCTGCGCGAAGTGCGCATGGCTCTGCTGGAAGCCGACGTGGCCCTGCCGGTGGTGCGCGACTTTATTGCACGCGTCAAGGACAAAGCTCTGGGCGCTGAAGTCATGGGCTCCCTGCAGCCCGGCCAGGTGCTGGTCAGCATTGTCAACAAAGAGCTGGCAGCCACGATGGGCGAAGGCGTCAGCGACATCAATCTGGCCGCGCAGCCCCCAGCCGTGATCTTGATGGCCGGCCTGCAGGGCGCCGGTAAAACCACCACCACAGCGAAGCTGGCCAAACACCTGATAGAAAAGCGCAAGAAAAAGGTGCTGACGGTCTCGGGCGACGTGTATCGCCCTGCCGCCATCGAGCAGCTCAAAACCGTGACAGCGCAAGCCGGAGCCGAGTGGTTCCCCAGCACGCCAGACCAAAAGCCAGTGGACATTGCACGCGCCGCGATTGATTACGCCAAGCGCCACTTTTTCGACGTGCTGCTGGTCGACACCGCCGGCCGCCTGGCGATTGACGAAGCGCTGATGGCCGAGATCAAAGAGCTGCACGCCGTGCTGAATCCGGTCGAAACACTGTTTGTGGTCGATGCCATGCAGGGCCAGGACGCTGTCAACACCGCCAAAGCTTTCAAGGACGCCCTGCCGCTAACCGGCATCATTTTGACCAAACTTGATGGCGACTCTCGCGGCGGCGCTGCGCTGAGCGTGCGGCAAATCACTGGCGCGCCCATCAAGTTCGCGGGAACAAGTGAAAAGCTCGACGGTCTGGAAGTGTTTGACGCAGAACGCCACGCCGGGCGCATATTGGGCATGGGCGACATCGTTGCACTGGTCGAGCAGGTCACCGCTGGCGTTGACGTGGCGGCAGCCCAAAAGCTGGCAGCCAAACTCAAGTCTGGCAGCGGTTTTGACCTGGAAGACTTTTTAAGCCAGCTCCAGCAGATGAAAAGCATGGGCGGCCTGGTCAGCCTGATGGACAAGCTGCCCGCCCAAATGGCGGCCAAGGCCGGCCAGGTGGACATGGGCAAGGCTGAAAAAGACATCAAGCGCAAGGAGGGCATCATTCAAAGCATGACCCCGCTGGAGCGCCGCAAGCCCGAACTCATCAAAGCCACCCGCAAAAAACGCATCGCCATGGGTTCAGGGGTGCATGTGCAGGAGGTCAACCGCTTGCTCAACGAGTTTGAGCAGATGCAGGGCATGATGAAGAAGATGAAGGGCAGCGGGATGATGAAAATGATGAAAAAAATGGGCGGCATGAAGGGTATGCCCAAGTTTTAACGCCTGAAGGCCTGTTTTGGGGCTTTTCAGGTGTCATTTATGGCATTTGACCAATGAATACGGGGGCAAACAGCTCCTGATTTCATAGCTTCAAAGCCACTCGACTATCCTTTTTCTGAGTCCCAGCACGGCAGCCAGCCTACAGTTGGCCGTCACTTCGGGGCGCAGACTCGGGTTATGCCACAACCCGACATTTTCACCCTGAGCTGTATTACGGTTGGCTTGCTACTGATTGCCAAAACCCTGGGTGGCTCGTTCATTGCGCGTTTGCCGCTCAGCACCCCCATGTTGTACCTGGCTGTGGGCATGGCCGTTGGTCCCTGGGGCTGGGGCTTGCTGGTATTGGACGCATTTGACAACATGCAGTTGCTGGAGCGGCTGACTGAAGTGGCCGTGCTGATATCGCTGTTCACGGCGGGCATGAAACTGGAACTGCCTCTGCGGGACAAACGCTGGCGTATTCCGGTTCAGCTGGCCACGGGATCGATGGCCTTGACCGTGGCGGCTATCACGGCTGCAGGCGTCTGGCTTCTGAATTTGCCGCTGGGTGCGGCAGTTTTGCTGGGTGCGATTCTGGCGCCGACGGACCCGGTCCTGGCGTCAGATGTGCAGGTCTCTGACCCAGCCGATCGCGACCGCCTGCGCTTTGGCCTGACGGGCGAAGGCGGGCTGAACGATGGCACGGCTTTCCCGTTTGTGATGCTGGGGCTGGGGCTGCTGGGCCTGCATGATCTGGGCGACTGGCACTGGCGCTGGTGGGCGG
This sequence comes from Polaromonas sp., assembly GCA_044378095.1. Lineage (GTDB taxonomy): Bacteria > Pseudomonadota > Gammaproteobacteria > Burkholderiales > Burkholderiaceae_C > Polaromonas. The sequence continues at coordinate 7,410 of JBILXX010000005.1, forward strand.
TTGATGTGCTGTGGGCTGTTGCGGGCGGCCTGGCCTTGGGCTATGCGATGGGCACGGGGGTGGGGCGGGTGATTATTTACTTGCGTACCCAGCGGCGTGAAGCCTTGGGCTCAGACGAATTTATTGCCCTGGGTCTGATTGCGCTGACATATGGGCTGGCACTGCTCACATGGACTTACGGCTTTTTGGCGGTCTTTGCGGCGGGTCTGGCGCTCAGGCGGATTGACGAGCCGAAGGAGATGGCGACACTCACGCCCAGAATCGAGGCAAGCGAACTCAGTGCGGAAGACCAGCGCGCCACTGGTAGCCATGCGCCGGCCCACATGATGCGGCAAGTCGAACGATTTAACAGCCAGCTGGAAAGCTTTGCCGAGGTGGCCATCGTGCTGGTGGTGGGCGCACTGCTGGCAACAGTCGAATTTCGTTTTGACATGCTCTGGTTTGTTCCCCTGCTTTTTTTGGCGATTCGCCCTGCCGCTGTGGCCATTGGCCTGCTGGGCACAGACGCCAAACACTCCCAGCGACGCCTGATGGCCTGGTTTGGCATACGCGGCATTGGCTCGCTGTATTACCTGCTGTATGCCATCAGTCACGGCATTGCAGAGCCGCTGGCGCAGCAGTTGTTGGCCATCACGCTGGCCGTCATCGTGACATCGGTGATTGCGCATGGCATATCTGTCACGCCGCTGATGACGCGCTATGAAACCCGAAAAAAGGCCGCAAAAGGCTCATAAAAGGCTCATAAAAGGCTCAATTTATATGTGTTTTAGTGCTTAAACCCAATGAATACGGGCGCAAGCAGCTCCTGTATAAATAGCGATTGAGTCAACGTCTTTCTATCTTTTTCATTCAACGCGTACGGTCAAAGTAACAGCCCGCTTTATGGCTACTTCACTGCTAACACAAGTGCAATCAGTTTGTTGAAAAAATCATGCACATCCTGATGAATTTCGTCTGCCGTCATGACAGCTGCAACCCGTTCACGTGGCAACTCAATAGATGGATCGCCATTTCGCAGCGTGTGAAACAAAGACGCATCATTTTTGAAAAGAATCCGCTTGCCATCCACCTGTTGGAAGATGTTTGCGGAAACATCCCGCCAGTTTTTACCTCGGGGCAGCGTTAAATTTTCGTTAGCAAAAAACTCATCGACTGATTGCATGACGCTAGCTGCGAATAAGTCATCTTCCCCAATCTGCAGACTTTGAGCCACCGCCCGCCGCCAGGCTGGCGCGACAAGCAGATAGTTTTCAATGTTTTTTCGGCGCCACTCTGCAAGTGAAGGGTTATCTGCTTCGGGATGAAATGCCTCATCTTGACTGTCGAAGTCAAACAACATGAGATGTTGCACAGAGGGAATAATCTGTTTGAGTGCAGCGAAATGTTCCTTCGCAACTTTTTTCATTTCTGATTTACTGCCACCGCCCATGACTTTAAAGTGAATCTTGTCCATCACTGGCAGCGCATTGCATTGCTCTGCCCAAGCTCGAAGAATGCGCTCATCGCTCTCGCCTTCGACATAGACGATGTAAGGAGAACCTAGAAGTAACGCGATATCTTCATTGGATACTTCTGCCATAGCGCGTAACACTTCGGGTGTGGACTCAATACGCGTTGGTGCCTGCTTAAGCAAGGACAAAATTTGCTTTGGGTCTACACCTTTTGCAAATTCTTCTGCGTGTGTGGCGATAAGAAATTGCACGCCGTTTTCTGCTGATTTTTTTTTGAAATACTCCAGAATTTCACGCTGCAAGTTCACGTGAAGGTGCGCATCAGGCTCATCCAGCAGCATCGTCGTCGGTTGGTAGCCATAAAAGAATGCCAGCAGTGTCAATGTCTGGTGAAAGCCGCTGCCACCGGCAATGATGTCCAAGGCTTTGTTATTCCGAATGCTGTCTGAAGCGACCTTTTTTGAATACTCTACTTTGATGTGAATGTCCTTTCCGTCTTCATATCTGGGACGCGCGAGGGTCACTGAGAACCAACGCTCCACGGTGCTGACCAGCTCAAGCCAATCGGGTGGCAGCGGCGTATTTTTAGTGGCAGGCGTGCCCGCAGGACACACGCGCAGCAATAAATTTCTGAGCACGCTGCCCGGTTGTCCTTTGCCTACTTGCTGGCGTATCGGCCCATCATCAAGCCGCTTTTCCATCGGCTCCAAGCCCGAAAACGGTGGAACATAAGCAATTTTAGGCAGCGACTGTTCGCAATCGCGAAACTTAGTCCAACCGCCGGCGGGTATGGCATACAAGGTTTGACTGGTTTGAAAGCGCAGCTGAACTCCGAACTCACGCTCATGTTGATCGGAATCCCGCCAGTAGACGACGATATCAATCAGAATTAGTTTTGGCGGGCTTTTTTCAGCTGTACGTCCAAGGCCTACAACTTGGTCTTTCCAAAGCAGCCTGAACGCAGGAACCGGCAATGCCGTAAAGCTCGGCAAAATGATTTGAATACCTTTTGATCCTCCGACCTTTCCTTGCTCGCTAGAAAATCCGTCCACGCAAAACTGCCAAATCGCCAACGCCTGCAAAACAGTGCTTTTACCGCTGTTGTTACGCCCCACCAGCAAATCGAAGTCCTTAAATTCATACGATTGCTCGCTGATGCTTTTGAAGTTGCGTAGTGTCAGTTTGTGAATCATTTAAACAGCCTTGTTTTTACAACCTTGCAAGTATTGTGCGCTACGCTATCGGTCAAGCAAATACTGATTTTCTATACCCTGTCTGCTGATATTGGCGCGAATTGCCAAAAATTTCGAGTCAATTCGGATTCTGAAGGTATGTATCTTTAGCTCCCCACTGGCAAAACGTTCCGCAACCCGTTTGGGACTTCACCATTGGCGGCTACCAGGTCATGAAAAAATGGCTCAGCTACCGTGAGCAGCGGGTGCTGGGCCGGGCGCTCACGATGGCCGAGATCATGGAAGTCACCGCGATGGCCAGGCGGCTGGCCGCGCTGGTGGGGCTGCAAGCTGCACTGGACGCCAATTACAAGGCGGTGGCGGTTGCAACCTGGACGTTTGGCAACGCAGACTGAAATTTAAATGCTATTAGTTCAGTAGCTACTTGCGCCCGTATTTATTGGTTTTCAGGTCTATTTGACAGGTAAAATGGCTTAAAAGCATCAAAAATGAGCCAAAAATCCAATAATGACCACCAACACCTGCCCAGCAGGGCTTAAAGCCGACAAAACAAGGCAACTACTTGGCTTGAAGACGGCCGCACAGGCCGTTGTGTGGCAAGATTCCTCTGTCAATTTAGACTTTCACAACTCAAAACCGAAATCACATGACCCATACCAATCGCCGCACCTTCATCATTCACACGGCCGCTGGCGCTTCTGCGCTGGTCGCTGGCCATGCCATGGCTCAGGCAGCTGCGCCTATGGTCAATGAAAAAGACCCAGCTGCCGCTGGCTTGGGCTACGCCGCGGACACCACCAAGGTCGATGCCAAAAAGTACCCCAAGCACACCAAAGAGCAAAATTGCGCCAACTGCCAGTTGTACACAGGCAAACCCAAAGAAGCCGCCGGCCCTTGCCCACTGTTTGCTGGCAAGCAAGTCACGGCCAAGGGCTGGTGCAGTGCCTGGGTCAAGAAAGCGGCCTGAGTGAGCCAGCGGGCGCGAATAGCCCCGCACAACTGGCCAAGCGGCCAGACTTGGCAGGCTTCATCGGCTCCGGATTCATGTCCCGACATAATAGTGACATGAATCAGACCTGATACCCGCTGAAGCAAACTTTGACCACCCTGCCAGACACTTTTAAAACGCCGAACGCCCTTACTTTGAGTGAGCTGAGCTGCACACGGGGTGGCCGCCAGCTCTTCAGTGGTGTCACGCACCAGGTGTTGCCAGGCCAACTTTTGCGGGTAAAAGGACTCAACGGTGCGGGTAAAACCAGCCTGCTGAGGATGCTGTGTGGCTTGCTGTTGCCCAGCAGCGGCCAGGTGTTGTGGCGTGGAAAGCAAATCTCCGCTCATCGAGAAAGTTTCGGACAAGACTTGGTGTACCTGGGTCATGCCGCTGCTTTGAAAGACGAGCTGTCACCGCTTGAAAACTTGTTGGACGCTTGCGCACTGGGCGGGCGGGCGCCTGACGCTGCGGCTGCGATGACCGCCCTGCGAGCCGCAGGCCTGCGCGGCCATGAGCGAACGGCCGCACGCCGACTGTCACAAGGCCAAAAGAGGCGCAGCGCCCTGGCACGGCTGGCCTTGAGCCAACACGCCCCGCTGTGGATTCTGGACGAGCCCTTCAACGCACTGGACACCGCCGCCAATGCCTGGCTGACGAGCCTGATCGAAGCGCATTTGCACCGTGCAGGCATGGTGATATTGACCAGCCACCAAGACACGCCAATATCCGCGCGCAACCAGCAGGACTTGACGCTATGACAGGGCTGTTGGTGGTTCTGCGTCGTGACCTGCGCGTGGCGCTGCGCAGGCGCAGCGATACGTTTTCAACACTGATTTTTTTTGTGATGGTGGTCAGCCTGTTTCCGCTGGGTGTGGGGCCTGAACCGCAATTGCTGCGCACCATGGCACCCGGCGTGTTGTGGGTCGCTGCCATGCTGGCATCCATGCTGTCGCTGCCGCGCCTGTTTGCTGACGACCACGCCGACGGAACTTTAGAGCAGCTGCTGCTGTCAACACATTCGCTGGCCTGGCTGGTGCTGGGCAAAACGCTGGCGCATTGGGTTGGTTCGGGTTTGCCTCTGGTGTTGTTGTCTCCTGTGCTGGCTTTGCAGTTTGACTTGTCTGCCTCGGCTACCGGGGTACTGGTGCTGTCGCTGCTGCTGGGCACGCCCATTCTGAGTCTGGTGGGCGCGATGGGCGCAGCGCTGACGGTTGGCTTGCGCGGCTCCAGCGTTTTACTGTCTTTGCTGGTGTTGCCTTTAACAATTCCAGTGCTGATTTTTGGCGCAGGAGCTGTTGAGGCTCACACCGCTGGCTTGGGGGTAGCGGGGCATTTCTCTTTGTTGGGTGCGCTGCTGATTGTGAGCGGGATGGCATCGCCTTGGGTTGCGGCGGCTGCGCTGCGGATTTCAATGGAATAACAATTGGTCGTGCTGAATAAAATACCAGACAAGAATTAGGAATTTAAGCAAGTGCCCACAAGCAATATCAACTGGTTTTACTTTGCCGCGCCGCAACGCTTTTACCCACTGGCGGGCAAACTTGTGCCATGGTTTACGGCGGCTGGCATCCTGCTGGCGGCTTATGGCCTGTATTTGGGCTTGTGGGTTGCACCGACCGATGCAACCCAGGGGCAGGCCTACAGGATCATCTATGTCCATGTCCCCACCGCCTGGATGTCGATGGTGATTTATGTCGCCATGGCAGGTTGGGCTGGCGCGGGGCTGGTGTTTAATTCGCGCCTGTCGTCCATGATGGCTTGCGCGCTGGCGCCGACAGGTGCTTTGATGACGTTTTTGGCACTGTGGACTGGCGCACTATGGGGCAAGCCCACGTGGGGCACGTGGTGGGTGTGGGACGCACGCCTGACCTCTGAACTGGTGCTGCTGTTTTTGTACATCGGCTTCATGTCGCTTCATGCATCCATTGACGACGTACGACGTGCTGACCGTGCCGCCGGGCTGCTGGCGTTGATTGGCGTTGTCAATGTCCCGATCATTTACTTTTCAGTCAAATGGTGGAATACCCTGCACCAAGGCGCGTCCATCACCATCAAGGGCTCTAGCATGGCCACGCCCATGTTGATGGGTATGCTGGTCATGGCGCTGGCATTTTGGGCCTACTGCATTGCATTGGCCTTGATGCGGGTACGGGTGATTATTCTGGATCGTGAGCGCCACACGGCATGGGCGCGCGCCGAGATGGGAGCAGATTGATGTGGAACAGCTGGTCTGACTTTTTGGCCATGGGCGGCTATGGCTTGTTTGTTTGGGGCTCGCTTGGGGTGTGCGCGCTGGTCTGCGTGTTTGAGCCGATTTTGCTTAACCTCAGACGCCGTGCGCTTTTGGCTGAGGTGCGTGAGCAAGGGGCACTAGACAAGGGACAATCAGAATTATGAAACCTAGAAGCAAACGTTTGATCGCCATTGCCTGTGGGCTCGCAGCCTTGGGCGTGGCCACTGCGTTGGTATTGAACGCATTTAACAGCAACCTTGTGTTTTTCTTCAGTCCCACGCAAGTCGCGGCAAATGAAGCGCCCCAAGGCCGCAGCTTTCGCATTGGCGGTCTGGTTGAAGAAGGCAGCATCAAACGCGAAACCCAGGGCCTGACCACACGGTTTGTTGTCACCGATTTGGCCAAGACCATTCCCGTCACTTATACCGGTCTGCTGCCCGATTTGTTCAAAGAAGGCAAGGGCGTGGTGGCACAGGGCAAGCTCGGGGCTGACGGCATCTTCAGGGCCGACCAGGTGCTGGCCAAGCATGATGAAAACTACATGCCGCCCGAAGCCGCCGATGCGTTGGCAAAAGCCAAAGCAGGCGCTCCCCAGCAGACCAGCAAAACGCTGAAGCCGTATTAAACCCGTTTCAAACATTTTTAATTGAGCGCACCCCATGATCAGTGAACTTGGACACTTCGCCTTAATTTTGGCCTTCATGATGGCACTGTCGCAAAGCGTGCTGCCGCTGATTGGCGCGCACACAGGAAACGCTGCGTGGATGGCGCTGGCACGACCATCTGCGCGTGGGCAATTTTTGTTTATCGCCATTTCATATGGCTGCCTGACGTACGCCTTCGTTACCAACGATTTTTCAGTTCAATTGGCGGCGCAGCATTCCAACAGCATGTTGCCCATGATGTACAAAGTCACTGCTGTGTGGGGCAACCACGAAGGTTCGATTTTGCTGTGGTCATTGATCATGGGTGGCTGGACGCTAGCTGTCTCTATTTTTTCCAAACAGCTTGATGACCGCATGATTGCCCGGGTACTGGGCGTGATGGGATTGGTGAGCTGCGGCTTTATTTTGTTCACACTGCTAACGTCCAACCCGTTTACCCGCCTGCTGCCTGCTGCGCCTGACGGGCAAGACCTGAACCCGCTGCTGCAAGACCCGGGCATGATCATTCACCCACCCATGCTCTACATGGGCTATGTTGGTTTTGTAGTGGCGTTTGCGTTTGCGATTGCAGCGCTGCTGTCGGGCCGGCTGGACGCAGCCTGGGCGCGCTGGTCACGGCCCTGGACGACGGTTGCCTGGTGCTTTTTAACGCTTGGCATTGCGCTAGGAAGCTTTTGGGCTTACTACGAGCTGGGCTGGGGCGGCTGGTGGTTTTGGGATCCTGTTGAAAACGCCTCCTTCATGCCATGGCTGGTGGGCACAGCGCTGATTCACTCATTGGCAGTGACTGAAAAGCGTGGCGGCTTCAAAATGTGGACGGCATTGCTGGCCATCATGACTTTTTCGCTCTCACTGCTGGGTGCTTTCATTGTTCGCTCGGGCGTACTGAGTTCTGTTCATGCGTTTGCAACTGACCCGGAGCGGGGTATCTTCATTTTGATTTTTCTTGTGTTAGTGGTCGGAAGCTCGCTGGCGCTGTTTGCGTGGCGCGCACCACGGGTCGGTTTGGGAGGCAGCTTTGAGCCAGTTTCGCGCGAATCCATGCTGCTGGCGAATAATGTTCTGCTGGTGGTGGCCGCAGCCGCTGTACTGTTGGGCACGCTTTACCCACTTGTGATTGACGCACTGGGTATGGGCAAGTTGTCGGTTGGACCACCGTACTTTGTGGCGGTATTTGTGCCGCTGATAGCGCCGGCTCTGTTCTTGATGGGCGTGGGCCCGATGACGCGCTGGCGTCAGGCTGAGGTGATGGACCTGACCAAACGGCTGCGCTGGGCGATTGGTGTCAGCGTGGCGAGTGCCATCATTGCGCCTATGGTGCTGGGGACATGGAAGCCCATGACAGGTTTGGGTTTGCTGCTGGCCGTCTGGGTTGGCAGTACGGCTGTGGTGAACCTGATTGACAAAGTGCGTGAGCACCGCTCACCCAGCTGGCTGACCCGCTTCGCATCGCTGCCGGGTAGCTACTACGGCATGTTGTTGGCACACTTTGGCATTGCCGTGTTCATCCTCGGCGTGACAGTGGTCAGCAGCTTTCAAAGCGAAAACGATGTGCGCATGGAGCCGGGTGAAACGGCCGCCGTCGGCGGCTTCACCTTCAAACTGGACCAGGTGGTGCAATCCAAGGGCCCCAACTTCACGTCAGCCAAAGCCACCCTCACTGTGACGGATGGCGAAAAAATTATAGCTACCCTGCGGCCAGAACGCCGCTTCTACACCGTACGCAGCATGCCGATGACTGAGGTAGCGATTGACCGGGGTGTGACGCGCGATTTGTATGTGGCATTGGGCGAGCCCGTCAGCGCCACAGCCTGGAGTGTTCGCCTGCATTACAAGCCGTTCGTTAACTGGATCTGGTTTGGCTGCGTGTTGATGGCACTTGGCGGCTTGTTGGCAGTGCTGGACAGGCGCTACCGGGCTGTCAAGGTGGCAGCCAAGAAAGCGTCGCCTGTTGTTGAGCCTTCTGAGGGAATGCCCGCAACACCTGTTACAGCAAAAGTCCAAGCCTGATGAACAGCGTCACCTTCAAGCGGTTTTTACCGCTCGGCATTTTTATCGTGCTGGTCGGCTTTTTGGCGATTGGCCTGACGCTCAACCAGCGTGAAGTGCCTTCTCCACTGATCAATAAACCTGTGCCGCAATTCAAATTGTCCGTGCTCAGCGAGCCCAGCAAAACCATTGCAGCGCAGGATATGTTGGGCAAAGTATGGCTGCTTAATGTGTGGGCATCCTGGTGCGTGGCCTGCCGTATTGAACACCCGCACCTTGTCGAGCTGGCCAAAACTAACCAGGTGCCGATTTACGGCCTGAACTACAAAGACAAATCCCCCGCCGCTATTGCGTGGCTGGGTAACTTTGGCAATCCGTATGTTGCTTCGCTTGTCGATGCAGATGGCCTGGTCGGCATCGACCTGGGTGTGTACGGTGTGCCTGAGACTTTTGTGGTCGACAAGCAAGGCGTGATTCGCTTCAAGCAAATCGGGCCAGTAACACCCGAGGTACTGCGCGACACGATTTTGCCGCTGGTTAAAAAACTCTCTGCCGTTTAAAACATGAAAGCTTTTTTTATAGCGTTAGCGCTTTGCCTGAGTTTGTCGCTTCAGGCCAAAGTAGCTCCCAACATATCGGCGGATCCGGTGCTGGAAGCCAAAATGATGGTAATTGCTGAAGAGCTGCGCTGCCTGGTGTGCCAGAACGAAACCATCGCCGCTTCGAGTGCAGATTTGGCGGTCGATTTGAAGAATCAGATTCGTATCAAGCTTAACGAAGGCCAGTCGCAAAAGCAGATCCTTGATTTTATGGTTGAGCGCTACGGCGACTTTGTGCTGTATCGTCCCCCCCTAAAAACCACCACTGTACTGCTCTGGATGGGGCCGTTCGTGCTTTTATTCATAGCGCTGTTCATGCTGGTCCTCAACGTACGGCGGCGCAGGTTTGCGGTTCAACCCTCCGCCTTGAACGATGCAGATGCCGCCAAGGCACGCGCGCTTTTAGCCACCCCACCTCAAGACTAAAAAATGATCGCTTTCTGGATTTCAGCTGCAGTGCTTCTAGTATTGGCTCTTGCATTCGTGTTACCGGCGCTTCTGAAGTCAAAAGGTGATACCGATCAAACCACCGCCAGCGCAGCGCATGCCAACTTGGCCGTTTTGCGTAGCCAGCTCACGCAACTGGAGTCTGACCATGCATCAGGCAGCATCAGTGCCGGACAGCTGGCGCTGGCTACAAGCGAGATCGAACGCCGCGTGCTCGAAGAAGAAAGCGCACCGGAAACTGCTATAGCACCAGTCAAGTCAAAACGTACTGCATGGGCGCTGGGTTTCACCATTCCGCTGCTGGCAATTTTCATTTACGGTTTTTTGGGCAATATCAATGCCTTGAATCCTGCAAATTTGCAGGCCAGCCCAGAAACTGACCCAACACCTGAGCAGATCGAAGCCATGGTCAGCGCTTTTGCCGCTCGTCTGGAGGCTGTGCCCGCCGCAGAAACACCTGACCCCAAGGCTTGGGAAATGCTGGCCAGATCGTATGCCGCGATGCAAAAATTTACAGAAGCCAACAAAGCCTACAAGCGTGCCGTTGAGTTAAATCCCGGCAACGCGCAAATCATGGCCGACCACGCCGATGTGATTGCCATGCTCCAAGGCCAGAGCATGCTGGGCGAGCCGACCAGACTTTTCGAGCGAGCTCTGGTGTTGGACCCAAATAACCTCAAAGCCCTTGCGCTGGCAGGCAGCGCGGCATATGAGAAAAAAGATTTTGCCAAAGCCTTTCAGTATTGGACCAAGGCTCAAGGACTTGCCCCCCCGGGTGGCGAATTTGCCAAAGGTCTGGCCAGCAGCATTGAAGAGGCTCGGCTTGCGTCGGGTCAGCAGGCTGTTGCCCCGTCAGCAACTGACAAGTCAGCACCCACACCCGTCGCGGCCACTGCCAACATTCAAGGCGTGGTCAGCCTGTCACCTGCATTGAAAGCCAGAGTCGCCCCTGACGACACCGTCTTCATCTTCGCCCGAGCCTCCCAAGGGCCAAGAATGCCACTGGCTATTTTGAAACGAAAAGCCAGCGAATTGCCCATCACCTTCACGCTGGACGACAGTACCGCCATGGCTGACGAGCTCAAACTTTCCAGGTTCGAACTCGTCATCGTCGGTGCGCGAGTCTCCAAGACGGGCAATGCCATTCCCCAAAGTGGTGATTTGATCGGCCAAAGCTCACCCGTCAAAGCGGGCGGCAAAAAATTGACATTGACGATTGACGGCGTTCAACCTTAACGTCCTGTCGAGTTACTATGTTTTCAGTAGCTGCTTGCGCATGGATTTATTGAGCAAAAGCCGTTTTTGACGCCCGAATAAGTGCTCAAGCGGCTTTCAGCCATCCAATTCTGATTGAAACTGGTATTTCATACCGATAGAAGCGACTGTTTGGGCATTGTTGCGTCCCACTGTGCCTTCCAATTGGAGTTCTTTGGTGAGCTGTGTGCGTGCGCCAAACTGGACGGTTGGTTTGGAGCGTTCAACACCAAACACTTCAGCATGCGGAGTCCAGCCGGTCAAGGGTAGCTCGACAGCCAAACCCCAAGTGCCCGTGGATGCCACGTCTTTGGCTTTGCTGACACCCAGATTGGCATGCACATTAAAAGGGCCCAAAGCGTTGCAACTGAGGTTGCCAGTCAGGTACGCGGTACTGCCCGCACCGGCAGGCAGTCGCGTTGCTCCAAGCACTCCCGCCACGTTACAACCCTTTTCCTGAGCCGGTGTAATGCGCCATTTGGCCTGTAGTGTCTGAGTGTTCAGTCTGTTGGTAGTGTCGCGTGACAAGACCGCGGACAGTTCCAGATCGTCAATCGGCGCGTAGGCCGGTGCAAGGTTAATCAGGGTGTTTTTGGCACTGTCGCGCGCCACCCAGACCTCCACGTGGCCAGCACCTTTGTCGTTGACACTTGCATCATCAACACCCAATGGACGACCAGCATGGGCGGCCATGGCAGAGCTTAAGCTGAGTGCCAAGGTGGCCCACTTATAGCGGTTGGAATGGTTCATTGATGTCCTCAAAATGAATGCGTTGTTTGGAAAAGAGACAATGAATTGAGTGTCAAGTTTTGTCTCTCGTTATGCAGCATATTCTTAAAAAACCACCCAGCTGATGATCAGCGATCGCATCGCCCTTGAGAACTTACTACCCCACGCAGATCACTTTTCCAGGTTTGAGCGATCGCATCAAATTGAATCCGCTCACCGTCAATTGCTGTCAGCACAATGCTATCGATGACGCTGAATGAATAAACTCGGACACCATCGACTGCTACGGAACGAACGGATTCAGCATCGTAGTCAATGGCCAGTGTACGGGTCCAGATACTGCGGGCAGGCAGGTAAAAGGCCTGGCAGGTCCAGACTACAGTACCGCTCTGCGCGAGGGATGAATTTTGTGAGTGTGCCGTTGTGGCGAAAAGGGCAATCGCCAACGCCAGCATGCGAGATGCAACAAAAAGTGATTTCTTTATCGTCAAAGCATGTCACCGTTACTTATCAATTCAGCCAAGAAAAACGCCTACTCACGGTAGGCGTCTTGGTTGATTTTTAAGCAAAATGCTCATCATCATGTTGGTTGCGCGGGCAAGATTTGAACTTACGACCTTTGGGTTATGAGCCCAACGAGCTACCAGGCTGCTCCACCGCGCGGTATCTATATATTATAGCTTACTCTGCCTTGGCCGTGTCAGCCGTGGTGGTATCCACGTCAGGACGATCGACCAATTCAACCAAGGCCATCGGTGCGTTGTCACCAACGCGGAAACCCATTTTCAAAATTCGGGTGTAGCCGCCTGGACGAGCTTTGTAACGCGGACCAAGTTCAGCAAATAACTTGACCACCATATCGCGGTCACGCAAGCGATCAAACGCCAAGCGCTTGTTGGCCAGCGTTGGCTCTTTGGCCAACGTGATCATGGGTTCAACCACGCGGCGCAACTCCTTGGCCTTTGGCAGAGTGGTTTTGATGGCTTCGTGCTGTAGCAGCGAATTCATCATGTTGCGAAGCATGGCGAGGCGGTGCTCGCTGGTGCGGTTAAGTTTACGTAGTCCGTGTCCGTGGCGCATGATCTTTTTCCTTTGTAGTATTCAGGCAGCCGTATCAGGTACTGCCCGTTGCGTCATTCTTTTTTAAGAATGAAATTTTAGTGTTTGTCCAGGCCAGCAGGTGGCCAGCTTTCAAGACGCATACCCAACGTCAAACCTCGCGATGCAAGCACTTCCTTAATCTCATTGAGCGATTTGCGACCGAGATTTGGTGTCTTGAGCAGCTCGTTTTCGGTACGCTGAATCAAATCGCCGATGTAATAAATGTTTTCAGCCTTCAAACAATTGGCTGAACGAACTGTCAACTCCAGCTCGTCAACAGGGCGCAACAAGATCGGATCGAACTGCTGCGAACTGCGCTGCACAGGTGCATTGAAATCAGGCAACTCATTGCCTTCAAGTTGTGCAAACACAGCCAACTGTTCAACCAGAATTTTGGCCGATGCACGAACTGCATCTTCAGCTGTCACAGCACCATTGGTTTCAATCTCGAGAACAAGCTTGTCAAGGTCAGTACGCTGCTCAACGCGAGCGCTTTCAACCGTGTAGCTGACGCGTTTGACAGGCGAGAACGAAGCGTCCAAAACAATGCGGCCTATCGACTTGGTTGACTCGTCGCCGTAGCGGCGCACATTGCCAGGTACGTAACCGCGACCATTTTCAACCTTGATCTGCATGTCAATTTTGCCACCATGCGACAGGTTAACAATCACATGCTCGGGGTTGATGATTTCAACGTCGTGCGGCGTTTGAATGTCGGCAGCCGTCACAGGGCCGGTGCCATCTTTGCGCAGGCTCAGGGTGACTTCATCGCGGTTGTGGAGCTTGAACACCACGCCCTTGAGGTTCAACAAAATGTTGACGACGTCTTCTTGCACACCGTCGATCGACGAGTACTCGTGCAGCACGCCAGCGATTGTCACTTCGGTAGCCGCGTGGCCCACCATCGACGACAGCAAGACGCGACGCAGTGCATTGCCCAGCGTATGCCCGTAGCCACGCTCAAAAGGTTCGAGCGTGACTTTTGCGCGGTTGGCGCTCAGTTGCTCCACATTAATGGTTTTTGGTTTCAGTAAATTAGTCTGCATGCAATCTTCCTCTCAATACCCTCGGTTCGTTACACCGATAAGGCCGGCGACGTGTCAAGCACGTCGCAGGAACGAAATTAGCGTGAGTACAACTCGACGATCAATGATTCATTGATGTCTGCTGCGAACTCGTCGCGATCAGGAACCTTCTTGAAGGTACCTTCGCCTTTGTCAATGCTCACGTCAACCCATGAAGGCATGCCAACTTGCGTTGCAAGTTGAAGGGCTTCATCCACACGGGTCTGCTTTTTGGATTTGTCGCGCACTGCAATCACGTCACCGGCTTTGACCATGTACGACGGTATGTTCACTGAACCGCCATTAACGACGATCGCCTTGTGGGACACCAGCTGACGCGCTTCAGCGCGGGTTGAACCAAAGCCCATGCGGTACACGACGTTATCAAGACGTGACTCAAGAATGAACAGCAAGTTGGCGCCGGTATTGCCTTTGCGGCGGTCAGCCTCTTCAAAGTAACGGCGGAATTGCTTTTCCAGCACGCCGTACATGCGCTTGACCTTCTGCTTTTCACGCAGTTGCAGACCGTAGTCTGATGTGCGGGTGCCAGACGTGCGGCCATGCTGACCCGGCTTGGAGTCAAACTTGGCTTTGTCGGCAATAGCGCGGCGAGCGCTTTTTAAGAATAAGTCCGTACCTTCACGGCGGGACAATTTGGCCTTGGGGCCCAGGTAACGTGCCACTTGAATTTCCTTTTGTCATCTGCTGCATTGCTGCAGGAGCCTTCAGCTTTAACTTTTACGTTATGGCTTAACGGCGGTGGGCTTTGGTTAAATGCCTTGTGCCGATTGACCAAACAAATAGCCAATAGTCCAAAGCGACGAAAAATTAAATCCGGCGACGTTTCTGTGGACGGCAGCCGTTGTGAGGTACAGGCGTCACGTCAGCAATCGAATTGATTCGAATACCGAGAGCGCCCAGCGCACGAACTGAAGATTCACGTCCAGGTCCAGGGCCCTTGATTTCAACGTCAAGATTTTTGATGCCCTGCTCAATCGCAGCGCGACCTGCAACCTCAGACGCGACCTGAGCAGCAAAAGGAGTCGATTTACGCGAACCTTTAAAGCCCTGACCGCCTGAAGATGCCCACGACAAGGCATTGCCCTGACGGTCGGTGATCATGATGATAGTGTTGTTGAAAGATGCATGCACGTGTGCAATACCGTCAGCAACGTTCTTGCGAACTTTCTTGCGAACGCGCTGTGCAGCCGTGTTGTTTTGTGCTTTAGCCATATGTGCTTTACCTATCTCTTGCTTTATTTCTTCAGGGATGCTGCTGCCTTGCGCGGACCTTTGCGGGTACGGGCATTGGTACGCGTACGCTGGCCACGCATCGGCAAACCACGACGATGGCGGAAACCGCGGTAGCAGCCAATGTCCATCAAACGCTTGATGTTCATAGTAGTTTCGCGGCGCAGGTCGCCTTCGATAGTGAACAGTGCGATCTGATCACGAATTTTTTCCAGGTCTCCGTCAGTCAAGTCTTTGACTTTTTTGGAATAGGCGATCTCGCATGCTTCGCAAATTTTGCGAGCGCGAGTCCGACCTATGCCAAAAATAGCAGTTAAACCGATTTCAGCATGCTGCTGCGGCGGAATATTGATACCAGCGATACGAGCCATATAAATCCTCTAAAACTCTTGAAATCAGCCTTGGCGCTGTTTGTGGCGTGGGTCTGTGCAGATCACGCGAACAACGCCCTTGCGACGAATAACCTTGCAGTTACGGCAAATTTTCTTGACCGAAGCTGAAACTTTCATGTCTTTTCTCCTAAAACTTTAAATCGATTAGCCGCCAGGTGTAGTCTTGAAATTTGCTTTTTTAAGCAAAGACTCATACTGCTGCGACATCATGTAATTCTGGACCTGCGCCATGAAATCCATGGTCACCACCACAATAATCATCAAAGATGTGCCGCCAAAATAAAACGGCACGTTGTACTTCAAAATCAAAAACTCCGGCAACAGGCAAACAAAGGTGATATAAACCGCACCGGCCAGCGTTAGGCGAACCAAAATTTTGTCAATGTAACGCGCTGTCTGGTCACCCGGACGAATGCCCGGAATAAACGCACCGCTCTTTTTCAGGTTATCTGCTGTCTCACGGCTGTTAAAAACAAGCGTCGTGTAAAAAAAACAGAAAAACACAATCGCACTGGCATAAAGCAACACATAGATTGGCTGGCCTGGCGTTAAAGTGCCAGCAATGTCTTTCAGCCAGCGCATGCTTTCACCTGTGCTGAACCACCCTACAACGGTAGCGGGCAACAAAATGATTGATGAAGCAAAAATAGGTGGAATCACACCGGCCATGTTGAGCTTCAAAGGCAAGTGGGACGACTGGCCGCCATAAACCTTGTTACCTACTTGTCTGCGAGCATAGTTGACCAAAATCTTGCGCTGACCACGCTCGACAAAAACCACAAAATAAGTGACAGCCACTACAACTGCGATGATAGCAATCGCTACCAAAATACTCATGGCTCCTGTTCGGATGAGTTCAAGCAAGCCGCCAACTGCGCTTGGAAGACCAGCCGCAATTCCTGCGAAAATCAGAATTGATATGCCGTTGCCGAGGCCGCGCTCAGTAATCTGCTCACCCAGCCACATCAAAAACATCGTACCGGCCGTCAAACTGACCACGGCAGTCATTCGAAAACCAAAACCGGGCGCCAGCACCAAACCAGGCGAGCTCTCAAGTGCGACGGCGATGCCTATCGACTGAAACAGAGCCAAACCCAAACTGGCGTATCGTGTGTACTGCGTGATCTTGCGGCGACCACTTTCACCTTCTTTTTTCAGTTGTTCGAATGTCGGCAGGACATAGGTGAGCAACTGCATGATGATGGAAGCAGAAATATAGGGCATGATGCCCAGCGCAAAAACCGTGAATCGTGACAATGCTCCACCAGAAAACATATTGAACAAATTCAATATGCCGCCTGACTGACCTTTGAACAACTCTTTCAACTGATTGGGATCAATGCCGGGCACCGGAATATGCGCGCCAATGCGGTATACAACCAATGCCAGCAGTAAAAAGATAAGGCGATTGCGCAGATCACCGAACTTGCCGGTTTTTGCAATTTGAGCCGCGTTGGTTGCCACTGATTAATCCGTTAAATTCTCTAAGTACTTAGGCAGCAGCAGAAATCGAGCCGCCTGCGGCTTCGATGATTGCCTTTGCACCAGCCGTTGCACCGATACCGTTCAACTTGACCGACTTGGTCAACATCCCGGACTTGATCACTTTGACATTCTTTGCAAGCTGACCAACCAGGCCAGCAGTTTTCAGCACCAGTAGATCAACCTCTGGCAAACCGAGCAACTCAAGAGCCGTCAAGCTAACTTCAGCGTTGAACTTGAGCAAATGCGACTTGAAGCCGCGCTTTGGCAAACGGCGATGCATAGGCATCTGGCCGCCCTCAAAGCCAACCTTGTGGTAACCACCGGCGCGTGACTTTTGGCCTTTATGACCACGACCAGCTGTTTTGCCGATGCCCGAACCAATACCACGACCCACTCGGCGTTTGTAATGTTTGGCGCCTTCTCCAGGCTTGATTCCGTTCAATTCCATTTTGAATTCCTAATGAACTTAAAGCTCAAACAATCTTGACCAGATACGCGATCTTGTTGATCATGCCGCGAACTGCGGGCGTGTCCTCTAACTCACTGACGCTGTTGACACCGCGCAAACCCAAACCACGCACAGTCGCACGGTGTGATTCTTTGGTGCCGATCGGGCTGCGAATCAGCTGAACTTTCAATTTGTTTTCTGTTGTCATGTTGTGATCCTCAACTGCTGTTTTAGCCGAAAATTTCTTCGACTGATTTGCCGCGCTTGGCCGCAATATCCGAAGCAGTCGTTGATTTGTTGAGTGCGTCTAATGTTGCACGCACCATGTTGTACGGGTTGCTCGAACCGTGGCTCTTGGCCACGATGTCGGTGATGCCCATGACTTCAAAAACAGCGCGCATGGGGCCGCCAGCAATGATGCCGGTACCTTTGGCAGCAGGCATCATCATGACGTTAGCTGCACCCCAGTGACCCGACACTTTGTGATGAATCGTGCCGTTTTTCAATGACACTTTATTCAAATTGCGGCGCGCTTCTTCCATGGCTTTTTGCACTGCTGCCGGCACTTCTTTTGACTTGCCTTTGCCCATGCCAACACGGCCATCACCGTCGCCGACCACTGTGAGTGCGGCGAAACCGAGAATACGGCCACCCTTTACCACTTTGGTTACGCGGTTGACCGCGATCATCTTTTCCTTCAGACCATCGTCTGGAGCATCGTTTGCTGATTTAGCTTGAAACTTGGCCATACGTCTATTCCAATCTTCTTAAAACTGCAGGCCAGCTTCGCGGGCTGCATCAGCCAGCGCTTTCACGCGGCCATGGTACGCAAAACCAGCACGGTCAAACGCAACTTTATCGACGCCAGCAGCTTTTGCTTTTTCAGCAATGCGCTTGCCAATGGCTTGTGCAGCGGCGACGTTGCCGCCTTTGCCTGATGCGCCAATTTCCTTGCGAACTTCGACTTCTGCCGTCGATGCTGCGGCCAAAACTTTGGTACCGTCGCCAGAAATAACGCTGGCATAAATGTGCAAATTGGTGCGGTTCACCGTCAAACGGGCAACACCTTGCGTGGCGATGCGAATCCGGGTTTGACGTGAACGACGCAGGCGCTGCTCTTTTTTGGTCAACATGGTGCAGCTCCTTATTTCTTCTTGGTTTCTTTGATCGTGATCTTCTCATCCGCATAGCGGATGCCCTTGCCTTTGTAAGGCTCAGGAGTGCGAACAGCACGAACTTCAGCGGCGATCTGGCCAACACGTTGGCGGTCAGAACCTTTGATCACGATTTCGGTAGGCGCTGGCGTTGCAACAGTGATACCTGCAGGCATCACGAAATCAACAGGATGCGAATAGCCCACCGTCAAGTTCAGCTTGGCGCCTGAAGCAGCAGCCTTGTAACCCACACCAACCAGGCTGAGCTTTTTCTCAAAGCCCTTGGTCACACCGACCACCATGTTGTTGACCAGCTGACGCATGGTGCCTGACATGGCATTGGCTTCGCGCGAATCATTCACTGGTGCGAAACTCAGCTTGCCAGCATCACTGGTGATGATGACGAGCGCATTTTGAGCCAGACTCAGAGTACCCAAAGGACCCTTGACACTGATCTGGTCTTGTTTGATAGCCACATCCACACCGGCTGGTACGGACACTGGCGTTTTTCCTACACGGGACATTTCAGTTACTCCTCAATGCCTGCGATTAAGCGACGTAGCAAAGCACTTCACCACCGATACCGGTAGCACGCGCCTTACGATCTGTCATGACACCCTGTGGTGTCGTGACAATTGCCACACCCAAGCCATTCATGACCTGAGGAATGGCGCCATTGCCTTTGTAAACGCGAAGGCCTGGGCGACTGACGCGCTCGATGCGCTCAATCACGGGCTTGCCTGCGTAATACTTCAGGGCGATTTCCAGTTGGGATTTACCGTCGTCAAGCTTGACGGAAAAGCCATCAATGTAGCCCTCATCCTTCAACACTTGCGCGATGGCAACTTTGACTTTTGACGATGGCACTTGAACAACGGCTTTTTCAACCATTTGTGCGTTCCGAATGCGTGTCAGCATGTCGGCGATAGGATCACTCATACTCATTTTGCGGTTCTCCTATGCTTACCAGCTTGCCTTGGTGATACCAGGGATATCACCAGCAAATGCCAACTCACGAATCTTGGCGCGAGCCAAGCCGAATTGACGGAACGTACCACGCGGGCGACCCGTGATCGCGCAGCGGTTGCGCTGGCGGGTTGGGTTCGCGTTGCGCGGCAACTTTTGCAACTCAAGACGGGCAGCAGCGCGCTCGTCGTCAGTGCGTTTGAAGTCGTTAGACGTCTTTTTGAGTTCTGCGTGCTTTTTAGCAAACTTGGCGACCAGTTTGTCGCGTTTGATTTCACGTTGCAGCAATGCTTGTGTTGACATGCGAGAGCCTCAGTTCTTGAACGGGAAACGGAAAGCAGTCAAAAGAGCTTTGCACTCTTCGTCGGTCTTGGCCGTTGTGGTGATGCTGATGTTGAGTCCGCGCAAGGCATCGACCTTGTCGTATTCAATTTCAGGAAAAATGATCTGCTCTTTCACGCCGATGTTGTAGTTGCCACGGCCGTCAAACGCACGGCCAGAGATACCGCGAAAGTCACGAACGCGAGGCAGAGCCACAGTCACGAAACGATCCAGGAACTCATACATCTTCACGCCGCGCAAGGTGACCATGCAGCCAATTGGCAAGTCTTCGCGGATTTTGAAACCGGCGATAGCCTTTTTGGCCTTGGTCACGACTGGCTTTTGGCCAGCGATTTTGGTCATGTCGCCGACGGCGCTGTCCATGACTTTCTTGTCAGCAACCGCCTCGCTCACACCCATGTTGAGTGTGATCTTGGTGATGCGGGGAACCTGCATTGGCGACTTGTAGCCGAACTTTTCAACCAGGGCGGGCGCGATTTTCTCGCGGAACTGCGTCTGCAGGCGAGCCTGGGTTGCAGCTTGTTGTGTAACTGTTTTAGCCATTTTTATGCAGCCTTGATTTCGTCGCCGCTGGACTTGAAGACGCGCACTTTTTTGCCGTCAGCCAACAACTTGATGCCCACACGGTCCGCCTTGCCAGATGCCGCGTTGAAAATCGCGATATTGGATTGGTGAATCGGCATGCTCTTTTGCACGATGCCGCCGGTGGTTCCTTTGAGCGGATTGGGCTTGGTGTGTTTTTTCACCATGTTGATACCCTCAACCAGCACATAAGCGTCGTCGGTGCGCTGCGTGATCGTACCGGTTTTACCCTTGTCACGACCCGTGATGACGATGATTTTGTCGCCTTTGCGAATTTTGTTCATGGCGTGCCTTTACAGAACTTCAGGAGCCAGGGACACGATCTTCATGAACTTTTCAGTGCGCAACTCGCGCGTCACTGGTCCGAAGATGCGGGTGCCGATAGGCTCCAGCTTGGCGTTAAGCAACACTGCTGCGTTGCCGTCGAATTTGACCAGCGAACCATCGCCACGGCGAATGCCCTTGGCGGTGCGAACGACCACGGCACTGTAAACCTCGCCTTTTTTGACGCGGCCACGTGGAGCGGCTTCTTTGATGCTGACTTTGATGACGTCACCAACGCTGGCATACCGGCGCTTGGAGCCGCCCAGCACTTTGATGCACATCACGGATTTGGCACCCGTATTGTCAGCAACATCGAGTTTGGATTGCGTTTGAATCATTTAAATGTGTTCCCAACTTGCACCAGTTAGCCTTTTCAAGCCAGCCGATCAGTCTTGGGCCTGTCGTCCACTTTGCAAACCACTTGCAAAGCTTCCATTAGGCTATTGTCCGGATCTCCACTTTTTCAAGCGAAGCCCATGAGTATCACCCAAGTTCTGGGCCTTGTCAACACCTATCGGCGTAAAAACCCTATAAATTTGCAAGAAAACCTGAGCACTTCGGAGAAAGTCAGTTCGGTAGCCGCAAATACTGGTCGCAAAGCACCAAAAACGCGCCTAAAGCCGGGTCAACGCCGGTTTCCTGTTGCAAAAGCGCTGCAACGGGCGCTGCCAGCGATTTGGCCAGCGCGGCATCCAAAAACAGCAGGCGCGAACGCCGCGCCAGCACGTCTTCAACGGTTCTGGCGTATTCAAAACGGGCCGCAAAGCGCACCATCGCCTCAGTTAGACCGCCGCCAAGGTCTGTTTCAGCCCCAGGCGACGCCAGCACAGCCGCCGCCTCGCTGCCATACAGATGAATGCCCGGCGCGTCGCTGATGCCATGTTTTGTGACCTGCGCACCCACCAGTTTCAAATCAGTCGTCACGCCGGCCGGCTTGGCAGGCAGCAAATCAGCTGAAAAACACCTGTCCAGCACGTCCTCAGCCATCGCGCGGTAGGTTGTCCATTTGCCGCCTGTCACGGTGACCAGCCCGCTTTTGCTGACCAAAATGGTGTGCTCACGCGACAAGCCTTTGGTGTTGTCGCCGTCATCGTCCGCAGGCTTGACCAGCGGCCGCAAGCCTACCCAGATGCTTTTGATGTCAGCGCGGGTTGGCGCTTTGGTCAAATACCGGGCTGACTCGTTGAGAATGAAGTCGACTTCCTCTTTAAAAGCGAGCGGCTCGCGCACCACGTCGTCCCTCGGTGTGTCTGTCGTACCCAAAATGGTTTTGCCCAGCCACGGCACGGCAAACAGCACCCGGCCATCGGCTGTTTTCGGGATCAACATGGCGTGATTCATGTTGTGGCTAGCGGGCAAAAAGCTGCGGTCAACAACAATATGCACGCCTTGGCTAGGCGCGACCATGGCTTTGACATCGCGGCCAATCGCTTTACCGTCTTCCATCCGGAACTGGTCAACCCACACCCCTGTGGCATTGATGACCGACTTGGCTCTGATGTCGTAAGTCTTGCCCGTTTCAACGTCTTTCACGTGCAGGCCAGCCACTTTGCCGCCTTCGTGAATCAAGCCAGTCGCCGCACAGTAACTAATAAGCAATGCGCCTTTGCTTGCCGCCGTGCGAGCCAAAGCCAGCGCCAGCCGCGCGTCGTCAAACTGGCCGTCCCAGTACTTCACCCCGCCTTTGAGCTGCCCTCCAGGACCATTTTTTTTGCTGTTCGGCAGCAGCGCCAGGGTTTCGTCAGGGTTTAAAAACTCGGTCGCACCCAGCCCGGCTTTGCCCGCCAGCGCGTCATACATCTTCAGACCCACGCCGTAAAAAGGCGCTTCCCAAAACTTGTACGACGGCATCACAAACGCCAGCGGCTGCGCCAGGTGCGGCGCATTGGCCAGCAGCGTGCTGCGCTCATGCAGCGCCTCGCGCACCAATGAAATATTGCCCTGCGCCAGGTAGCGCACCCCGCCGTGCACCAGCTTGGTCGCGCGCGACGATGTGCCCTTGGCAAAGTCATGCGACTCAACCAGCACGACAGAAAACCCACGCGCCGCAGCGTCCAGCGCCACACCCAGCCCTGTTGCGCCGCCGCCGATGACGGCAATGTCGTAGGTGATGGGGCGGGCGAGTTGTTCTATCAGTGATGCGCGGTTCATGTTTTATTCAGTCATCACGCAGCCAACGCCAGCGGCTCAATCTCAGCTTCGATTTGCTTGGCTTTTTGCTTTTGCGTCACTTTCAGGTCATAGCTTTGCTGCAAGTTCAGCCACGACTGCGCATCGCCCCCAAAATAGCGTGCCAGTCGAAGCGCGGTATCAGGGGTTACGCCGCGCCGCTCTAGCACGATGTCATTGACCCGCCCGGCGGGCACGTGCAGCGCTTTTGACAACGCGTTGGCGCTCATTTGCAGCGGCTTTAAAAAGTCTTCCCGCAGTATTTCACCGGGGTGTACGGGGCGCATTCCGTTTGTGATCATGTTTGATTCCTTTTGTCTTAGCCAGATGTTCAGTGATAGTCAACAATTTCAACGTCAGCAGGGCCGTCAGCCGTCCAGACAAAGCACAGGCGCCATTGCTGATTGACGCGAATGCTGTATTGCCCCGCCCTGTCCCCCACCAGCAGCTCAAGGTGATTGCCGGGCGGTGACTTCAAAAACTCCAGCGTCACAGCGGCTGCAAGTTGTGTCAACTTGCGCTCAGCCACTTGTTTGATGTTGGCAAACTGCTTTGATTTGCCCGTTTCAAAAAGCTCCTGTGTTTGCTCGCACTTGAAGGACTGAATCATGTGAATATTTTATACCGTTTGACGGTAAGCGGCAACTCCGATGCGATGGCGCAGCAGCTTCAGTAAGGCGAGCAGCTCGCACGGCAAAAATTTTGCAGCCCAGCGCAGGATGCCGCTCAAAACGATTTGAAAGTGAACGAGACCTGTTTAGCGGGTTAAAACAAGTTTTGGGATTTATTTTGACTATTTCAAAGGCTATTTTTGGCCTTTTAGCCAACAAATACGGGCGCAAGCAGATCCTGAATTAATAGCTAACTCAAGCCGTCAAGTGCTCGCCGTGCTGTCGCTAACTGCACGTCAAACGCGCCGGGGGTTTGTAGATTCACCTTTTCATACAAGGCTACCGCCTCTTTCGCGGCTTCTAGGGTGGCGGGGCGGTTGACAGTGTCACTTAAACAGCCTGCAAGGTTAAAGATGCTCATAGCTAAATCAGGCGTGTAGGCGACTGGGTTCGTTTCGGCCAAACGCCTGTAAATATCAGCCGCCTCTCGCGCAGCTTTCAGTGCGCCCGTATGGTCGCCGATTTCACCTAACCGGATTGCTAGGTTGTTGATGCCCCCTGCCAATAAGGGCGCGTATGCGGCTGGGTTCGTTTCGGCCAAGCGTCTATCAATCGCCACCGCCTCTTGTGCGGCTTTCACTGCGGCGCGGCGGTCGCCAGCTCCACTTAAACAGCTCGCCAAGTTGTTGATGCACATCGCCAAATTAGGCTCGTAGGCGGCAAGGTTGGTTTTGGCCAAGCGCCTATAAATGGCCACCGCCTCTTGCGCGGCTTTCAATGCGCCGGGGCGGTCTCCCGTTTCGCTTAAAGAGCTGGCCAGATTGTTGATGCTCATCGCCAAGTCGGGCTCGTAAGCGGCGGGGTTGATTTCGACCAAGCGTCTGCGAATTTCCACCGCCTCTTGCGCAGCTTTCAATGCTCCTCGGCGGTCGCTAGTTGCGCTTAAATAACCTGCTAGATTATTCATGCTGATTGCCAAGTCTGACTCGTAGGCTGCGGGATTGGTTTTGGCCAAAGACCTGCAAATGGCCACCGCCTCTTGCGCGGCTTTGAGTGCGCCAGAGTGTTCTCCAGCTGAAGCCAAATACAAAGCATGATTGTTTAATTGCGTTGCTTGTGCTGCGAGCTGATCAGCGTCAAGCACAATGCCATCAATTAGGGTGGCGGGCTTACTAATAGCAACAGCCAAATCAGCTAACGCCGTCCAGTTGGCCATGATTACAAAAGATCGTTTTAAACGGTTTGCAAAGTCTGAACCCGGCGCAGCTGCGTCTTGTAGCAACCCGGCCAGCGCAGCTGCATCTTGCGGCCTGCCCAGTTGCAAACGCACGGTTTGGTCATAAGCCTGCATGTGCCAGCGCTGTAGCGAAACGGTAACGCCAAACCAGTCAACTGGCGCAAGGCTGGCCAGCAGATTGGCATCAGTTGGCACGCCGCGCTTGGCAAGCGGGCTTTGCCAGTGCCACAGCAACACAGCCGCCAACAGGTCTGGCGCCAACGTCGGGTAGGTTTGGGTCAACTCATCAAGCGGCCAAACCTCTGCCAGTGCGCTGTGCAGCTTAGCCAGTGTGTTGGCGGGCCATTTGTAGGCATCGTTTAACTGGGTGTTGACAGCCGCCGCAGGCAAACCGTTGAGCAAGGTGGCAAAAGCCAGCACATCAGTCAGCACGCCTTTCGGCAGGCCGTGGCCTTCTTCGGCTTTTGTCCAACGGGCTTGCTCACGCGTGACGAGCGCTATCAGCAGATCCTTGCCGTTTAAAAACCGACGTGTTGGGTCTGGCGATTTTGACAAATGGATAGCCAGTGCAACGACGAATAAGGCGGTGCTGTGCAGTGGCGACTCGGTGAGCCATGCGTCAAAGTCTGCTTGACTCACGCTGGGAGCCGTGGGCGCAAGCCTGCTTAACGACTGGGTGAGCAGGTTTAAGTTGCCTTTGCCTGCCAGCTCGCCCAGTGCCATGGGTGTGCTGGCGTAACTTTGCGCGCCTTGTTGGTTTAAAAGCGCATTCACCCCTGCTGACAAACGGCAAAGCAGCAAAATGCGCAGCTTGTTTTTTTTGTTACCGGGTTGAATACCCTCTTTGGCCGCAGTAATCAATTGCGCCAGCCGCTCGGGCGAATGCTCGGGGTAGTCAACCACCACAATGGTGTTGCCCTGCCACGCCAAGCGCTGGGCTTGCTCAAATTTTGTCAAATTAACAAAGCCTCCCGCCCAGCGCTTGGTGTCAATCAGGCTTTGCGCAAACTCTGCGGCCAACCGCGTTTTACCAGTACCGCCGTCAGCCTGAATGACTTTAAAAGACAATGCATGGTGCGAATTGGCCCAATCGCGCAGTTCTTTTTGTTCAGCTTCACGACCAATCAGCGGGGTCAGTCGGCAGCGCCAGTCCAGCCAAACGGCCTCCTTGCCTTGTGGGGATTCATTCCAGCCGATGGAGAGGTCAAAAGTTAGGGGTTTGCCGTCAATGGCGAGGCTGCTGGTGGTGGGTTTGAGTGAAAAATAGGCCACCGCATTGAGTACGACCGATAAGAAAAACCCAAAAGGCTCATAGTTGCCAGAAGGGTTACGCATCCACAGGACTCCCGTCAGCAAAAAAGCCAAAATCAAAATCGATGAAACAACCTTAACCATGAGCGCCCCCCCCTGAGAGTTGAGTTTTTCTGGCTTCATGATACGTTGGCTTACACGGCTTGGGCAATGCGGAAACCGCATGAGAACGCCCCACAGGTTAGCCATTTTGCTATATTTTTAGGAGCTATTTGCGCCCGTTTTTATTGCCTTGCAGCCCTAAATGACAGGTATTTATGGTTAAAAAGATACTCAAAAAGCCAGTTTGAACTTTGTGAACGATGCTATCAATGGTCAAAACCTTAAAAATCGTGCTTTTAAGCACTTTTTACCCATCCAGTTAGTCTCCGGCCCAATAGATTCGGGCGCAAGCAGCTCCTATTTATATAGCAGCTAAATCACCCATCCGCCCAGTCCCCAGCCCGCGCTACTGCCTTGTGCCAGCGCGCCAGCTTGGCGGCCCTTGCCTCAGCGCTCATTTGGGGTTCAAAGCGGCGGTCAACTTGCCATTGGCTGGCGATTTCATCCGCGCCTGACCAAAAGCCGACCGCCAGCCCGGCCAGGTAGGCTGCGCCCAGGGCGGTGGTTTCTGTCACTTTGGGCCGCACGACCGGCACGCCTGAAAAGTCGGCCTGCATTTGCATCAGCAGGTTGTTGGCCGATGCACCGCCGTCTACCCGCAGCTCTTTGAGGCCAACACCTGCGTCCTGGCTCATGGCGGTGAAGACGTCTGCGCTTTGCAGGGCGATGGCTTCCAGGGCGGCGCGCGCAATGTGGGCGCGGGTTGTGCCGCGAGTCAGCCCTAACATCGCGCCGCGTGCATAGGGGTCCCAGTTGGGTGTGCCCAGGCCGGTGAAGGCGGGGACCAGGTACACGTCGCCGCTGTCGGGCACGGATTCGGCCAGCGCCTGTACTTCAGCCGCCGAATCAATGATTTGCAGCCCGTCCCGCAGCCACTGGATGGTGGCGCCGCCCATGAAGACGCTGCCTTCTAAACAGTAGGTGGTTTTATCAAGCTGCCAGCCCACGGTGCTGAGCAGCTTGTTTTTAGACGCCACGGGCTGGCTGCCGGTATTCATCAACATGAAGCAGCCTGTGCCGTAGGTGTTTTTGGCCATGCCGGGATTGAGGCAAGCCTGCCCGAAGGTGGCGGCTTGCTGGTCGCCCGCGATGCCTGCTATCGGGATGGGTGTGCCGAAAAGTGAGTGGCTACTTTCCCCCACCACGCCGCTGCTGGTCACAACTTTGGGCAAGACTGATGGCGGAATGTTGAAAAGCGCGAGCAATTCGTCGTCCCACTGCAAAGTGTGGATGTTGAACAGCAGGGTGCGCGATGCGTTGCTGGCGTCCGTCACGTGAACCCCACCTAGATGAGCGCCGGTCAGGTTCCAAATCAGCCATGAATCCATCGTGCCAAAGGCCAGCTCGCCTTTATCCGCCCTGGCGCGCGCGCCGGGTGTGTTGTCCAGCAGCCAGGCCAGCTTGGTGGCTGAAAAGTAGGCGTCGAGTACCAGCCCGGTTTTTTGCTGAATCAGCTCGGCATGGCCTTGGCTGCGTAACTCGTCGCAGCGGCCAGCGGTGCGGCGGTCTTGCCAGACGATGGCGTTGGCCAGTGGCTGGCCGGTGTTGCGGTCCCACAGCACAGTGGTTTCACGCTGGTTGGTGATGCCGATGGCGAGTATTTCAGTCTTTGACGGCGCTATTAAATCAGGAGCTGCTTGCGCCCGTATTGATTGATCTATAGGCCGATTTGATGCCTTTTTCAGGCAGTTTTGAGCGGTTTTGAGCTGACTTTGCCAAATTTCTTGCGCATCATGCTCCACCCAGCCCGGCTGCGGGAAGATTTGGGCAAATTCAGCCTGCTCCACCGCCACGACGGAGCCGGCGTGGTCAAACAGCATGGCGCGGCTGGAGGTGGTGCCTTGGTCTAGGGAGAGGATGTAGCGCATGACCCCAAGACTAACGCACAGCGGCTGTGTTTTGATCTGTCGCTTTCCCCAGATAACATGCTACGCATGACAACCCACATGGCCAACCGCCGCCAGTTCCTGGCCCATGCCAGCGCAGCTTTGGCAGCGGGGCTGACAGGCTGCGCGTCAACACAGGCTGCCGTTGCTGGACCCAGACTGCGCCTGATCGGCGAGACGCGCTTGCCGCACAAGCTGCCATACCAGGGCACCACGGTTGGCGGTTTGTCGGGCATTGACCATGACCCGGCAAGCGGCATGTATTACCTGCTCAGCGACGACGGCGGCGGCGTCAGTGCACCGCGCTTTTATACCGCTCGCATCGCCATTGGCAGTGACAAAATGGGTGATATTGAATTGACCGGCGTGACGTTTTTACAGGGCATCAGCGCACCCGACCCTGAAGCCATTCGCTGGCATGCGCCCAGCCAAAGCCTGCTGTGGACGAGTGAGGGCAATGCGGTACGGTTTGCGGCAACAGCTTTGTATCAAACCCGCCTTGAAGGCACGTTGCAGCGCACCTACCCCCTGCCTGCGACGTTTGACTTTGGGCTGACCAGCGGCTCGCGAATCAATAAAACGCTGGAGGGGCTGGCCATCAGCCCCGACGGCCAAACTGCCTGGTTGGCCATGGAAGCCGCTTTGCGCCAAGACGGAGAAGAACCCACGGTGGGCAGCCCCGGCGGGCCTTGCCGCCTGACACAAATAGACATCGCCAGCGGCAAACTGCTGCGGCAAATCGCGTATGTGACCGATGCCATCCCCAGAGCACCGATACCGGCCAACGCGAATGCAGACAACGGCGTGGTCGAAGTGCTGATGCTGGACGCGCACCGCATGCTGGTTCTTGAGCGGGCCTACATGGCCGGGCTGGACGACAAAACCCGCAACTCCATGCGGCTGTACCTGATTGACACGCGCCAGGCGACTGATACCTTGAGCGTTGCAGCACTCAAACCCGGTAACCACACAGCCGCCAGCAAAAAGCTGGTGGCTGACTTTGCCGGCTTCCCGGTTTTGACGCAGCTCGACAATACAGAGGGCATGTGCTGGGGGCCGAACTTACCGAATCAAAACCGTACGCTGTTGTTCGTCAGCGACGACAATTTCAACCCGCGGCAGATCACGCAGTTTCTGGCTTTCGAATTTCTGGAATAGACGGAATAGACCCATGGCAACAACACATCACGACAATATCGCCTTCATTGGCGGCGGCAACATGGCCAGTGCCATCATTGGCGGCTTGCTCAAACGGGGCGCGCCTGCCAGCAGCATTCAGGTGGTTGAACCGTTTGAAGAAGCGCGTACCAGGCTGAAAGAAAAGTTTGGCGTCAGTGTGCGCGAAGCACCCAGCCCCCATTTGACCAGCGCGACGCTGGTGGTGTGGGCCGTCAAGCCGCAAACCTTCAAAGACGCGGCGCTGGACACCCGCTTTCACACCAAAACCGCGCTGCATTTGAGTGTGGCTGCCGGCATCACATCCAGCAGCATTGCCCACTGGCTGGGCAGCGAGCACATCGTGCGCGCCATGCCCAACACGCCTGCGCTGGTGGGCAAAGGCATGACAGCCCTATTTGCACGGCCCGCCGTAACTGCCGCAGGCCGCGCCATGGTGGACCGCGTGATTCAAACCACTGGCGACCACCTGTGGCTGGATGATGAAAGCCAGCTCGATGCCGTCACCGCCCTGTCAGGCTCAGGCCCCGCTTATGTTTTTTACTTTATCGAGGCCATGATTGAAGCGGGTGTGGCGATGGGCTTGACGCGCGAACAGGCGCACCAGTTGGCGGTAGGTACGTTTGTCGGCGCCAGCGCACTGGCCAAGGCCAGCGATGAGCCGATTGAAATTTTGCGCTCCCGCGTCACGTCCAAAGGCGGTACAACCCATGCGGCTATTACCTCGATGGAGCAGGACAACGTGAAAACCCTGTTCATGCGCGCCATGAGCGCGGCCAGGCAAAGAGCCAAAGAAATGGGTCAAGAGTTTGGCTCGAATTGAGTTTTTTATAACTGCGCAGCGTAAGTGGCGGCAATGCCCATGAACACGGTAAACCCCAGCCAGTGATTTAGCCTGAAAGCCTTGAAGCAATCGTCTCGCTGGCGCTTTCGGATCAGCCAGATATGCCACAGGGCTTGCGCCAGTGCCAGACCAATTGCTACTAAATAGATAGCTTCTTGCGCTCGATTTAATTGACTTGAAAGCACATTCAGCCATATAAAAAGGTATAAAAAGTAACTCACGAGCACCGCCAGCACGTCAAAACGCCCAAAGGTGATGGCCGAGGTCTTCATGCCGATTTTCAGGTCATCATCGCGGTCCACCATGGCGTATTCGGTGTCGTAGGCAATCACCCAGAACAGATTGCCCAGCAACAGCACCCAGGCCAGCATAGGCACGCGCGACTGCACGGCGGCAAACGCCATCGGTATGCCAAAGCTGAAAGCCACGCCCAGCACCGCCTGCGGCATGACCACAAAGCGTTTGGCAAACGGGTAAATGATGGCAATGCCTAAAGCGGCAAATGACCAGGCAATGGCGGTGATATTGGTCGTCAGCACAAGGCCGAATGCGCAGAGCGCCAGCATCGCGCCCACCGCCAGCGCTTCTTTGGCGGGCAGCTTGCCGCTGGTCACAGGGCGCTGGGCGGTGCGCTTGACGTGACGGTCAAAGTCACGGTCGGCCACATCGTTCAAACAGCACCCTGCGCTGCGCATGAGGAACGTGCCCAAGGTAAAAACCACCAGCAAATGCCAGCTCGGAAAACCGTGTGACGCCAGCCAAAGCGCCGACAGCGTGGGCCACAGCAGCAGCAGCCAGCCCGCAGGGCGGTCCCAGCGGATGAGTTGCAGGTAGAGGTTCAGTCTGTTTTTCAAAAACGTGCTCAAGTCACTTGCGCTAGCAAACCGTCCAGCGTCTTGGCTTTCACAAACTTGGCGGGGTTCTGGCCAGTTGCCACCGCCTCAAAATGCCGCACGCCACAGTCAATCTTGTCAGACTCGCCAGTGCGTAAGTCCAGTGTGACCAAGCTGCCTTTGGTCTCCACCACAAAGTACAACTTGTCTTGCCCCTCATGGTCAACCACTACTGCCCAGTCTGGGTTGTAGCCGCCAAGCGGCGTTGGGATGCTGAACCAGCTTGGCAGCTTCACATACAGCTTGACCGACTCATTTTTCTCTAGTGCGTCAGCAAAAGTACGTTCAATCTCTGAGTCATACAGCACGCTTTCAAACACTGATTTCTCAGCCTTCAGCGTATTGAGGTAACCCATCAGCTCGGCCGTTTCAAACAGCTCTTGTGCCCAAACATGCGCTTGACTGTCTACATCGCCCAAGCGGGTGTAGCGTATGCCGTCCACGATGGCGTGTTGCTTGTAACAGTTGATGTACTTCGCCGCCAAGTCAATAAACTGCTGCGGATTGATTTTGAAATCACCCAGCCGCCCGCTGCGCTGCAGCACATCGACCAGGCTGCGGCGCGTCAGTTGTGTGCGGTCTTGCAACTCGGTCAGCAGGTCAGGCAGGGGAATCGTCTCAGCCAAGGTTTCATGCACAGAGTCGCTGGTACCCACTGCATCCACACCACCACGCCCAATTGACAAATCTGCCTTGCGAAAGCGCGCGCGGGTAGGCGTGACTTTGGGTGCTTCTTGCAAGGCTTTGACGCAGGTATCCAGCAACTTGGCATTGTCAAACGCCACGCGGTAAGTGGTGCGGTGCTTGATGCGGTCCCACAGCGCTTTGAAGTCAGGGCTTAAATACACCTCGCGGCGCAGTGCAATGGGTTTTTTGTCGTCGGCGTTTTTAATGTCCAGCTTGCCCGCCAGTTTGCGCAGGCGGTCAATGATCTGAACCTTCCATGCTTCCAACTCCAATGGGATGGGTACCGTGCCGTCTTTCAGCGCCTGGCGCAATCCGTCTTGCACTTTGCCAGCCGCATTGATCAAGCCCAAAGATTTCAAATGCTGGGCAATGGCTTCAGAGCGCTCCGCGCCCAACACATCAGCATCACCATCCGCGCCAGCCACGGCCAACTGTGCAAAGGCATGGCCTTCGACCACACCAAAGCGTATGCCGGTCTCGGCCTCCATTTCTTTTTGCAGTTTGTCGGCAAAGTCTTCATAGCTTTCGTTGGCAATCACGGTGAGTGTGTTCACCTCAAAGCCGCGCAGGCGTTGGCCGGTTTGGTCCACGCACAGGCGCAAGCCACGGCCAATGGTTTGGCGGCGCTCGCGCTCGGTGTTGATCTCGCGCAGGTTGCAAATCTGAAACACATTGGGGTTGTCCCAGCCTTCGCGCAGAGCAGAATGCGAGAAGATGAATTTGAGCGGCGTGTCAAAGCTCAACAAGCGCTCTTTGTCTTTCATGATCAGGTTGTAAGCTCGTTCTGCGCTGTCACGACCCGTTTGGTTACTTTCACCTGTGTCTGTCCAGCCGCCTTTTTTGTCGATAGAAAAGTAGCCGTCATGTACGCCGCTGGCGGGGGCACTTAAATCGACTTCTTTAAACAAGCTGTTGTACCTGCTGGACTTGGCATAGGCCGTGTATTCCTCTTCAAACATCTGCGCAAACTTGCCCTGCGCGGCAACACCATTGTCGCTGTACTGGCGGTAGTTGGCCACGGTGTCGATAAAAAACAGGCTCAGCACCTTGATGCCTTTGGGCCGCAAACGCAGCTCTTTGTCCAGGTGCTCGCGAATGGTGCGCTTGATCATCATGCGTTTGATGGCGTCGTCGTCTACATCGCCTACCGCCTGACCTACTGTCAGTTGCTCTTCCCCGCCCGGAAATCGCAAGTCCAGGTACTGCGCACCTGTTTTGGCGCTGAATTCGCCCACCACGTAGTTGGCGTACATGGCATTGTTGGTGACCTGCTGCAAGTCATCGTCCACCCGCACTTTTTTAGCCATCCGTTTGATGCTGCCCGTTTTAGACTGCACGTCCAGCTCCACCTCGGCCACCGGTTTTTTTGCCTCAAAGCCGACACCCAGAAGCTTCACATACGGCTTGTTATGACCACCTTGAATATCCAGGCTGGCCACTTCAATTTGTTTGACCAGCTGCCGCTCATACGCGTCCACCGCGTCCAGCTTGTAGACCATGTGGTGCTTGGTGGCATGGGTGGCTGAATAGCGCAGGGTACACAGCGGGTTCATTTCGCTAAGCGCTTGTTTGCCCTTGCCGTCTTTGCCACCGTCCACGCTTTGTGGCTCGTCCACAATCACGATGGGGCGGGCTTGGCGAATCAGCGTGATGGGGCTCTCACCGCCCGTTTTTTCGCTGTCTTTGTAAACCACCGCATAGTCTGCTCGGGCAATCGACTGAATCGTCATCACCATGATCTGCATGTGCGAACTGGTTGCAAAGTTACGGACTTGGCCTAGTTTTTTAGAGTCATAAATAAAGTAATCAAACGGCACACCCGCGTACAGCGTTTTAAAGTGCGGCGCCATGATTTGCAGGCTTTTGTACACGCCTTCTTTGATGGCCACCGACGGCACCACAATCACAAACTTGGTAAAGCCAAACTTCTGGTTCAGCTCAAACAGCGTGCGCAGGTAGACATAGGTTTTGCCGGTGCCGGTTTCCATTTCTACCGTGAAGTCGCCTGACTCCAATGTGGGCGACAGCGCCAAGCCGTTGCGCAGTTGCACCGCGTTCAGGTTTTTAAGCAAGTCGTCGTCCAGCAGGCTGAGCCGGTTGCCAATACCCAGCTCGCTTTCAGCCAGCCCCAGACCCATTTGCTGCTGCACCACCTGCCCTGCAAGGTCGATGCTTTGGCCATAGCCCGGCGCACTGTGACTGACGGTAAATTCAGTCCGGCACAGCTCTTGGCCCATGAAGAGGCCACACACCGCGTCAATGGCGGCGCGCTGGTAGTCCAGGTTGTGTTCAAACTGAAGGTTCATAGCTTGTACTTGTTGTGACTTTGAACGCTTTCCAAAATGGAAGCAGTTGCATGGTCATTTGGCAGGTTTCGGTTTTGACAGCAGCTTTGTGGTCTGTACCAGCGACTCAATCGACGTGCCGTCCGCTGCATTTTCAAGCTGCGCGCGGCGTTGTTCGGCAAATTTATCGTATTCGGCATGCGCTTTTGCCAGCGCTGCTTTGTGGCTCACAGCCCCAGCGTTGCCCAACACGTTGCGGTCGTTAAACGCCAAAAACGCATCAAGCCGCTCGTTCCAGTGCGCTAAAAACACCTGCTTGCGTCGCAGCGCCTGGTCTTCTGCAAAGTCCAGCCACATGGTGACGATGCGGTTCAGCTCGGTCACTTCCGCTTCATGCAGGTAGTTTTTGGCTACCGTTACGTCTGCTTTGTTCAGCCACTGCCCCTTCCAGCTTGACAAACCCATATTCGGTTGCGTTGCGTCTACCCGGGCGGTGATAAGCTCTGCCGCCGTTTGGCCAGTCACTGCAAAGTGCAGCTTGTTTTGAATCACCCGAAAAAACGCGGTGGTCTCTGGCAAGCTGGGCTCATAGTCCGCCGCCAGCGTGAAAATTTCACGCACCCGCAGGTACATGCGTCGCTCGCTGGCACGTATGTCACGCACACGGTCAAGCATTTGCGCGAAGTAATCAGGTGCCGCGTTGTCTGCAACGGGCGGGTTTTTAAGCCGCTCGTCGTCCATGGTGAAGCCTTTGAGCAAGTACTCACCCAGCCGCTCGGTAGCCCAGCGCCTGAACTGCGTGCCGCGTGCGGACCGCACGCGATAGCCCACCGCCAGCACCATGTCCAGGTTGTAGTGCTCTACATCACGCTCTACATTGCGGCCGCCCTCAGATTGAACTGTTCGGAATAGCCGAACAGTTGCCTCAGGGCTTAGCTCGCCTTCCTCGTAAATGTGTTTGATGTGCTCACTAACCGTCCCTTTTGCTTTGCCAAACAGTTCTGCAAGCTGCTTTTGGCTAAGCCACAGGGTTTCGCCATCCAGCGTCACGTCCAGTCGCGTGCGCCCGTCGTCGCTTTGAAAAATTAAAAATTCACCCATCACAAGCTCCGCACGTCCTCCAGCCCGCGCTGGCGCAGGATGGCGGTTAGGTTGGTTTTGGCGACATCTCCGTCAAACAGGCTGTCGCGCAGCACCACGCGGGTGTGCAGCTCGGCCGGGGTTTGGCCTAAAGTGGCGGCCAGTTGGGTGTGCCAGTCGGCTATGCCCAGGGCCAGCGCCTCGGCGTTGGCGGCTGTGACGCTGGCTTCAAGCATCGCACCTTTTTCGTCGCCGTCCCGGGCCAAACACACCAGCAGAGCCCCAGCGCCCACGCTGTGTACCGTGTGCCCGGCAATCACCTGGCGCTGCACGGGCAAGGCCAGGTCCAGCCCTTGTTTGAGCAGCACTTCATACAGCACGTCCGCCTCGGTACGGCCAGCGGCCAGGTGCTCGGTGTGCGCCATCAGCGTGTCGGCCAGCTCATCGGGGTTGGGGTTCCAGGCGCGGATGTTGGACGTGTCGAGCTTGAAGACCTTGAAGCCCAAATCGAGTGGCTTTTGGGGCGTTTTAGCCTCATTTTCAAGGCTTAATTGGGCTGTAGCCGAATCATGACGGGCGTAAGCAGCTCCTATTTTTGTAGCGGCGCGGCGCAGGCGTTCTTTGGTGAGTTCGGCGATGTTGCGGGGTTTGCCGATGGAATCGCAAAAATCAGCCGCTACCTTTTGATCTTTGTTTTCAATGTCTAACGCTTCTGGGAGTTGAACCAGAATGAAGCGTCGTCCAGCGCGCTCTGTTTCATTTTGCTCAAAAATAGCGTGACCGGATGTACCAGAACCTGCAAAAAAATCCAACACCAGATCGTCAGGACCACAAATGTAGCTAACGAGTTTTTTCAAATCGTCTAGAGGTTTTGGATTATCAAAAACTCTCTTGCCTTCAAAAAGTGCGTTAAATTGATTTGCAGAGTTCTGCGCGTAGCTGTAGTGAACGCTGACCATTACTTGATCGCTGTTTTCAAACAAATTCGTTCTTACTCTCGGTACGGTTGTTTCATCAACGCCAAACACGATTCGGCCATTTGCCACCTCTTCCCAGAAACGATTTGGATTTGGGTATCGCCATCCACTTACGGGCAGTTTGCATGGTCGGTTTGTGGTGGGATGCAGAACCTCGTAAAAAGGGCCACCACCGCCAGGCCAGTTAATATTTCCGTCGTCGCGAAACGGCCCTTTTTCGTCAACTTTTGTGAATCGTTTTAACGGTGCACGTTCATCTTCGTCTGTTATCAAAGCGTAGTAGTCAGAAAGCCCCTGCCGAATGCTCGGCCAATCGTTGCCGTGAAGATTTACAAGCCGGACAAACTCTGCTCTTACTTCTTCAACCCCTTCCTTTTGACCTCTGAAAATTATTTGGTTTTCTTTTAGTAACGCTTCGTTCTTAAAGTAAACAAGCATGTACTCATGTCCAACAGAAAAATATTTTGCGTCATTTTTTCTGTTTCTATCCCACACAAGACATGCAGCGAAATTTTCCTCCCCAAATACCTCATCCACAACACGGCGGATGTTGTGCATTTCCGCATCATCAATGCTAATAAAAATAACCCCATCCTCCCGCAACAAATTCCGAGCCAACTTCAACCTCGGATACATCATGTTCAGCCAGTCCGTATGAAAGCGCCCGCTGGCCTCGGTGTTGCTGCTGAGCTTGCGGCCTTCGCCGTCCGTCTGGCCGGTCAGCTCCAGGTAGTTTTTAATGTTGTCGGTGAAGTTGTCGGGGTACACAAAGTCTTTGCCGGTGTTGTACGGCGGGTCGATGTAGATCATCTTGACTTTGCCGGCGTAGCTTTTTTGCAGCAGCTTTAAGACTTCGAGGTTGTCGCCCTCAATCATCAGGTTTTGGGTGGTGTCCCAGTCCACACTCTCGCCGGGGCAGGGGCGCAAGGTGCCTGTGCTGGGGGTCAGCGCAATTTGCCGGGCGCGGCGTTTGCCGTGCCAGTTCAAACCATACTTTTCCTCCCGCTCATCGACTTGCCCACCCAGCAGTTGTTTGAGGACCTCAAAGTCAACGCCGCCTTCTTTGAAGGCCTCGGGGAACAGGGTTTTAAGCTGGGCCAGGTTGCCTTCCACCACGTTGGCGCTTTGGGTGTGGGCGGCGTCTAGCGGGGCAATCACGCTGGCTGAGCTTGATGATGTGTTCATAGTTGACAGGTTGTTTTTTTAATCTGTGCGTTGTGCTGTTTTCAATAGTCCGCCCAGTGGGTGGACTATTGAAGGAAGGTCAGACAAGGTGCGCTTCAGGTGGATTGGTTGAGCAGTTCTTCGATGCTTTGCGGCACGATGCCTTTGGCGAGCATTCGGCCAAAGGTTTCGTAAACATCGGTTTTTGAACCCGCTTTGCGCAGAGTGTCCTCATCGTTGAACCAGACATAGACAATGAGTTTGACGGGGCTGGAGGCATAGCGAAAAAACAGGCGGTAGCGGCCGGGTAAGCCTTTTTTGACTCTGCGCCAATGGGCGTTCGTTGAAGCTGCGGTGCCTAGCGTCTTGCCAAGCCGAAATTCTGGCGCTGCGGGGTTGGCGGGCACGGTTTGGCTCATGGCTTTGAAGATGGAGGCCAAGAGTTTGGTTTTAGGGTGGGTTTTGTAAGTGCTAGGCTCGCGCTGAGCAAGCTGGGAGACGAAGCCTTCCAGCTCGCCCAAGGCAACTTGAAAGGCGCGGAGCTTGAAAATTTGCCATCCGTTGACTTGCATGGCGATCAATCAACCTCAACGCCTTCAACCAAAGCGGCAATTCGAGCCCATTGTGCGGGGTCAGCAGGCACGATTTGCTCAGGATGGGCGGCCATTTGAGCTTCTAAAAAGCTCAAAAAACTCTCCATCACGGGGTCTATCTCTGGCTTGGCGGCTTTGCTTTTGGCAGCGGGCTGCGCGGAGATGAGCACCTGGCCATCGGCCACAAAGGTGGCACGTACTTTGCCGCTGAACTCGGGGTGGGCATTAAAAAACCCCGCTGGCAGGCGCATGCCGCGGCTGTTGCCTACCTGAACGACGGTGCCCTCGTATTGGGTGGTTTGCATGGTGGTTTACCTTTGATGTAGATACAAGTGTGATCACGCATGTTATCCCAGAAACTAGGACTTGCCCCGCTGTTGATCATCCCGCTCAAAGGTGGCCTAGCAAAGCCTGGCGCTCGGCCATGAGTTTTGCAATTTGGACATTGAGAGCGGCGCGTTGGCCAAGCTGGCTTTCTTTGCGGGCCTGGGTGCGCAGGCTGGCCAGTTGTTGGCCCAGCTGGTCGTAAGCGGCCAAAGAACTGCGGCGCTGGGCGGCGTGTGGTGCGCTGGGGCTGACGATGAACTGCCCGGTGTGTTCGGCTGCGGCCAGCGCTTCAATGGCGTGCAGCCAGTCGTTGTAGCGGGCATACAGGTCCCGACATTGACGTAGTGGGGCGCTGGCGCCTTGATTGAAGGCTAAATATTGAGAAAATTGGCCAGCAGCCCCCGCTCTATGTGCGCGAGCAGCTATTGATTTAGTAGTAACCACTTGCTCCAGCACCATGGCGCTGCCTGTGCCCAGGCTAAGGCGTTTGTGGGCCAGGCTGAGTTGTTCAGTGCCGCCGTCAGCCCCGTTATGCGCGCTGGGCTGGCTGACGATGAGGACAACCGGGTAGGGAATGGTGCGGTGAATGAGTTCAATGAGCCGGGTCAGTTGTGCGCTGCCGCGCGAGGCTGACTTGGAAGAGCTGTGGCGCAGAACCGCGTGCAACACAGCAATCTCCAGATAGTCATGGGTGCCCGTTTGCCACACCGCCAAGCCGCAGGTGGCGGGCTTCAGAGCTGCCAGCCAGTGCAGCTCGGCCAGCAACTGATTGACGAGCCGCTTGTCTGCCGCTGTGCTGCCGGGCAGATTGGCGATTTGCTCTATGAGCAGTGTTTTGGCGATGCGCTGGCCCACGCAGGCACTGGCGGGTAGGGCCAGGGCTTGCACCAGCGCGGGGGCTTGGCTGAATGGGTTGGCCGCCTTGGTCATGGCGCGGCGGGCAGCACCGCCAGCCAGGCCACCACTTCAAAGTCACCCATACCTGCAAATTCACCCGCCAGGGCGTGGGTGCCGCCAGGGCTGAACAAACTGGCGGCGGCGCGCTCTTGGCTTTTGCCTGCAATGGATGCAATGGCGGCGGCCAGCAGTTGCTGGGCGTGTGTCATGTTTTGCCCGCCTTTGGTTGACTTGTCAAACTGAGCGTGGGCGGCCATGTCTGGTGCAGTGCGGCCAAGCGCCAGGCGTTTGAGCTGGTCAAGGATGCGCTTGGCTTGTGGGTAGGGCAGCAGCACGGTGCCGTCTGCGCCAACCTTATCGCCGACGTGAACCAGGTAGTGGGGAGCCAGCGGGTAGCTTGGGTCTTGCCCAGTGTCTGGCCGGACAGAACGCAGGCAAAAGATGATGCCGGGGGCAATGTCTGCATCTAGCGTGGTGGTGACGGCAAAGCTGCCAAGCGGAAGCTGCGGCAAAACGTCTGGATTCGCTTTGTTGTACTCCGCCAGGTCAATGCGAAAGTCGGTCAGGGTGAGGTCGGTAATGGCGATGCCGCTCCCCAAGTCCTCCAGATCAATCACGCTGGTTTGCATTTGAATCAGCTGGGCGCGGCGGTAGGCCAGGTCGTTCATGGGGTCGCCGGACTGTTGTTCAATCAGGTTTTCTTCGCCGGTGGCAGATATATCCAGCAGCACCATGCGGCCGCTGACGCGCTGCTCAAGGTTGATATATTCCTCCAGCTCAATATTGGGCCAAAAGTTAACCAGCTGAATGGCGCTGTTGGGCGAGCCCAGGCGGTCAATGCGGCCAAAGCGCTGAATGATGCGCACCGGGTTCCAATGGATGTCGTAGTTGACTAAAAAGTCGCAGTCTTGCAAGTTTTGGCCTTCGCTGATGCAGTCGGTGGCAAACAGCAGGTCAATCGTGCCCTCACTGGCCAGCTCGGCGGGGCGCTCTTTGGACTGGGGTGAAAACGCCGTCAATATATTGCCCAAGCTGCGCTGCATGGGCAGCGTGGTTTGGTTGTGGCCTGCACCTGTGACCAGGGCGGATTCAACATTTAGCTCTGCTTTGGCCCAGTCTGCCAACTGGGCATACAGGTATTTAGCGGTGTCTGCAAAGGCCGTAAAAACAATGATTTTG
This sequence comes from Polaromonas sp., assembly GCA_044378095.1. Classification (GTDB taxonomy): domain Bacteria; phylum Pseudomonadota; class Gammaproteobacteria; order Burkholderiales; family Burkholderiaceae_C; genus Polaromonas. The sequence goes on from JBILXX010000005.1 coordinate 47,488, forward strand.
CGATTGCCCGCATTGAACGGGTTGCGGCATTTATCGGCAATCAAAGCTTGCAGCTTGAGCAGCTTGTCGTCTCGCGCGGCGCTGACGCTGGCGGCTGCAGCGCTTAAGGTGGCTAAGCGGTTGCGGTCTTCCGTCAGGTCTTGCCGCCAGCGTATCAAATCAACATCGCCTAGCAGTACCTTGACTTTGCGGCCCACCAGCAATGCCTCGTACGCAGGGTCTTCAATATCAATGTCGTCAATTTCCAGCTCATCAACCTCGACTGCTTTGGCATCGATGCGGGCGAGGATGCTTTCTACATCACGCAACTGGCGCTGCACGGTGAGGGTGAAGGACGACACAGAGCTTTCCATGCGCTTCAAAACATTGACGCGCAGCAGGTGAATCAAGCTTTCTTCACGGTCTGCCTGGCGAAAGTAGCCTTGGCCACCGCGCAGCTGGGTGCTGTATTTGGCGTCATACGCTGCTTGCTTGTGCGGCAGTACGTAGCGTAATGGCGCATACGCGGCCAGGTTGAGGCGGCGGATCTCCTGGTTAATGTCGCGAATGGAACGGAACTCGCCGGTGCGGTCAACATCGGCTTTGATGTTGATGGGCGGCAAGCGATCTGGGAAGCGGCCTGTCTCTGCTGTACCGTAGTATTTTTCAATGTGGCGGCGTGACCGGGCAATCGTCAGGTGGTCTAGCAGGCTGAAGTAGTCAAAGCCCAGCATGTCAATGAGCAGCGCGGGGGTCTTCTCCTCTGCGGGAAGCGCTAGCCAGCGGTTAAAGGCTTTTTGCGCTCGGCGCGTGGTGCTGTCTATGCTGGCGATACCGTGTGGCGACAAAGCGGTGTCGTCACCCTCCGTCACGAAGGCAATTTGGTTTTTAAGGTCGTTCAAGCGGTTATTGACAGGTGTCGCCGACAGCATCAGCACGCGGGTTTTAACGCCTTCGCGGATGATTTTGCGCATCAGGCGGTCGTAGCGCGTTTCGCGGCCTTTGTTACTGGCTTTGTTGCGAAAGTTATGGGACTCGTCAATCACGACCAAATCGTAGTTGCCCCAGTTGACGTGCTGCAAATCAATATCACCCGACTGACCCGCGTCGCGCGACAAGTCGGTGTGGTTGAGCACGTCAAAGTTAAAGCGGTCTGCCTCTAACGCATTGCGTTTGTCGTTGGCTTTGTACAGCGCCCAGTTGTCTCGCAGGCGCTTGGGCACCAGCACCAGCACGCGGTCGTTACGCAGCTCGTGGTACTTGATGATGGCGAGGGCTTCAAAAGTTTTGCCCAGGCCTACGCTGTCGGCCAAAATACAGCCGCCAAAACGGTTGAGTTTGTCGATGGCAGCCACCACGCCGTCGCGCTGGAATTTATAAAGCTTTTTCCAAACTGCTGTGTTGCGAATGCCGGTGGAGGCTTTGACGATGGCGTCTTCGTCCAGCGCATCGTTTTTAGAAGCGAAAAGATGGTGAAGAATCAGGCTGTAGATGCTGGTTGGGTCGCGCTGCACATACAGCGCCTTAACGCTGGCTATAAGCTGGGCTTTGGCGTCGGGCTGGTCCTGCAAGGCAGCCCATTGTTGGTTAAACCACTGGCTTAAATTTGTTGCCTCTGCGCCCGTGTCTGACTGTTGAATCAAGCTGAGCGGATTGCCGGGTGCCATGCCCAGACCGTCGGTGGTGAAAGCAAATGCGCCCAAAACGGCCTGCTGCGCTTTGCCGTCACCGTCGCGTAGCACCAAAGTGCCCTGGGGAATGCTGCCTTTAGCCTGGCGTACTTCGGCGTTGGCGTTTAGCCAGTCAGCAAACTGCCGGGCAAACCAGTGACTTTGCAGTTGGTTGCGCCAGGCGATGTCGGCATCACTTCCCAACAGTTGCAGTGATTCAGTGCCCGCCTGAAGGGGCGGCGCAATCAGCCGCACTTGGGATAGCTGCGATGCAAGTGCCGCCAGTTCAGCAAACGCAAACAAGCTGTAATACGGCGACGCAATATCAAGCTGTGATTGGCTTTGCAACCACGGGCGAATGGAATCTATGACGCGGTCGTTGCCCGTGTTGTTGATGAATTTCATAGCTGCATCATACGGTTGCAGGCTAAAAATTCAGTGCGCGTGGCCGCTGATGTCCGCGCGACGGGTTGAGCGGCCTAGAGACGATCAAGACAAGCGCGTCACACCCGGCAGCTCACAGGCATAAATCGCGTTGCGCAGTGCGGCAATCGCCTCGTAGCGGGTAAAACTGCGCCGCCAGACCAGTACCACGCGTCTTGAGGGGATGTGGCCTTCAAACGGCAGGTATTTGATGAACGAGGGTTGCTTGGTCGGGACTTTGCTTTTTTTGCCTTTGGCTGTAACAGCATCGTCAAGCAGCGCTTCTTTGGGCACACCCAGGCGCGGCACCAGGGTGATGCCCATGCCGGCAGCCACCATGTGTTTGATGGTCTCCAGTGACGAGCCCTCAAAGCTTTTTTGAATGCCGCCCGAGGTGCTGGAAAAGCGCGCAAATTCAGGGCAGACCTCCAGCACGTGATCACGAAAGCAATGGCCATTGCCCAGCAGCAGCATGGTTTCTTTTTTGATTTCTTCCGCCGTGATGCTGCTGCGCGTTGCCAGGTGGTGCGAGCTGGGTACCGCCGCCATGAAGGGCTCGTCATACAGCGGGGCAATGGCCAGATTCGTGTCGGGGAAAGGCTCCGCCAAAATGGCGCAGTCAATCTCGCCGTTGCGCAACTCTTCCAGCAGCTTGACGGTGAAGTTTTCCTGCAGCATCAGCGGCATTTGTGGCAGCCGCACAATCATTTGCCGCACCAGGTCGGGCAGCAAATAGGGGCCAATGGTGTAGATCACACCCAGGCGCAGGCTGCCGGCCAGCGGGTCTTTGCCGCGCTTGGCAATGTCTTTAATCTGGTCGGCTTGCTCCAGCACGCTTTGCGCCTGACGAATGATTTCCTCACCCAGCGGCGTGACGGTGATCTCATTGGCGTTGCGCTCAAACAGTTTGACCTGCAACTCTTCTTCCAGCTTTTTGATCGCCACGCTTAGCGTGGGCTGCGACACATGGCAGGCGTCTGCGCCCTTGCCAAAATGCTTTTCACGCGCCACGGCGACGATGTATTTGAGTTCAGTAAGCGTCATGGCTTGATTGTCTGCTTTTCACATTCGGGTTCAAACAAAAAAATGCCGCAGCGCAGTTGCCGTCTCCTGCGGCAATTCTTCAGGAATGAAATGCCCCGCCGCCATGGCCTGCCCAGCCACCACGCCGCCGCACTGCGCCTGCCACAGCGCCATCGGGTCAAACAGGCGCTGCACCACGCCCCGTGCGCCCCAAAGCACCAGCAGGTCGCAAGCCACTTTGTCACCGCGCGCGCGGCTTTCACGGTCATGCGCCAGGTCAATGCCGGCGCTGGCGCGGTAGTCTTCGCACGCGCTGTGCAGGGCTTCTGAGTTGCAAAAGCAGCGTTCGTATTCACCAAGCGCCTGCGGCTCGATGTAGCCCAGCCCCGCACTGCCCCAGCCGCCCAGCTTGGCATGCAGGTAAGCCCTGGCTGTCTCGGGGTGGTTGGCGCCCATCATGATCTCGGGCAAGGGCGCAGGCTGCAACATGTGAAACCAGTGGTAATAAGCGCGTGCTAATTCCATGTAAGGTGCGGTGAGCGTTTCGCCGTTGTACATGTCAAGCGTGGGCGCGATGTCAATGACGCAGAGCTTTTTGACCCGATCAGCGTGGTCCAGCGCCAGCCGGTGCGCCACACGGCCGCCCCGGTCGTGGCCACACAGGTAAAAGTTGTCAATGCCCAGTGCGCTAATGACAAGCGCCATATCGTGTGCCATGTTGCGCTTGCTGTAGTTGCTGTGGTCGGGCAGGCCTGGCGTTTTGGATGAGTCACCATAGCCGCGCAAATCGGGCATGACCAGAAAGTAATCCTGCGCCAGCAACTGTGCGACTCTGTGCCACATCACATGCGATTGGGGGAAACCGTGGAGCAACAACAGCGCTGGCTTTTGTACGTCGCCCGGTGCGGTTCTAGAGATTCGCGCGTTGATGGTGGCGCCGTTCACCTCAAAACTGCGCTGCTCAAAGTTGTCAAACCAGCTCATGATCGCGCCTTTCCTGATGCCATGAATTTTTGCAGATTGGCCGCTGCGGTGGTTCTGACTTTTTGCCTTAAAAAGGGTGTCCAGCCGAGCAGCAGGCCAGGCGTGCCCAGCGCCTGACGCGACCATTTCCAGAAGTTGAAACGGTCACGGTGTTTGACAATCAGGCCCTGGTCATTGAACTCGAATGCGCCGTCAATCACGTTGTGTACCAGGCGATTGGTGGCGCTGAAGCGGTAGTGCGCCTCCCAGTGCGCCTTGCCTGTTTTGGCATCAGCTTGAACACCGCTGTAAATCAGTTTCCAGTCAGCCAACGCCTTGGCTTGGGTGGTCTGGCACAGCATGCGCCACATGCCCATGACTTCGCTCTTGCCCCTCAGTGAAAACGCCTCGTCGTCAAACTGGGCATCGGCGGCGTAGCAGGTGGCCATGGTGCCCACATCGAGCTGGGCAAAGGCGGTGTAAAACTTTTCCAGAGTGGCCTGGTTGGGGTGCATGGTGGCTCCTGACTTAAAGAACATGGGGAATGTTGTCCCCCAGGAAATCGTACACCGCCCGGATGCGTTTGCTGGTACGAATTTCCCGGTGCACCGCCAGCCAGACCGGAATCGGTGGAATTTTCAGCATCGGCAGCAATCGCACGACACTTGAATCTGTACGCGCCAAGTAGTCAGCCACAAAGCCGATACCGACGCCACTGCGCACTGCCTGCCAGTAAGCCACCAGATCGTCAGAGCGAAAGGCAAACTGCTCACGGGTCATGGGATAGCCCATGGCGCCAAAGCCGCGGATGATGTCTTCGTTCTTGTCATTGCCCAGAAGTGCGTGTGCCAGCAGCTCAGACGGTTCAAGCGGCGTGCCGGCGCGTTGCAGGTAGTCGCGGTGGGCATACACCCCAAGCGTGACTTTGCCAATACGTTTTGCCACCAGACTGCTTTGGTCCGGTTGCACCATGCGGATGGCAATGTCTGCCTCACGCCTGAGCAGGTTGCTCACCTCGTTGCTAGCCACCAGTTCAACCTGCACCTGCGGCAACGCCTGCTGCATCCGGGCCAGCAGTGGCGGCAGCAGCACACACGCCACTGGCTGGCTGGCCGTGATGCGCACCGTGCCGCGCACCGCATCGTCCTGGCCAGACACACTGCGCTGCAACTGGTGCGCGCTCAGCTCCATCGCCCGGGCAGAGTCGGCCAGCTTGAGCGCCATTTCAAGGGGCTTCAGGCCGCGCCCGGTGCGCTCAAACAGAGCCACGCCGAGCTGGGACTCCAGCTCCGCAATATGTCGCCCGATGGTGGGCTGACTTGATTTCAGTGCACGCGCTGCGCCCAGCAAACTGCCCTGGTCCAGCGCCGCCAGAAACGACCGCACCAGTGTCCAGTCAAAGTTGGTATTCATTTTTGAAACCCTGCTATTGATGGTTAGCCAATTGTGGAGTGTGCAAGATTTTTTCACAATCGCTGCATCACATTTTTTATTCAGGAGATTGGTATGGACCGTCGTCATTTCATTCGCGTCATCGGGGGTGGCAGCATCCTTGCGGCAACGGCAGTCAGCCAGTCGGGCTGCTCGGCGCTGTCCAGCAACTTGCCGGCTGAGGCGGTTGAAGCCTGGCAGGGGCCATCTGCCCAGGACACCGATCCACGCCGCCGGGCACTTGCTTATGCCATCACCGCACCCAATCCGCACAACCTGCAGCCCTGGCTGGCGGACCTGCGCGAGGCGAACGCCATCACGGTCTACACCGACCGCGAACGCGTGCTGCCCGAGACTGACCCGTTTGGCAGGCAGATTTTGATTGGCCACGGTGCCTTTATTGAACTGCTGGTGATAGCCCTGGCCAGCCAGGGCCTGACAGCGCAGGTGACGCTGTGGCCACAAGGCGAATTGCCCGCGACGCTCAAAGACTGGGACAAAAGACCGGTGGCGCGCATGACCCTGACACCCGCCACACCTGGCAGTGGGCCCGACGATTTGTTCAAGCAGATTTTGATTCGCCGCACACCCAAAACCGATTTTGATGCCACGAAAACTGTCAGCGACGCCAGCCTGCAATCGCTGATAGCCAGCGTGACAAGCCCAGCCCTACGTGCTGCCGGAACGTCTGATGTATCACGCCTGCAGCCGCTGCGTGACCTGTGCTGGCAGTCAGCCAAAGTCGAACTGCTGACCCCGCGCACCATGATGGAAAGCATCAAGCTGATCCGTCTGGGGCCTGACGAGATATTAAAGCACCGCGACGGCATCACCATCAACAGCCCGTTTTTGCGTGCCATGGGCTCTGTTGGCATGTTTGACCGCAGCGCACCACCCGCTGAAGGCAGCGCAGGCTATAAAAACGCCATGGCCCGGTTTGAAGGCCACAGCCGAACCGCGATGGGTTTTGTCTGGCTCAGCACGCCGGGCAACAGCCGCAGCCAGCAGATTGAAGCCGGACGCGCCTATGTGCGACTGCAGCTCAAAGCCACAGAACTTGGCTTGGGCGTTCACCCCATGAGCCAGGCGCTGCAGGAGTTTGCCGAGATGAAGCCGTTTTTCAGCAAGGCCCATGAGCTGATGCTGGGCAAGCCAGCGCCCCAAAAGCCAACCGATGACACCGTGCAGATGTTTTGCAGGCTGGGCTACTCAGCAGGCGCCGAGCCTGCATCACCCAGGCGACCACTGGACAAATTCATGTTGACGACCTGAGCCTGTGAACCAGGCCGTGGATGGCATGGGCAACCGTTGCCGAGCGTACGCTGGCGCGGTCGCCGTCAAAGCGCATCACCTCGGATGTCAACATGCCAGCGACTGAAAAGCCAAACCAGACGGTGCCCACGGGCTTGTCAATGCTTCCGCCAGTCGGCCCGGCCACGCCTGTCACAGCCACAGACACCTGCGCCTTCGAATGGCGGATGGCCCCAAACGCCATGGCTCTGGCCACCGGCTCGCTCACCGCGCCGTGCTGGGCAATCAGCGCGGCATCCACGCCCAGCAGTTCTGTTTTAGCAGCGTTGGAATAGGTCACAAAACCGCGCTCAAACCAGGCGCTGGACCCAGCCAGGTCGGTGCAGGCGGCGGCGATCATGCCGCCTGTACAACTCTCGGCTGTGGCCAGAAAAAGGCCGTTTTCAAGCATCAAATCGGCCAATTGGCCAATAGGCGCGGGCGCAAGCAGCTCCTGATTCGATAGTGTATTTGACGTCATACAAACATCCACAGAGCGATCACCAGCAGCGTACAGAACGCCGCCACAAAGTCGTCCAGCAAAATACCAAAGCCGCCGCGTGCGCCAAAACCCTTGAACAGCTGGTCAGCCCAGGCCACAGGGCCTGGCTTGACGGCATCAAAAAAGCGGAACAGCGCAAACGCCACCAGTTGCCCGGTAAAACCTGCGGGCATGATGAGCCACAGCACCAGCCAGAAGGCCACCACCTCGTCCCACACGATGTTGCCAGGGTCCAGCACGCCCATGTTTTTGGCGGTGACGGTGCAAGCCCACCAGCCGACCAATGTTGAAAGCGCAATAACCACGCCCATCTGTGTGGCTGTCATCAGCGGGTACATTACCAAAAAAGCCAGCCATGCCCACAGGGTGCCTGCTGTGCCAGGTGCCACCGGGCTGAGCCCGGAACCAAAACCCAGCGCAATGAAATGGGCTGGATGCGCCAGTAAAAACCGGGCGTTGACTTTGGCTGGGGCGACAGGAGGCGTTGAATCTGATGGTGTCGCAAGGGTCATGGTCCTAATCGTACAGCGGGGCGGCATGTGTCGCCTGTTTCAGGAGTTGCTTATGTTGAAGATTTCCAGATATGGCAGCATCATGGCCGCGCTGGCTTTGACGATGCTGGGCGGCTGCGCGGTGGTTCAGGTCAAGCCGGGCACAATGCGCGCGGAGGTCATCGCCAAGTACGGCCAGCCGTCACGTGAAGTACCTTTGCCCTATGGCAGCCGGTTGCAGTACTCGTACCAGCCCTTTGGCCAGCGGGCGGTGATGGTGGACCTGGACGCCGCAGGACGGGTGGTGTCAAGCCGCCAGGTGATGCAAAGCAGCGAGTTTGCGCGCATCGGCATCGGTCAGTGGAGCCGGGCTGACGTGGAACGCGAATTCGGCCTGAGTGCCACGATTGACCGCGTGGCAAGCTGGCCCGGAAACATCATGACCTACTACTGGAACGACTCTGGCCAGGACATGTATTTTTATGTTTACCTGGACAGCGCCAACATCGCGCAGCGCACCGGCCAGGGCATGGACTTCAGAAAAGAGCCGCCCAGCGATTGACGACTGCTATTGAATGGCTTCATCGTTTTGAACGGTGCGGCCAATCTCGGGGTAACGTTTGTGCAGGTACAGCCAGGCCACCAGCCCAATGCACAGCATGCCCAATGAAGCCGTGGCCAGCCCAAGCGTTGAATGCATGACCAGCGGCGTCAGCAGTCCGGCCACCAGGCCGTTGGCCGTCGAGCCAATCACCGCCTGAAGCGACGACGCCATGCCGCGCCGCTCGGGGTACAGGTCCAGCACCAGCAGGGTCACGACTGGCACCATCAGCGCCCAGCCAAAGGCGAACAGCGCAATCGGAATCATGGCCCAAGACACATGCGCCTTGAAAAAATAATTGGCCAGCAGGTTGACTACAGAGACCGTCAGCATGATGACGAAGCCGTGGCGAATCTGCACCTTGGGCGCGATCTTGCCCGCCAGCCGGCCACTGAGCCACGCCCCCGACATGATGCCGCCAATCGTCAGCATGAAAAACCAGAAAAACTGGGTCGGCTGCAACTGCAGGTGGTCACCCAAAAAAGCTGGCGCTGCCAGCACATACAAAAACATGCCATTGAAAGGCACGCCACTGGCAAACGCCAGTAGCACGAATCGCGGGCTGGAGCCCAGCTGCCGGTAGCCACGCATCAGGTGTTTGAACTTGAAGCTCTGGCGCTGGTCAGCGTGCAGCGTTTCGGGCAGATAGCGGTAGTTGGCCGCCCACAGCAAAGCGCCCACGCCAGTCAAAAACCAGAAAATACTGTGCCAGCCTAAAAATACAAACAGCCAGCCACCAACGATGGGCGCAACGGCAGGGGCGACGCCGAAATAAATCGTCACCTGGCTCATCACCTGCTGCGCCTGGGCAGGCGGGAACATGTCGCGTATCACCGCACGTGACACCACAATGCCCGCCCCGGTTGACAAGCCTTGCAGCGCCCTGAAAAACACCAGTTGTTCAATGCTTTGCGACAGCGCGCAACCCGCAGAGGCCACCGTGAACATGGCAACGCCCCAGAGCACCACCGGGCGGCGGCCAAAACTGTCGGCCAGCGCGCCATGAAACAAATTCATGAAGGCAAAACCAAACAGGTAGGCTGACAGCGTTTGCTGCATTTCAATCGGCGTGGCACCCAGTGACTTGGCGATGCCGGTGTAGGCCGGCAGGTAGGTGTCAATTGAAAACGGACCCAGCATGCCCAGCAGCGCCAGCAGCACCGCCAGTGCCCAGCGCGGGCCGGGCCACAACTTATCCGCGTTCGGGTTCATTGTTTTTCAATTTCAGCGCTGTGTCATACAAATCATTGCGCGGCGCACCGGTGATGTCGGCCGCCAGTTTGACAGCGGTTTTAAGCGGCAATTCAGCCAGCAACAAGCGCAGCACCCGCTGGCCATCGTCTTTGGGCAAGGCTTGCGATGCGGGGTGCAGCACCAGCACAAACTCACCGCGCGTTCGCTGCGTGCCCGCAGCCACCCAGCTTGCAAACTGATTCGCAGCCACGGTGGCAATTTCTTCAAACTGTTTGGTCAGCTCACGGCAAATGGTGACGGGTCTTTCGCCCAGCGGCGTCATGGCCAGCGCCAGGGCTTCAATGCGGTGGGGGGCCTCCAGGATGACCACCGCTTTGGGCTCAGACTGCAGCCCGGCGACGGCCTGGTCACGCTCGCCCGCCTTGCTGGGCAAAAAGCCTGCGAATACAAATCCTGAATCACCAGTCATGCCCGACGCGCTCAAAGCAGTAGTCACGCTGCTGGCACCGGGCAAGGGCATCACGTTCAAGCCCGCACTGCGCACGGCGGCCACCAGCCGCGCACCGGGGTCGCTGACAGCGGGCGTGCCCGCGTCGCTCACATACGCCACGCGCTCACCGCGCTGCAACCGGTCAATCACGCCCACAGCGGCAACTTGCTCGTTGTGTTCATGCACAGCCAGCAGGGTTTTGTCGATACCAAACTGTCGCAGCAGGCCTTGCGTGTGGCGCGTGTCTTCACACGCAATGCAGTCGGCCAGTTGCAGCACATGCAGCGCCCGCAAACTGATGTCAGCCAGGTTGCCAATCGGCGTGGCCACCACATACAGCATGCCCTGCGGATAATGCTGCATGCCAGCAGCGGCTTTTGCCGCGCTTAAAGCCATCTCGAAAGAAGCGTTCAATGTGGTTTTCCAAAAAAGGTGCGACTGCCATCACAGGCCATACGCCAAAAGGTCAGGTTACCACCAAGGCCGTGGGCGATGCTGCGGAGCAGCTGGCGCTGGCGCATTTACAAAGTGCGGGCCTGACGTTTCTGGAGGCCAATTATCGAACACCCGGGCGCGGCGGCGGCGAGATTGACCTCATCATGAAAGACGCCGACGGCACACTGGTGTTTACAGAAGTACGCCAGCGCGCCAGCCAGTCCCACGGCGGCGCGGGCGCCAGTATCAGCGCCGTCAAGCAAAAGCGCATCGTTTTTGCCGCAAGGCATTATTTGATGCGTTACAAATCTTTGCCACCCTGCCGCTTCGACGTGGTGCTGATTCATGGCGGGCTGGGGGCGGGGGATGCGCCCGCGATTGAGTGGCTGCGGGCTGCTTTTGATGCGTTTTGACCCTTGCCAAGTTGTAAGTTGATGTCAAGGATAGGAATTTCCTTTGACCCAACCCGCTATCATTGCCGCATGCTCGAACAACGAATTGAACAGCACTTTATCGACAGCGCCGACCTGAAGTACCAGTCGGCTCAGGTTTTGTCCAAGCCCATCGCGGCTGCCGTGCAGGCGATTTTGGCCAGTGTGACCAGCGGCGGCAAGGTGCTGGCGTGTGGCAATGGCGGCTCTGCTGCTGATGCGCAGCACTTTGCGGCTGAGTTTGTGGGCCGTTATGAGCGTGAACGGCCTGAACTGGCCGCCATTGCGCTGACGACCGACAGCTCCATCCTGACGGCCATTGCCAACGATTACGACTTCAATGTGATTTTTTCCAAGCAGGTGCGGGCCTTCGGCGGTGCAGGAGATGTGTTGCTGGCACTGAGCACCAGTGGCAACTCGGGCAACGTGCTGGCGGCCATTGAGGCGGCGCATGAGCGCGAAATGACCGTGGTGGCATTGACCGGCAAAGGCGGCGGCAAGATAACCCACGCCCTGCGTGAAACCGATGTGCATATCTGCGTGCCGCATGACCGCACAGCGCGAATCCAGGAAGTGCATTTGCTTGTCCTGCACTGTATTTGCGATGGTGTGGATACCCAGTTACTTGGTGATCAGGAGTCTTCTGTATGAAAAAAATCATGACCAAACGTTTTGTATTGCATGCGGTAGCAGCCGCGCTTTTGCTGGGCTCGCTCAGTGCCTGCGTGCCGCTGGTGGTGGGTGGTGCCATGGTGGGCGGCACGCTGGTGGCCAACGACAGGCGCACATCGGGAGCGCAACTGGAAGACGAAGGCATTGAGCTGCGCAGCACCAGCCGAATCCGCAGCAACGTGGGGGACCGGGTTCACGTCAACGTGAACAGCTACAACCGCCAGGTGTTGCTGACGGGTGAGGTGCCTACCGCGCAAGACAAACTGCTGGTTGAGCAAATAGTGTCCAGGGTTGAAAACGTGAAGTCAGTGGTAAATGAACTGGCTGTACTTGGCAATTCCAGCCTGACACAGCGCTCGTCAGATGTGCTGGTCACGGGCCGGGTAAGAGCGCAGCTGGTGGACGCCAAAGACCTGTTTGCCAATTCTTTTCGGGTGGTGACAGAACGCGGCACCACTTACCTGATGGGCCGCGTCACCCAGCGCGAGGCTGACCGGGGCACAGCCGTGGCACGCAGCACGCCGGGTGTGCAAAAAGTGGTGCGTATATTTGAAATCATCAGCGAAGAAGAGCTGGCGCGGCAATTGCCAACGCCCGCCAAGCCAGCCGGGAACTGATTACTGCAAGCGCTTGACCAGGCTGGACGTGTCCCAGCGCTGACCGCCCAGAGCCTGCACGTCTGCATAAAACTGGTCGACCAGCGCCGTGACAGGCAAACGAGCACCATTGCGTTTTGCCTCATCCAGCACCAGCCCCAGGTCTTTGCGCATCCAGTCCACGGCAAAACCAAAGTCGAATTTGTCGGCCACCATGGTTTTGCCACGGTTGTCGAGCTGCCAGCTTTGCGCTGCGCCCTTGCCAATCACGTCAAGTACCTGATTCACGTCCAGCCCGGCTTTTTGGCCAAAGGCGACCGCTTCGCTCAAGCCTTGCACCAGCCCCGCGATGCAAATCTGGTTCACCATTTTGGTCAGCTGGCCAGCGCCGCTCGCACCCATCAATGTGAAAGCCTTTGAAAACGCCATGCCAACGGGTTTGGCGGCATCAAAGGCCGCTGCATCACCGCCGCACATCACCGTCAAGGCGCCGTTTTGCGCGCCTGCCTGGCCGCCTGAAACAGGAGCGTCCACAAAATGCAGACCCAGGTTTTTGGCAGCGGCATAAAGCTCGCGTGCAACGTCGGCAGACGCGGTGGTGTGGTCGACCAAGATAGCGCCGGGCTTCATGCCTGCGAACGCACCATCAGGCCCGAGCACCACACTGCGTAAATCGTCATCGTTGCCCACGCAGCTGAACACAATGCCCGCGCCATTGACTGCAGAGTTGGGGGTTAAACCGTGGGTAGCACCCTTGAACTCAGCACAAAACGCTGCTGATTTTGCAGCCGTCCGGTTGTACACACTGACCTGGTGGCCCGCTGTGGCCAGATGACCGGCCATGGGATGACCCATCACGCCCAGACCTAAAAAGGCGACGTTCATCGGTGTTGCAGGTTCGTAGGTTTTGGTATTGATAGTTGACATATGAGTGATTTAAAACGGTTAAACAATGGCAAAGCCTTCAGTTCCCGCAGCCAGATCAATGGATTTTGCGCGCTGGGAATTAAGCTTGATTTGAAGGCGCAGGTCATTGACCGAATCTGCATTGCGCAAAGCGTCTTCGTAGGTGATGACGTTCGTTTCATAAGCATCAAACAGCGCCTGGTCAAAGGTTTGCATGCCCAGATTGCGGCTTTTCTTCATGATCTCCTTGATTTCGGAGACTTCACCTTTGAAGATCAGGTCAGAAATCAACGGCGTATTGAGCATCACCTCGACCACAGCCGCCCTGCCCTTGCTGTCCTGCTTGGGGATAAGGCGCTGCGACACCATGGCTTTGAGGTTGAGCGACAAGTCCATCAGAAGTTGGGCGCGGCGCTCTTCAGGGAAGAAGTTGATGATGCGGTCCAGCGCCTGGTTGGCACTGTTGGCGTGCAAGGTACACAGGCACAGGTGACCCGTTTCTGCAAAAGCGATGGCGTGCTCCATGGTTTCACGGTCGCGCACCTCGCCCATCAAAATCACATCCGGTGCCTGGCGGAGCGTGTTTTTAAGTGCAGCTTCCCAGCTGTCGGTGTCCAGGCCAACTTCACGCTGGGTGATGACGCAGTTTTTATGCGGGTGAACAAACTCGACCGGGTCTTCAATCGTGATGATGTGGCCATACGACTCTTCGTTACGCCAATCGACCATCGCTGCCAGCGTGGTGGACTTGCCTGAACCTGTAGCACCGACCAAAATCGTCAGGCCGCGCTTGGCCATGACCACCTCTTTGAGCACCTGGGGCACGCCCAGCCCGTCAATCGTTGGCAACACAGCCGGAATCACCCGCATCACCATGCCGACCTTGCCCTGCTGGATAAAAGCATTGACCCGAAAACGACCCACACCCGGCGGGCTGATGGCAAAGTTGCATTCCTTGGTGCGCTCAAACTCCGCAGCCTGCTTGTCGTTCATGATGGCGCGTGCCAAAGCCAGCGTATGACCAGCATTGAGCGGCTGCGGCGAAACCTTGGTGATTTTGCCGTCCACCTTCATGGCAGGCGGAAAGTCGCCAGTGATGAACAAGTCACTGCCATTGCGGCTGACCATCAGCTTTAAAAGGTCATTGATGAATTTACTGGCCTGGTCGCGTTCCATGAAAAACTCCTAAATTTGTTGACTTCCCCGCTTCTTCAAGCAGGGGCCGCGGAACTGGCTTTGCCAGGCCGCAGGCGCAGCGGCCCCCTCGGGGGGCACGGCGCTACACGCAGTGAGCAACCGTGGGGGGACATATCTAGCCTGGGAAATTCTCGGGTATTTTTGCTTTCCCGCGCGCTTCAGCCGCAGAAATCACGTTGCGCTTGACCAGATCCGTCAGGTTTTGGTCCAGCGTTTGCATGCCCACGCTGTTGCCGGTTTGAATCGACGAATACATTTGTGCCACTTTGGCCTCGCGAATCAGATTGCGGATAGCACTGGTGCCCAACATGATTTCATGGGCCGCCACCCGGCCCTGCCCGTCTTTGGTTTTACAAAGCGTTTGTGAGATGACGGCCTGCAAGGACTCTGACAACATCGAGCGGATCATTTCCTTTTCTTCTGCCGGAAACACGTCGATGATCCGGTCAATCGTTTTGGCGGCACTGGATGTGTGCAGCGTGCCAAACACCAGGTGTCCCGTTTCAGCCGCCGACATGGCCAGGCGAATGGTTTCCAGGTCACGCATCTCGCCGACCAGAATGGCGTCCGGGTCTTCACGCAGTGCGGATTTGAGCGCGGCTTGAAAGCTCAGGGTGTGCGGGCCCACCTCTCGCTGGTTGATCAGACACTTTTTGGATTCATGCACAAACTCAATCGGGTCTTCAACCGTGAGGATGTGGCCGTACTCGTTTTCATTGAGGTAGTTGACCATGGCCGCCAGTGTGGTGGACTTGCCCGAGCCAGTTGGTCCGGTCACCAGCACCATGCCGCGCGGCTTCATGGCCAGGTCACCAAAAATCTTGGGGGCATTGAGCTGCTCAAGCGTCAGGATTTTTGAAGGGATGGTTCGCAGTACCGCACCTGCACCACGGTTGTGGTTAAAAGCGTTAACCCGAAAGCGCGCCAGACCATCAATTTCAAACGAAAAGTCGACTTCCAGAAACTCTTCGTAGTTCTTGCGCTGGGTGTCGTTCATGATGTCGTACACCATCGAATGCACCTGCTTGTGGTCCAGTGGGTCAACGTTGATGCGTCGTACATCACCATGCACACGTATCATAGGTGGCAGCCCGGCGGACAGGTGCAGGTCGGAGGCCTTGTTTTTGACACTGAAGGCCAGCAGCTGGGTAATATCCATCCCGAAAATCCTTAAAGCATGTAGGACAAAATCGTTGAGCTTGCAGTTTACAGTCGAATGATGACCATGATCGTGAGAAATTTACAGGGTGTACGTGACCGCATCACGACCGCCTGCTTTGCAGCGGGGCGCCACCCGGACAGCGTGAAATTACTGGCCGTGTCCAAAACTTTTGGTGCAGACGCCGTGCTTGACGCAATGAGCGACGGGCAGCGCGCGTTTGGTGAGAACTACATTGCCGAGGGCGTGGAAAAAATCACCGCGCTGCGCGGCCATACAGGGCTTGAATGGCACTGCATTGGCCCGATACAAAGCAACAAAACCCGGCTGGTGGCCGAGCATTTTGACTGGGTGCAATCGGTTGACCGCCTGAAGATTGCGCAACGCCTGAGCGAGCAGAGGCCGCCGCACCTTGCGCCACTGCAAATCTGCCTGCAAGTCAATCTGGATGGGGGCGCCAATAAATCCGGGGTTTCGCCTGATGAGCTGATGGCACTGGTCGGGCAAGTGGTCCAGTTGCCGAATTTGAGGTTACGGGGCCTGATGACGATACCCGAGCCAGCGATTAATTTTGTAGCTGCTTGCGCCCTGCATTCGAGCGCAAAAGTCCTGTTTGACCAGATAAACAGTGCCGATGTATTACCAGAGATGATGGACACACTGTCGATGGGCATGACGGCGGACCTGGAAGCTGCGATTCACTCGGGCAGCACGATGGTGCGTGTGGGTTCAGCGATTTTTGGGGCAAGATAGCCGGTCGGCTGGCTACTTCGGCATCACCATCGGCTTGATGGGGCCACAATCCGCACCCAACCATTTGCCTGACGAGTCCATGGTGGTGATGACCGGTTTGCCCTGCTGGGGGGTGTTGATCTTCATTTTCATGGTGTAGGCGCTGTCGCCCATGAAGGTGTACTGCGCTTCACCGCTGGACGGCGGGCTGGCGCATGAGAACTTGAGCGTCATGCCCGAGCTGCTTTTGTTGCTGGCGGTGCTGGTGCAGTCGCCCTGGCTTTGTACCGGCATTTGCCCACGCTCAACCATGTCTTTGGTGATGCACATTCTGGACATCACACCGCCTGGCGTGGCGGTCATGCTCATGCCCTGCTTGGCGAGCATGGCCTCCATTTGTTTGCGCTGCTCGGGCGGCATACTGGCCATTTGCTGCTGCATCTGGGCCATGGCCTTGTCCATCTCGGCGCTGCCACCCAGTTTGCTGGTGACTTCCCACAAGCCGGCTTTGCTGACCTGGGCCTGAACGCTCAGGGCGCAGACGCCCGCAGTCAGTGCGGCCAGCAGGTTGCGAGAATGGATGAACATGGCTGACTCCTGAAATGGCTTGGGGATTGATTATTTGACAGTCAATGCTGAAAAGCAAGCAAGCGACCTCAGAAACAGGTATCAAATTAGCTTTTTACCATTAGATACGGGCGTATTAAGCTATTATTTCAGTAGCAAAAAATCTTCGGGAAATTAGCAAATCCCTGTGAAGACAGAAATTTAATACCTGACGTCACACACTTCCAGCGCATTCAAACCATGGTCAGTGATGGCGTAGCCGCCTGCACCTTCAGGCATCAAAAAGCCATGCTTGACCAGTGACGCTACCGTTTTCAGCCCGTGTGCCCGGGTTTTGTGCGGTTGCTCATTTTTTCTTTCAGTCGGCCTGACACTCACAATTTTGAAACCATAGCGCGCATCTTCCAGGCATTCGTATTGTTTGTAAGTCAGGGTTTTAAGCGGCATCTCACCGCTGATGCTGCCGCTCCACGTCATGTCTGACGGGACATAGCTGATTTTGTAGGGAATATTCTCAGCATCAGGCTGTTGTTGAGGCGCTGGGTTGTCACCGCGCTGGTATTTGTCTTTGAATAGACGAAAACCATAGCCTGCCAGCCCGAGCAAAGCCAGTACCACCAGAGCCACCACTCCCCAACCGACGAATGTCACATCAATTTCCTTGTTTGATACACGAATTATCGGCAGAAATACAAGTCGACCTTCAGGCTTTTATCCAACCCATTAATTCAGTGCCTGAATCTCAAAGTCTGCATCACCCAAATACCGGTGTATGCCAAAGGCGGCCTGGGTTGCCGCCAGTTCGGCAGCCTCCCACTGCTCAACCAGAAGTTGCTCTGCATCGCTGACAGGCCAAGGGCGCGCCTGCTCGCTGTATTGCTGAAAAAGTTTGAGGTAGGCCAGGTAGCTGGGCAGCACCAGTTGCTCATCGCCCAAAGTTTGTTCAAGCGCAGCGCGAAAGCGTTCAACCGCCAGCGCACGCTGTGCATCGGTGACGTCGTCGGCAGTAAAAATTTTGAGGTTATAAGGCATGGCGTTGAATCTGAAAGAGACCAGATTTTCCGCCTGAAAACACGTCATGTAAAAATTAATTTCATTACGCCTCTTGCATCGTGCAGATGTTTTTAGTGCGCTGCCGCCCTACCATGCATTTTTTTATAAAGGAAGTCACATGGCAACACCGTTTTTTGGCAAACGCGATACGGACACCCCCTCATCGCTTGCCACGCCTACCAATTTGAGGAGCAACCCAGCCAGCGGTTACAGCACACTTGGGCAGGCAGCCCCAACGACAGCCACACAAAAGCCAGCCAGCAAGAAGGTGGCAGCAAGCTGACCGTGGGCCCCAACATCAAGCTCAAGGGTGTTGAGATCACCGACTGCGACACGCTGGTGGTCGAAGGCCTGGTCGAAGCCACGATGGACTCCCGGGTAATGCAAATTGCCGAGCAAGGGGCATTCAAAGGCTCAGCCGAGATTGATGTGGCTGAAATACGCGGTGAGTTCATCGGTAACCTGACAGTGCGCCAGAAGCTGGTGATTTATTCGACCGGCAAAGTCACTGGCACCATCCGCTACGGCAAATTGGTGATTGAAGAAGGTGGCCAACTGGCGGGCGAGATCTTGTTTGGCGCCATTGGGACGCTGGCCAAACCACCCGCGCTGGCTCAGGTTGGCGCGCTTAAAACAGTCTGACCAAAAACGGAACTGCAAATGGCATCAGCAGCGATGCCAAAACCACCTGCAAGCCAAGCGCCAGCGCGGCATAAGCACCCGCGTCAGCGTTGACCTGCAAGGCGCGCGCGGCACCTATGCCGTGCGCCGCAGTGCCCAGCGCAAAGCCGCGCGCAGCCCAGCCTTTTTGGGTGGTGGGTATGCGCAGGGCATCAAACAGATATTTACCCGCCAGGGCGCCCACCAAGCCCGTGATGACGGCAAACACCGCTGCCAGCGCAGGGATGCCGCCTATTTTTTCGGCAATGCCCATGGCGACAGGTGCTGTGACCGACTTGGGCACGAGTGACAGCATCACCTCAACCGGCAGTCCAAAAGCCCATGCCACGGCAAGCGCAGAACCACTTGCTGCAAGACCACCGGCCAACGCGGCCATCAGCAAACGCCCCCAGCGCTGACGCAACTCCGTGCGGCGTTGCCATAGCGGCCAAGCCAACGCCACCACTGCAGGCCCGAGTAAAAAATGAATGAACTGCGCGCCCGCAAAATAAGTCGGGTAGGGTATGCCTGACACCAGCAAACCGCTGGCCAGAAACACCACCGTCCACAACACCGGATTGGCCCAGGGCGCTTGCTGCAAGCGTGTGTAGACGGTTTGCGCCAGCACATAGACCACCAGCGTAGCGGTTAAACCAAACAGCGGCGTCGCCGACAGGTAAACCCAGAGCTCAACGAATTTGGGCATCTTCTTTCGCGCTTTTTAGCCCGTACAAACAGAGCACGGTGACGGCCAAACCAACCAGGGTCGACAGCACGATCACCGCCAGCATGCGAAAACCAAACTGACTGACAAGCGATAAATGGGTCATAACCCCCACGCCGACCGGTACAAAGAGTAAGGAAAGGTGAGAGAGCAAAAAGTCCGAACAGACACCAACCGGCTCACGAATTGCCTGAAAGCGCAGGGCCAACAGCAGCAAAAGCATACCCACCACAGGGCCGGGAAACGGAAGATTTAACCCCCGCGCCAGCAACTCACCAACCGATTGAAAGACCAGCAACCAAGCCAGCCCGCGCAGGGCTTGCATGTTCAGCCCGGCGACGGGCCGCCCCTAGCAGGGCTATGCCCCTCGGGGCTGAAGCCTGCGGCTCCGAACCTGCTTTTGCAGGTTTGGACAGGCTTCAGAAGCGAAGGCTCTGCCGAGCGGCGGCCTGCAAGGTGCAGCGTATTACACAAAGTGAAAAGCGTGGGGGTCATCAGTAGCGTGGCAAGTCAGGGTGACAGATTTTCCCGCCCCGCACCAGCATCTTGCCGTATTCCGCGCAGCGGTTCAGCGTGGGAATCACTTTGCCGGGGTTAAGCAAGCCACGGCTGTCAAACGCGCGCTTGACGCCAAACATCTGCTCGTTCTCTTCGCTTGAGAACTGTACGCACATCGAATTGAGTTTTTCAACACCCACTCCATGCTCACCTGTTACCGTGCCGCCCATGGCCACACTGGTTTCTAAAATCTCCGCGCCAAACAGCTCGCAGCGATGTAACTGGTCAGAATCGTTGGCGTCAAACAAAATCAAGGGGTGCAGATTGCCATCGCCTGCATGAAACACATTGGCACAGCGCAATTGGTATTTCTTTTCCATCTCGGCAATGGCCAGCAAAATGTCAGCCAGGCGCTTGCGCGGAATGGTCGAGTCCATGCACATGTAGTCAGGGCTGATGCGGCCACTGGCCGGAAATGCATTTTTTCGGCCCGACCAGAACCGCAGGCGCTCAGCTTCGTTCTGGCTGACTGAAATGGCGGTTGCGCCGCAACGCCTTAAAACCTCGCTCATGCGGCCAATTTCTTCTTCCACCTCTTCGACCGTGCCATCGCTCTCACACAACAAAATCGCTTCGGCCGTCAAATCGTACCCGGCGTGTACAAAGTCTTCAACCGCTGCCGTCATGGGCTTGTCCATCATCTCCAGCCCTGCCGGAATGATGCCCGCCGCAATCACCGCCGCCACTGCATCGCCGGCTTTGCGCAGATCATCAAAGCTGGCCATGATGCAGCGCGCCAGTTGTGGCTTGGGAATCAGTTTGACGGTGACTTCGGTGGTGATGGCCAGCATGCCTTCGCTGCCAACAATGACACTGAGCAAGTCGTAGCCCGGTGCGTCCAGCGCATCGCTGCCAAACTCGACTTCTTCGCCTTCAATCGTGTAGCCTTTGACCTTGATGACGTTGTGGACCGTCAAACCATATTTCAGGCAATGCACGCCGCCCGAGTTTTCGGCCACGTTGCCGCCTATGGTGCAGGCAATCTGGCTGGACGGGTCGGGTGCGTAATACAGACCATGCGGCGCGGCGGCTTCAGAAATGGCCAGGTTGCGCACGCCGCCTTGCACCACAGCGGTACGGCTGAAGGGGTCGAGGTTCAAAATCTTGTTGAATTTGGCCAGGGACAGCGTCACACCCAGTTTGTGAGGCATGGCGCCGCCGCTCAAGCCTGTACCCGCGCCGCGGGCCACCACGGGTACGTCCAGCGCATGGCAAGCTTTCAGCACGGCTTGAACTTGCGCGTAAGTCTCGGGTAACACCACCACCAGCGGGCGCTGGCGGTAGGCCGTCAAGCCGTCACATTCATACGGCGTGGTGTCTTCGTTATTCCAGAGCAATGCGTGTTCAGGTACAACAGCCTTCAGGCTGCGCACCACCAGGGCTTGCCGGTCGGCACGCTCCAGGGAAAACTGCTGTTCTGCTGTCAAGGGTGCATTCATGGTCTGGTTTCCTGTTGAAACATGACTTTAGTACAAGCTGACGGCTTTGGGTTGAAGAAATTTAACGCGGCGTGTGAATCCGGGCTTTTTACTGCACCACGGTTTTAACCGGCGTTCCTGGCTGCAAATCTCCTGAAGGATAGACCCCATTGATCAACCGCAACTGCTGCTCGGGGTTGGCCAGCGGTGACGTTTTGGCAAGCTCGGCAAAACCGCCACGCGGCATCACGGCAGCGCGTACCATCCACGGCCGGGCAGCGGCTTTATCGGCAGCGGTCAAAGCGCGAAAGGTATTTTCAGTCTCCAGCATCTGGGGGCGACTGCGCTGCAAGGTGGCAGCGTCTCTGGCGGCGCGGATGAACAGAAACACGTTGCCTTGCGCACTGGTGATCAGTGTGACTTCAGCGTTTTGTACTTGCCCACTTTGGCCAGCTACTGTGCCTGCAAAGCGTGTAGCGGCCAAGCCATTGATTTGCACCCGCTCTGCCCGACCAGTGCTGGGGTTGATCAGCTTGCGAATGATCTCGTCATGCGTTCTGCCCGCATCGGGCGGCGCCATTTTGACGACCAAACCAGCATCTCCTGCATTATTGACAAAAGTGATCTGATCGGCCTCGTTTTGAATGCGCCAGCCCTCGGCGGCCGTCAATGCAAAGCCCAAACCAGCGTGGTAAAAGTTTCGGCCTCGGGTCAGGCCCTGCTCGGCGCTTTCACCGAAAGCCATGCCTTCCAGAATTTGCTGATAACGGGTGCGACCTTCGTCGTTGTAAGGTGCCGTTGTTTTGTACTGCGCTGCAAGCTGGGTGATGCTGCTCAGGCGCTGGTCGTTGCTGGGGTGTGACGACAACCAGCTGTTTTGCGCAGGAACGGGCCGGCCCTGCGACCGAGCCAGGTCAGCCGCAAAGCGTTCCTGGTTTTTCAGCACGTTGATGACGTCAATCATGTTACGGGGGTCAAAGCGAACGCGGGACAAATACTCGGCTCCCAGTGCGTCGGCCTGCAACTCCTGCTCACGCCCATAACGCGAGATGTAGCCTGCTGCCACCGTTTGAGACAGATCACTTGCCATACGCCCAGCGCCACCGACACCCTGAGACTCCAGCACAGCGCCCAAAATGCTGGCAGCCAGCACGCCCAGGCCAGCGTCTTGCTGGCGGGTAGCGCGCTGCGCGCCGTGCCGAGCCGTGACATGGCCAATTTCGTGGCCTATCACGCCCGCCAGATCGGCTTCACTGTCAAGGTAGACCATGATGCCGCGCGTGATGTAGACGTAGCCGCCGGGCAAGGCAAAGGCGTTGATTTCGGGACTGTCAAGAACAGTAAAAGTCCATTGCAGGTTGGCGCGTTGCGACTGCCTTGCCAACTGTTGACCAATGCCATTGACATACGCTTGAACGCGCGGATTTTTCAGCACGCCATATTCCTGCAGCACCTGTTCGTGCGATTTCTTGCCTTCGGCAATTTCAGCCGACTCGCTCATGACGCTGCGTTCGGCTTGACCTGTCACCGGGTTGTTGACCACACTGCCGCAACCAGCGACCAAAGCGCCCGACAACACCAAGGCAGAGAGTTTGCTGAATTGGATAAACATGCTTGCCTTTCAGGGTGAATCAGTTGCCAAGGGATTTTTTCAGCCATTCTGCGAAAGCCGAACATTCCCAGCGCTCCATGGTGCCTGTACGCCAGCACAAATAGTGGGCGTGGGGGCTTGGAATGTTGTGGGAAAAAACCGCATTGCTGCCTAGGCGCACCAAAGAACCATTTTCAAGCCAGGGCGCACCGAGTTTGAGGCGGATCAGCGCTATGCCCATGCCTGCAGCAGCGGCGTCGCACATCAGGCCAATGTCGTTGAACTGCGAGCCTTCCATCGGCTCCGGCCAGTCCAGATGGTTGGCGGCAAACCAGGTGCGCCACGGCTCCAGTGGTGACCGCAGCAGGTTTTCGCCTTCAATGGCCTGCGGTGTTTCAAACGGGCCGTGGTCCCGTACAAAGGATGGCGAGGCGAGCAGCGTGACGTCGTCCTTCATCAGGCAAATATGCTCGACATCAGCATAGCGCCCGGTCCCAAAACGGATCGTCAGGTCAGCGTCCTCAGCCACCACGTCCAGCAGCGGGATGGACACTTGCAGTGTCAGGTCGATTTCGGGATAAGCCTCGGTGAACTGGCGCAGGCGCGGGATCAAAATAGACCGCGCGAAAGTCGGTGTGACAGCCAGCCGCAGCTTGCGTTTGCCCGGGTTGCTGCTTTGCCCAGCAGGACCCGGAAACTTTTGCAGCGTGGCCAACCCATCGCGCACATGGGCCAGGTATTCGCTGCCTTCGGTCGTCAATGAAAAGTCAGCCCGGCCAAAAAGCTTGGTGCCAATGATTTGCTCCAGCTGCTTGACGCGGTGACTGACCGCACTGGGCGTGACGCAAAGCTCTTCAGCCGCTTGCGTGACGCTGCGCAGCCGTGCCAGGGTTTCAAATGTCAGCAGGCACTGGATGGGCGGGATGCGAGCCGTAGCAGCCATAGCTATCTGACGTCTTTACAAGTGGGGGCCGCGGAACTGGCTTTGCCAGGCCGCAGGCGCAGCGGCCCCCTCGGGGGGCAGGGAGCTACACGCAGTGAGCGACCGTGGGGGCACATAGATTATTTAAAGATGACTGTCTTGTGACCATTCAGTAAAACCCGGTGCTCGCTGTGCCATTTCACGGCTCTGGCCAGCACCCGGCTTTCGGTGTCCTTGCCGCGCGCGGTCAGGTTTTCAACGGTGTCTTTGTGGTCTACCCGCGTCACGTCCTGCTCAATGATCGGGCCTTCGTCCAAATCTGCAGTGACGTAATGGGCGGTGGCGCCAATGACTTTCACGCCGCGCTCATGCGCCTGGTAATAAGGCTTGGCACCTTTAAAGCTGGGCAGCATGCTGTGATGAATGTTGATGGCCCGGCCTGAGAGTTTTTGGCACAGATCGTTGCTGAGGACCTGCATGTAGCGCGCCAGCACCACCAGCTCTGCACCTTCGCTTTCAATGATCTCCAGCTGCTTTGCTTCAGCTTGGGCCTTGGTGTCTGCCGTGACTGTGATATGGTGAAACGGCACGTTGTAGCTGGCGGCCAACTGGTAAAAGTCGCGATGGTTGCTGATGATGGCGCGCACGTCGACTGGCAGCAGGCCAGACTTCCAGCGAAAGAGGATGTCATTCAGGCAATGGCCGTCGCGGCTGACCATGATGACGGTGCGCATCGCGTCCTGTGTGGAATGCAGCTTCCAGGCCATCTCAAACGGTGCGGCAAAGGTGGCCAGGTCGATTTTGAGCTGCGCATGACTGAGTTTGTCGCAAGCGAACTGGACGCGCATGAAAAACAGGCCGGTCGCCGGGTCGTTGTACTGGGCGGCTTCTTCAATGTTGCCGTTGCGCTCCAGCAGGAAGCCAGACACGGCATGAACAATGCCCATGCGGTCAGGGCAGGACAAGGTAAGGATGTAAGCGTGATTCATAGGTCAGGAATTGTCGCAGGTCAACAACTTGCCGCACAGTGCCAAAATGCAGACATCACATCAGGAGCATTGCATGGCCTATCAAAACTTCAACATGGACCACCAGTGGTTGCCATTTACACCCAACCGCACCTTTAAAAACGACCCCCGCGTGTTTGTGGCGGCTGACGGCATGATGTTCACCACGCATGACGGCAAGCAGGTGATTGACGGTATCTCAAGCTTGTGGTGCGTGACGGCGGGGCACAACCGAAAGCCCATCAACGAAGCCATCAAAAAGCAGCTGGACACACTGGACTACGCCACCGCTTTTCAGGCCAGCAACGACCAGGCCTTTGTAGCGGCCGAGATGATTGCCGCCATGGCGCCTGGCGACTTGAACAAGGTGCTGTTTTGCAATTCAGGCAGCGAGGCGGCTGACACCTCTTTGAAAGTCGCGCTGGCCTACCACCGCGCGCGCGGCGAAGGCCACCGCAACGTGTTCATTGGCCGCGAGCGTGGCTACCATGGCGTAGGCTTTGGCGGCATGAGCGTGGGTGGCATCCCGGCCAACCGCAAGGCCTACGGCACCGCCCTGCTGCCACGGGTGGACCACCTGCGGTTTATTCATGACCCGGTGAACCATGCGTATATCCACGGCGAAGAACCCGTGTGGACAGAAGACCTGCTGCTGGAACTTGAAAACCGCATCTTGCCGCTGCATGACCCCAGCAACATTGCCGCCATCATCATTGAGCCGATTGCGGGCAGCGCAGGCTGGTATTTGCCGCCCCAGGGCTACGTCAAACGGCTGCGCGAGATATGCGACAAGCATGGCATTTTGCTGATTTTTGACGAAGTGATCACTGGCTTTGGCCGACTGGGCTGCAACTTTGGTGCAGACTTTTACGGGGTTGTGCCCGACATGCTGAACTTTGCCAAAGGCGTGACCAACGGCGTGATTCCGCTTGGCGGCGTGATTTGCAGCGACCGCATTTACGACACCATGATGGCGGCCAATTCAAAAGCGCCTGATCATGCGATTGAGTTCTTTCATGGCTACACCTATTCCGGCCACCCGGTGGCATGCGCCGCAGCAATTGCCACCTTGACCCTGTTCAAGCAAGAAAAGCTGTTCGAGCGTGCAGGCCAAATGGGCAAAGTACTGGGCGACGCCCTGCACAGCGGCCTGAAGGGTTTGCCGAACGTCATCGGCATTCGCACCCTGGGCCTGGCCGGGGCGGTGGAACTGTCATCGATTGCAGGCACGCCCGGCAAACGCGCCTTTGACATTTTCATGACCTGCTACCACCACGGTGTGCTGGTGCGACCGGCGGGTGAAAACCTGGTGGTCTGCCCGCCTTTTATTGTCGAGAAAGAGCACATTGACCGGATTGTCAATGTGCTGGCGGATGCGATTCGTCAACACGCTTGAAATGCCTTAAAAGGACACTAAAAGCAGTGGCTTTTAGGCGTCTTTTAGGCCTTTAGATCAATAAATACAGGCACAAGCAGCTCCTGAATTAATAGCATTTAGCCCATACTCAAGCCATGCGCCGCCTCGCTCAAGCCCCGAATATTGCGATTGCTACGCTGTGGGCGGACACCTTGAAGCAGGCGGGCTTTTCTGCCACGGTGCAGCGCTATTTTTTAAGCGGTATTGCCGGGCAGTTGCCGCCAGACCAGTGCTTGCCTGAGGTGTGGCTGACGCATGACGATGAAGAGCCACGCGCCAAAGCCATGCTGGAAGGGCTGCAAAACCTGCCGCAGCGGCGCTGGGTGTGCGGTTGCGGTGAGCTGGTCGAAGGCGGTTTTGAGCAGTGCTGGCGGTGCGGTACGCAAATGCCTGTTTAGACGCGTTTCGCCAACTCGGCAGCCTTACCGACGTAGCTACCTGGCGTCATGGCCAGCAAACGTGTTTTCTCCGCGTCAGGTATCTCCAGCGACGCGATCAGCGCGTGCAAATCAGCCGCCTGCACGGTTTTGCCGCGCGTGACTTCTTTGAGCTTTTCATAAGCACCCTGCACGCCGTAACGGCGCATCACGGTTTGAATCGGCTCGGCCAGCACTTCCCAGGATGAGTTCAAGTCGTCGTCCAACGCTTCGGCATTCAGCTCCAGCTTGCCCAAACCGACGTTCAGCGAGTTGTACGCCAGCACGGCATAACCGACCGCCACGCCCATGTTTCGCAGCACGGTCGAGTCAGTCAAGTCGCGCTGCCAGCGACTGACTGGCAACTTCTCACTCAAGTGCTTGAGCAGCGCATTGGCCAGGCCCAGATTTCCCTCGGCATTTTCAAAATCAATCGGGTTGACCTTGTGCGGCATGGTGGACGAGCCAATCTCGCCCGCCTTCAAACGCTGCTTGAAGTAACCCAAGCTGACATAGCCCCACACGTCGCGTGACCAGTCAATCAAGATCGTATTGGTACGAGCAATTGCATCAAACAGCTCCGCCATGTAGTCGTGCGGCTCAATCTGAATGCTGTACGACTGAAAAGTAAGCCCTAACCCCAATGGCTCTGGCGTTTCGATCACTTTGCGGCTAAACGCCTCCCAGTCGTGTTCGGGCCAGGCCGCCAGATGCGCGTTGTAGTTGCCCACAGCGCCATTCATTTTGGCCATCAGCGGCACAGCGGCGATTTTGCCCCGGGCATTGACCAAACGAGTCACCACGTTGGCGATTTCTTTGCCGACGGTGGTTGGGCTGGCGGTTTGGCCATGGGTGCGGCTGAGCATCGGCTGGTCGGCAAAGGCGTGCGCCATCTCCCGCATTTTGGCAATGACTTTGTCGAGTGCGGGCAGCAAGACCAGCTCGCGGCTGCCTTTAAGCTGCAGTGCGTGGCTGGTGTTGTTGATGTCTTCACTGGTGCAGGCAAAGTGAACAAACTCAGCGACCGCCAGCAGCTCGGGCCGGGCATCGAATTTGGACTTGATCCAGTACTCCACCGCTTTGACGTCGTGGTTGGTGGTTTTTTCAATCTCTTTGATGGCGATGGCGTCGGCTTCTGAAAAGTTTTTGACCAGACCCAGCAAGTAAGTGCGCGCTCCCGGACTCAGCGGCTTGAACTCTGCAAAGCCCGCGTCTGACAACGAAATAAACCAGGCGATTTCAACCTGCACCCGGCGGTGCATATAGCCTTGCTCGCTCATCAGGGGGCGCAAGTTGGCCAGCTTGGCGGCATAACGGCCGTCTAGCGGCGACAGGGCGTTGATCGGGGAAAGTGGGTTGGGTGTTGCAGAAGAGGAACTCATGACTCAATTGTAGGCGTGCCAACTCGATAGAATGCACTTTTCAAGATCTCACTCGCGCAAACACATTTATGAAACTCATCGGTTCCCCCGCCAGCCCCTACGCCCGCAAAGTACGCGTGGTGATGGCTGAAAAAAAGCTTGATTATCAGTATGTGATTGAGGACGTGTGGGCTGCTGACTCGACCATCACCCAGTCCAACCCGCTGGGTAAAGTGCCCTGCCTGGTGATGGAAGGCGGCGAGGCGGTGTTTGACTCTCGCGTGATTGTGGAGTACCTGGACACGCTGTCGCCGGTGGGCAAACTGATCCCGGCGCAAGGCCGCGAGCGTGCTGAAGTCAAAACCTGGGAAGCGCTGGCCGACGGCCTGATGGATGCGGCGCTTGCCGCCCGCATGGAAGTCATTTTCAAGGGCCGCACCAAAGCCCAGCGCAGTCAGGCCTGGATAGACCGCCAGATGGGCAAAATCAACGCGGTGCTGGAGGCCATGAGCATTGGCCTGGCCGACAAACCCTACTGCAGCGGCGTACTTTTCAGCCTGTCGGACGTGGCGGTGGGTTGTGCGCTGGGGTATTTGGACTACCGCTTCCCGGAGGTCACCTGGCGCGTCAGTTACCCCAATTTGGCCAAGCTGCAAGACAAACTGGCTCTAAGGCCCAGTTTTATTGAAACGGCTCCCAAATAGACATTTTTGAGTGTTTTTTGGCCGTTTTTATTGGTCGAATCGGGCTCTGGCCCAATGATTACGGGCGCGATCAGCTCCTGATTTTGTAGCGTATTGGGCGGCAAAAGTTTAGCCGACATTAAAGCTGATGAGCCTTCGCGACGTGAACTATGTCGCGGCGCACTTGGCCAGCCACCTATTGCTGTAATGCACCAGCATCCATTAGCGTTGTTAGATTGGCGTGAGAAATGTGATGATGAAAGACCCGACCCTCATGGCGTTCCCGTTCGGGCTGAGCCTGCCGAAGCCTTGACCTCAATTACCCAAATACCCTACGATTTCCCTGCGCTCAAGGCACCTCTGAAGATTGGAGGGTTTTGCAATTGATGCCGCCTTTCGCGAGAAGCCAATCATTAGTTGAAACCCACTCCACATCGATACCCATATCTTTCATGGTTTTTTCAAAAGCGGAATTAACCGTCGGGGAATACGACCTGTTCGTCACCATGTATAGGCGACCGTCTTTGTCATAGGATGTCAAAGCATTGGCGAAGTTTATGTCCACACCAGTCAAGAAGCCACCAATCTTCCCAAAATTCATCGCAATTCGCTCGACCTTGAGGCCAGATTTTTCAAGCGTTGAAGCTTTTCTGTCGTTTTGGACTTGAGCACCGTTTTGAATCATCTGCGAAACGTAATTTCTAGCTACGCTTAACTGCATTATTTCTATTCCGTTACTATCGCTCTCGACCGGTATGTCGTCTTCCTGAAGTGTTTTGCCGCCCGCATTTAAGCGCGTGCGTTGCAGTTCGGCAATTGCGTTGTCGAGCACCGCGATTGAGGCATCAAGATCAGAAACTGCAATAACACCGGGGGCTAACGGCCGCGTTGCCATGTCAATATGAAATTCATACTGCTCTACAAATACCAGCGCATTCACGTCCAGATTCAGAGCTTCAGCAATCATTTGCTTGCACACTTCAATCTCGGCAGCCATTCGATGAGCCTGCTCGTGTGAAACTGGATTCTTTGAGTGCAGGTACAGCTCTTGAAGATTTTGTACGACGGCAGCATCGAACTGCTTGTTGGCGAGAATATTTTGCACAGCATTCTCGGGTATTTGCCCACTATCTTTTAACGCAATCCAATTTGCAAGCAAGGTATTTCGCCCGATGATTGCTTTCGGGCGCCCCTCAGAGTCCACCATCGTGAGCAGGTTCCCTCCCTCAATGGCCACCGGGGAAGTCTTGATCTCCCAGCCATGCTCTCTCGCAGTTCGCGCCGTGAGCTCGTGGTACCTGCCGGTAATTGCCTTGCCCATGGTTCCAACGTCCCCGAGAAGTCCGAAGTGATCACTCATATCGGTCCGGTCATACACCCCTACCCCAGGGCCGCCCAAAGTGACAAGTTTCACTACCGACTGTTTGAACAATGCTGGATCCATGGTGGTTACAAGTAACGTACCTTTGGTGCCAGTTGCCTTACCTCGCTCAATGAGGATTCCCGAATCCTGTGACCACTCCCATGGTGTGACGCCAGACGATGTATTGACCCGAAAACCTCGCCTAACCCCGATTTGGACCAACTCCGGAATGACTGTATTTGCGTCAACTACGTCAGGGTTGATATAGACCGACCGAATGTACGAGCCGTCCTTGGGGCCCTCCGAGTATGGTTGCAACTTTTGAGGAGACGATTGCAACTCCCCGCTATTTTTATTTGTGATCTCCGTTGCGGGTTTTTTCGCCACTGGTGGTGCCGTCTGCCTAACCGGAATCTTGGTTTTTAGCTTTTGTATTTCGGGGAAAGGCGTAATCTCGCGGGTGTAAGTTTGGAATTCTGTTTCGCGACCAACAAGTAGAGACATGATAGCGAGCTCCAAGTTAATACATAAGCCGGGGGATGTCGCGAAGGGTTAAACCGAAAGCTATCCCGAACTTTTCATCTATACCACGCGTCACCCACCTTGAATTTTATTGAAACTGAAATGCGCGAGCAGTGAAATCTGTCCGCACTGTCAGCAGTAAATGATTTGTCCGGTTTTTAGCAAGTAATCTGTCCGGTTTATGGAGAAGGGATGCAAGACACCCCCATAAGCCGGGCCCGCTACATGCAGGAGAACCGCAAGATGAGATTTTTA
>JBILXX010000131.1:0-6448 GCA_044378095.1 Polaromonas sp.
TGCGAGAAGCGAGGGGGAATTGATGCGCTAACCCTGAGCCAGTGCCAAGCCAAGCTAAAAGTGCTTAAAATTTAAGCGCTAAGCGAGTTTGGGTGTTTGCTGATTTTTAATTCTGCAAGTCCCTCTCAAGAACAGGGATTTGTGAATTTGGGTTAAGGGCCATGTAAGCGGGAGTCTTCACTACGCCATGCACACCGCCCGCCTCATGCCGCTCAAAGTCCAGACCCAGCTCTTGTGCCGTCCACACAACTTTTTTAACGTTGATGGAGCTCATGCGGCCCCAGATTTTGAGCAGGCTCATTTTTTATCTTTGCAAATTGGTTTTGATGACATTAGCGAGGGCGGCGATACCAATATTGATCTGATCAACCGATGCCGTCACAAACGATAACCGCAGCGTATTGAGTTGCGGCGCATCTGCATAAAAAGCCGAGCCCGGCACAAAGGCCACATTCCGTTCAACCGCTTTGGGCAGCAGGTCAATGGCGTTTAAGCCGCGCGGCAGTTTGAGCCATAAAAACATGCCGCCGTCGGGTGTGTTCCAGGTCACGCCACTGCCCGCCAGATGCAAATCAAGCGCCGCCAGCATGGCATCACGCTGCGACTTGTACAGCGCGCGAATCGTAGGGACGTGTCGGTCCAGAAAATTGTCTTTGAGCACCTCGGCCACCATGCGCTGGTTAAAGCTTGGCGTGTGCAAGTCAGCCGCCTGCTTGGCTTGCAGCAGCTTGGGGTAGAGCGACTTGGGCGCGGCCAAAAAGCCCAGGCGCAGACCCG
This sequence comes from Polaromonas sp., assembly GCA_044378095.1. Taxonomy (GTDB): domain Bacteria; phylum Pseudomonadota; class Gammaproteobacteria; order Burkholderiales; family Burkholderiaceae_C; genus Polaromonas. The sequence continues at coordinate 778 of JBILXX010000131.1, forward strand.
GCGCGAGTGTTTTGCTGAAAGACCCCATGTAGATGCAGCCATCCGGGTTGCGCGCTGTCAGTGGCGATGGCGGCGGCGTATCAAACCACAAGTCACCGTAGGGGTTGTCTTCAACAATTGGCAAGCCCAGTTGGACGGCTGTCGCACTGAGTTCGGCCCGGCGTGCTTCACTCATCGAGCTGCCCGTCGGGTTTTGAAAATTCGGCAATATATACAAAAATCTTGCGCCACTGGCTTTGGTTCGCAGGTCAGCGATGTCCACGCCTTGCGCATCGCTGGCCACACTGACAAACGTCGGCTCCATGGGTGTGAAGGCCTGAAGCGCACCCAGATAGGTCGGCGTTTCAACCAGTACTTTTGAGTCCTTGTCGATCAGCACCTTGGCAATCAGGTCCAGTGCCTGCTGACTGCCGGTAGTGATCAGCACCTGCGCCGGGTCAACAGCCCACGGCAGCGATTGAGCGACCCATTCACGCAGCGGTGCATAGCCTTCACTGGCGGCGTACTGTAGCGCGCCTTCTCCATCTGTTTTGAGCACCGTGGCACAAGCTGCTGCAAACGCATCAATCGGAAAGGTTTTGGGCGAGGGCAGACCCCCCGCAAAACTGATGATGCCGGGTTTTTCAGTGACCTTCAGGATTTCGCGGATCACTGAGGGGTTCATTTTTTCTGCGCGCGCAGCCTGTATCCAGTTCATTGCTCTCCTCCTTTGGGGCCATAAAAAACAACCCAGGTTACAAAATCATCGCTGAAGTTTTCAAATCGGTGTGTCACGCCGGCCGCTACAAAAAATGCATCACCCACAGCAGCATCAAAGCGCTGTTCGTTGATGATGATTTGAGCCGTGCCGCTATGAATAAAGTACAGCTCGTCTTGTGTGTGCGGCTGCTGCAGGTCTTCACCTTTGGGTGCAAACACCTCGACGCTCATTGTGCCGCCTGACATCATGCGCACAAACGGTACACCGTCTGGGTATGTGTCTGTGGGGCCGGCAGGAAGCCGCGCCAGAGCTTGGTTGATAGAGACTTTCATGGCCGCACTAATCCACAATAAAAAGCTTGGCACCAAATGCCGAAGTCGAGCGATGCGGTTCGGCGTTGTCAGCCACCTGGTAGCTCATGCCGGACTTTAAGGTATAGCTGCGGCCGTCTTCAAGCTCTGTGTGCAGTTCACCCTCCAGGCATAACAAAATATGGCCTTTGCTGCACCAGTGGTCTGACACGTAGCCGGGCGTGTATTCCACCATGCGCACACGCACATCGCCAAAGTGTTGCGTGCGCCAAAACGCTTTGCCTGCTTGCGCCGACTTTTCAACACGTTCGATGCGCGTCCAGTCTGTCGTACCGAAAGGGATATTTGCCATGTTCATTTTGTAATTCCTTATGGATTGCCCACAGGCATTTTCTTACCCACGTACACTGTGGCTATCACAGCGACTGCAAACACCAACGTCAACGCATCCAGCCGTTCGCCCACCAAAGGCACGGCAAACAGCAGGCTTAAAAACGGCTGGATCAATTGAATCTGGCTCACACGAACAGCACCCAGCGCCAGCGCGCGGTACCAGGCAAAAAAGCCAATCCACATTGAAAACAGCGCCACGTATGCAAAACCGATCCAGCTCATCACGGCAATGGCGGCGGGCTGGTTGGGCGCAAACATCAGCGCCATGGGCAGTGTGAGCGGCAGGCTACTGACCAGCACCCAGCAAATGACTTGTTCTGAGCCCAGGCGCGGCGTGAGACGCGCGCCGCCAATATAGCCAAATGCGCCTGTGGTCATGGAGATGATGAGGTAAATATTGGCGGCACCCAAATAGAACCCACCCGTGGCTTGCCACTGCCGCCACACCATGAACGCCAGCACCAGGCCGCTGCCCAGAACCGCACAAGCCCAAAAGCCTTTGGATGGCTGCTGCTTGAACCACAACGCACCAAGCAGTGCGGTTGACAGCGGCAGCAGCGCTGTGACGACCGCGCCATGCGTGCTGGGCACATAGCGCAACGCGAGTGCAAGAAACAATGGGAAACCCACAATCACACCGAAGGCTGTGACCGCCACCAGCGGCCATTCAGCGCGGGTGGGAATGTTTAACTTGCCGCGCTGGCGTTGCCACAGCAAATACAAAGCTGACAGCAGGCCCGCCACCGCCGCCCGCCCAAAAGTCACAAACCACGGCGAGAGCTGTGGCGCATCCACACTGCCGACGGCCAAGCGCGTAAATGGCAGCGTGGCGGCAAAAAGTGTCACACCCACCACGCCCCACAACAGCGCTTCTTTTTCTTGTGTGGCGTTCATATAAAAAACATCCAGACAGCGGTAGCGACCAGGGCTGCAGCCATCAGTTGGTTAAACCACAGCAGGCGATTGTGTTGCCCGAGCCAGTCGCGCAGCAGGGAGCCAACCAGGGCATAAGTCAGATTGCTGGCAAAACCAAACAGCAACATGACCGGCAAAATTTGCCCAAAACGCAGCATCACATCAGGTCGACCTGCCAGCCATCCCGCCACCACCGTCACCGCCAGAAACCAGGCCTTGATGTTTAAAAATTGCAGCATCACGCCTTGCCAGAACGTCACGCTAAGCCTGCTGCTGTCGGCTTGCGACAGAGTTCGGGTACGGCTGAGCTTGTAGGCCAGCCAGAGCAAATACGTGCAGCCACCCCAGGTGATGGCCTGCCGGAGCAGCGGCACCTGCATCACCAGCGTCCCCAGCCCTGCGGCACACAGGGTGAACAGCAAACCCCAGCCAAGGGGCACCGACAACACAAAGGTCATCGCCCGCTTGAGTCCAAAGTTGGCCGCCAGCGCGGTCGACAGCGTGGTGTTGGGCCCAGGTGTAAAGCTGGCGGCGGTGCTCAGCACCAGGAGAGCGATAAATTCTTGCCAGTTCATGGGCTTGACTTTATAGTCAGGGCAAGCACACCACCAATACACTTAAGCGCACAATTTTAAAAACTGTACTGTTTATTGTGTCAACACAGTCAACCCGAGATCAGGCTCACCATGTTGATGAAAACCACCGCCCAGTCGCTGACAGAGCAACTTGCCAACCGCTTTGCAGAGCGCATTCGCACCCGGTTGCTAGCAGGTGGCGCGCGCTTGCCGTCGGTGCGCCAGTGCGCGCAGCAGCAGGGCGTGAGTGCTTCGACGGTGGTGGCGGCTTATGACAGATTATTGGCATTGGGATTGGTTGAAGCCCGTAAAAATCGCGGATTTTATGTGCGGGAAACGGCTCTAGACCACCAAATACGGGCGCAATCAGCTCCAGAATCAATAGCATCAGAGTTACCCTATTCCAATATCCCACAGCACAACCCGATCAATGCCACCGCATTGATACGCGGCATGTTCCATGGCATCAGCAGTAAGCCCCAGCCCGGCATGGGCGTGTTCCCGTCGGACTGGCTGGAGACAACCTTCCTGCCTGCAGCGGTGCGGCGCTATACCGGCGCCAAGGCCCTGCATGGCTATTCAGTGCATTACGGCGAACCAGCAGGCGACAGTGATCTGCGCCGCGCGCTGTCGCAAAAGCTGGCCAGCATCAACGTTCACGCCGCTCCCAGCCAGATCATCACCACCGTCGGCGCCACCCATGCGCTGGATATTGTCAGTCGCACCTTGCTGCGCGCCGGTGACCACGTGATGGTTGAAGAGCCCGGTTGGGCGATTGAGTTTGCCCGTCTCAACGCATTGGGCATGCGTATCCTGCCTGTACCGCGCTCAGTCGACGGGCCTGACCTGGAAGTCATGGCGCGTTACTGTGAGTTGCATCAACCCAAGCTTTTTGTCAGCGTGAGCGTGCTGCACAACCCCACAGGGTATTGCTTGAGCCCCGGCAGCGCTCACCGCGTTTTGCAACTGGCCAATAAACACGATTTTCACATTGTTGAAGACGACACCTACAGTCACCTGGCGCCTGAACACGCGACCCGACTGTCGGCGCTCGACGGCTTGCAGCGCACGATTTATGTTAGTGGGTTTGCAAAAATCCTGGCGCCTGGCTGGCGTGTCGGTTACCTGGCCGCGCCGACGGATGTGTTTGAGCGCCTGCTCGACACCAAACTGCTGGCATCCCTGACGACTCCCGCCTTGCTTGAAAAAGCCCTGGCCTGGTGCATTGACCAAGGTCAGTTACGCCGCCACGCCGAGCGCATACGCGGGCAATTGGCAGTGGCACGTGCCCGCAGCGTCAAGCTGGCACTCGCGCATGGCTGCACCTTTGCCGCAGAGCCCGCTGGATTGTTTGGCTGGGTAGAGACTGGCTCAGACACAGAAATGCTGGCCCAGCGCATGCTTGACGAAGGTTACCTGCTGGCACCAGGCGCGCTGTTTCATGCCACGCAGCAGCCCAGCACCCTGATGCGCATTAACTTTGCCACGACACAGGAAGCCGCTTTCTGGAAGGTCTTTGCGCGTTTGCGCGATACCGAAAGTCAAAAAATACAAATTGGCAAGCCTTAACAACTTAAAAATTGCATGCAATCGCAACCATTGAAAGAGTTTGCGTGACTTCGCCAATTTTTCACATTTGCTCGGTACCCTTGGCTTTTATCAAACTGCCCTGTGATGTATGGCCGCGCAACCCGACGTCCTTTTACTTTGCTACCAAGCCGCTGCAAGCGCATCGCGCCCAGCGCTTGAGCGCTGTTTGTCGCATGCGATTGCCGAGCTGCAAACACTTGAAACGCAAAGCCTGAAGCTGGCAGAGCGTGATGCGCTCGCGGACTGCTGGCGCTACCTGCAGTCTCATAAAACTCTCTGGTGTGAACGCTACGCGGCCGACCTGTTGATTGAATTTACAAAACGTGTGCCTGCCAAACTGGCGTTGGGCACAGGTGCAGACGTTCGCATCATGCCCAGCGGGTTTGACTCTTTTGGGCTGGTGGATGATGCAGACCTGAAGCAGAAAATGCAGGCTCAGCGGTTGCTGCAAGACCTGTTGCCGGGCACTGAACAAACGCTGGCCGGGCTGGATGCGCTGGTCAGCTCGGCGCTGGGGCTGGACTTTGTTGCGCCCGAGCGCAACCCGCTGCGGCCCGAAGTTTTCACACGTACCTTGCAGCAACTGATGGGCGGCAATCTTGAAGATGCCGCAGCGACACAACTGTCCATCCGGCACATGGCCAAGCCGCTGGGGCGTGAACTCAGTCTGATTTACGGCCAAGCCATCCTGCTGCTGACACAGGCCAATGTGCCGGCTGCGGGCTACCAATTCCGGGTTCAGCCTTCAGCACCTTCACCTTTGACGGCACCATTGGCTCAGCAAGACATCGGCACGCAGCAAGTTACACCCACCACTGGTTTTGGCGGTGCCAACAGCAGGCCACAAGTGCTGGCAGACTTGTCAGACCAAGGCGTCAAAGCCGGGTTGATGAATGACTTCTTGTCTAACCGCAGTGCAGGCGCAGACCAGGGTCTGGCCGCACCGTACTACGACAACATCGACGAAGAGCTGGCGGCCATCAAGGCGTCATCCAGCCATGCCGCTTCTGCAAGTGGGTATTTAACCAGCAGCGCAGCCCCCTTGTCACCCAGCGCCCTGGCCAGTGTCAGCAGTAAATGATTTGTCCGGTTTTTAGCAAGTAATCTGTCCGGTTTATGGAGAAGGGATGCAAGACACCCCCATAAGCCGGGCCCGCTACATGCAGGAGAACCGCAAGATGAGATTT
>JBILXX010000054.1:0-23500 GCA_044378095.1 Polaromonas sp.
TCATCTTGGCCAAATTCGACTACTACCCTGCGATTGTTCATTTTGCTATCCCTCTAAACTGAAGTAATCAGCTTTGGAGTGGATGTTCATATAAAAGTTCAATACATATGCAACACTACACTAGCTGCTCATTTTGGCTCTTGCCGACTCTTTGACTTTTGCGCCACGCTCCTTCGTAACGGTCGCCATTGGCGTAGCTCATAATGCCAAAACCTTCGCGCTCGTTGGCAACCCATTGACCTTCATAGCGATTACCATCAGGCCAGGTAAAGACGCCGTTGCCGTGGTACTGACCATTCAGGTAATTGCCTTCGTGGCGCTGGCCGCTAGCCAACGTGGTGGCGCCAAAGCCTGATCTCTGGCCGTCGATGAAATCACCGACGTAGACACTTCCGCCGACGAACGTCATCTTGCCCTTACCGGAAAGCTGATCAGCGGTAAAGCGGCCCTCGTAACGCTGACCGTTAGGCCAAGTCATCAGGCCAATGCCATGACGCTGACCATTCACAAAATCACCTTCGTAGCGAAAACCGTCAGACCAGGTCAGTATCCCAACGCCATGACGTTGACCGCTGGCAAAATCGCCCTCGTATCGACTGGAATCATGCAAGATCATGGTGCCTTTGCCAGACGGGGTACCGGCTACGAAATCACCTTCATAACGCTGGCCGCTTGGCCACGTCACGATGCCTTTGCCAGACAACACGCCAGCCACGAAGTCACCCTCTTGGCGCTGACCATTTGCAAGCGCAACTGCGCCTTTGCCCGTCTTTTTGTTGTTCACAAAATCAAGATCCACCTCGATTCGCTGCCCAGCCGCTGTGATCTGCGTACCTCGAGTGGGGTTGCCGTCCACAAAATCCCCCTCAAAACGACTGCCGTCACTGGCATACGTCAGCACGCCTGAGCCTGATCTCTTGTCTGCAACCAGGCTGCCTTCATAGCGGTCTTTGTTTGCGTAGGTAAAAACGCCTTTGGAATATTTCCCAGCAACAAAGTCTCCCTCCTGGCGCTGACCATTCGGCCAGGTCATGATCCCTTTGCCTGAGAACACGCCCGCCACGAAATTGCCTTCATAAATAATTCCACCGGGCCAGGTCATGACGCCCTTGCCATGACTCTTGTCATTGATAAAGTCACCTTCATAACGAATACCACCAGGCCAGGTCATGATGCCTTTTCCCGCGTACACGCCATCGACAAAATCACCTTCATAACGAATGCCGTCAGGCCTGGTGATCACACCCTTGCCTTGCAGCTTGCCATCGACAAACTCACCTTTGTAGCGCAAACCATCGGGGCGACTCAAGCTGCCAAACCCATGACGCTTGCCATCCGCAAAGCCGCCCTCGTAGCGTTGGCCGTTTGGTTCTGTGTAGACCCCAACTCCGTGATGCTTGTTGTTGACAAAGTCACCTTCATAACGCGTACTGTCGGACCAGGTCATAACACCTTTTCCATGAAATTTACTGTCTAAAACGCCGCCCTCGAAGCGCTGACCGGAGTCCCAAACATACACGCCGCGGCCCAGTTCCTTGTCGTAGCTCAACCACTGATCAGCACGAACAGGGACAGAGGCGAGAAGGAGCGCCGCCAGGAGCAGAATAAAAGCGCTGGGTGACCGCGAGAAAAAGCGCATGGTGATGACTTTCAGCATGGATGGACAGACTCATCAAGTTTGTAAGAAATAGTATCCTAAAACCTTGAGGCGGCAGAGTCTGCTGTTGCCCATCGGGACGACCGAAGCGGCATGCATTCCGGTTGAATACAGCGGCGTCAATGCTATTAGTTCAGGAGCTGTTTACACCCGTATTTATTGGCCTTAAAGCCGAAAACATACCAATTTACTCGCTGCTTTGCTGCAAATTCCACATCATGGCGTATTTTTGATCAAGCGCCAGCAAATCTGCATGCGTGCCGCGCTCGACGATGCGGCCATCTTCCATCACCAAAATCTCATGCGCATCAACCACGGTTGACAGGCGGTGGGCAATCACGAGTGTGGTTTTGTTTTGGGCGGCAGTGCGCAGCTCGGCCTGAATGGCGCGCTCGTTGGCGGAGTCGAGGGCCGAAGTGGCTTCGTCAAAAATAACGACCGGAGGGTTTTTCAGCAGGGTGCGGGCAATAGCGACGCGCTGCTTTTCACCGCCTGACAATTTCAGCCCACGCTCACCGACCATGGTGTTGTAGCCCAGTGGTGTGCTGGTGATGAAGTCGTGGATGCGGGCGGACCTGGCGGCCTCTTCAACTTGCGCCCGTGTGGCGCCCGTCTGGCCGTAAGCGATGTTGTACTCCACCGTGTCGTTGAACAGCACCGTGTCTTGCGGCACGATGCCAATGGCTTGGCGCACACTGGCCTGGGTGACGTGTTTGATGTCTTGACCTGCGATGCTGATGTGGCCAAGTTGTACATCGTAAAAACGGAACAGCAGCCGCGCCAGGGTTGATTTGCCTGCGCCTGATGAACCGACGACCGCGACGGTTTTGCCGGGAGGAATTTCAAAACTCACGTCCTTCAGGATGGGGCGGGCGGGGTCGTATGCAAAACTGACGTTTTCAAATTTGACGGCAGGCGACGATGCGATGTGTATCGGCTTTGCACCTGGTTCATCTGCAATTTCACGCTCTTTCTCCATCAGCGTGAACATTTTGTCCAGGTCGGTAAGGCTTTGCTTGATCTCGCGGTAAATCACACCCAGAAAGCCCAGCGGAATATAAAGCTGGATCATGAAAGCGTTGACCATGACCAGGTCGCCCAGGGTCATGCGGCCATCGACCACGCCCTGCGTGGCGCGCCACAGCATGGCTACCAGACCGATGGCGATGATGAGTTGCTGACCGGTGTTAAGCAGACTGAGCGTCGTCTGGCTTTTAACGGCAGCCTTGCGGTAACGCTCCAGGTTTTCGTCGTAGCGTTTGGCTTCAAAATTTTCGTTATTGAAGTATTTAACAGTTTCGTAATTGAGCAGCGAGTCAATCGCACGGCTGTGGGCGGACGAGTCAAGCTCGTTCATTTCCTTTCTGAACTTGGTACGCCATTCCGTCACGGTGACGGTAAAGGTGATGTAGCAGGCCAGCGCGGCCAGCGTGATCCAGGCAAACCACATGTCAAACTTGACAGCCAAAATGCTCAGGACCAGCGTCACTTCAATCAGCGTGGGGACGATGCTGTACAGCGAATAGGAGATCAGTGAATGCACACCGCGTGTGCCGCGCTCGATGTCGCGCGTCATGCCGCCAGTTTGGCGCTCCAGGTGAAAGCGCAAGCTCAGTGCATGCAAATGCCTGAAAACTTCCAGCGATATTTTGCGCGATGCACCTTCGGTGGCCTTCGAGAACACCAGTTCACGCAGCTCGGTAAACAGCGATGTCGACAGACGCAGCAAACCATAACCCAACAACAGGGCTGCAGGGACAACCAGCAAAGCCTGGGTGTCACCTGGTTTGATGTTCATGGTATCAACAAGATTTTTCAGCAGCAGCGGTACGCCGACGTTGCCCAGCTTGGCAAACAGCATGAAGCTCAAGGCGGCCAGCACCCGCCATTTGTAGTCCCACAGGTAGGGGAAAAGCCGCTTGAGCGTGTCCCAGTCAGACCTTGGCGGCAGTTTGGGGCCAGTGTCAGGGGTTGGCGGTTCAGCAGGATCAGTTGCAGCAGGGCTCATCGAACGCATAGGAGACAATCGCAATCATTGTTAGTTTTACTGCAGATTGTGCCTATGCCCAACGAATCAAGCCATCACTCAAGTACTCACACCACCACGCCCTTGAACGCGCCAACCGCTGCCTTGCCCACAGACAAGGAACTGGTGCTCAAAGTCATCCCCATGCCGGCGGACTGCAACGCCAATGGCGATATCTTTGGCGGCTGGGTCATGGCCCAGGTTGACCTGGCAGGCTCTGTGGTGCCTGCCCGTTATGTGAATGGGCGCATGGCCACAGTGGCTGTGAACCAGTTTGTTTTCAAGCAACCCGTGCGGGTGGGCGATATTTTGAGCTTTTTTGCCGAGGTCACGCGGATTGGCAACACCTCCATCACGGTGCAGGTCGAGGTTTATGCCGAGCGCTTTCGCAGCCAGAAAAGTTATGTCAAGGTCACTGAAGCCAGCCTGACCTATGTGGCGATTGACGATGCAGGCAAGCCGCGCAAGATTGAAACCGCTCAAGACACAATGTAAACACCGTTACCCGTCGCCAGAAGTTTTCCGTCGTTGGCAAAGAACTCCATGCGCGTGTTGGCAATGCGTGAGCCCAGCCGGATCACTTCCGCCCGCATCTCAAAACACGGACTGACACCCGGGCGCAGATAGTCGATGCGCAAATCAATGGTGCCCAGCCTGGCAAAACGGGCTTCGTGCTCTGCAAAATTGTCGGCTGGATACCGGGCGCAGAGGGCGGCTGTGACGGCGATGCCGCCTGTGGTGTCAAGCGCTGCACTGATCACACCGCCATGCAAACGGCCCTCACTGAAGTTGCCCACCAGTTCAGGTCGCATGGCCAGACTGACATGTGCCTGGGTAGCGCTCAAAGCCAGCAGCTTCAAACCCATCAGTTTGTTAAAAACAATCTGCTCTTCAAACAGGTTTTTGAGCTGGTGTGTTAATTGAACGTCAAATACAGGCTCAGGAATGCGGGAAAGGGATTCAGACATGCGCTTGATTGTCGCCCATCGACACCGCCTGCTTGCCCTTGATGCGGTGCGAGCGCCCGCGAAACACAGCAACACAGTCACCGTTCTGGTTGAAGACCATCACATCGTAAACACCCGTGCGGCCACTTAACGACACTTCACTGGCGCGGGCTGTCAGCACATCACCCAAAAAAGCCGGCGCGACGAAATCCACGCTCAAACCTGATGCAACAGTGAGCTCGTTGTAAGAGTTGCAGGCGAAGGCAAAGGCTGAATCAGCCAGCGTGGTAATAAAGCCGCCGTGGCAGGTGTTGTGGCCATTAAGCATGTCGGGACGCACGGGCATGTCGATATGCGCAGCGCCGGGACTGATGTGCGTCAGGTGCATCCCCAGCCCGCTGGAGGCTTTGTCATTGGCCATCATGCCAATACCAACGGCAGTTGCAAGTTCTTGAGGTGTCATGTTTTGTCTCTTTTATCAACCACGCGGCGCGACTTGCCGGTTTGGGTACGTTCAATCGCGCCTGGCTGGAGCACAGACACTTTGGCACTGATGCCGACCAGGTTTTTGATCCGCGACTCCAACGCACTTTGGATGGCGGCTACCTGAGCAGCAGGCACGCCTGTGCTTTGCAGTTCCGTCAGCACCTCCACCTCATCCAGATGGGCGCTGCGTGTTACGACCAGCTGGTACAGCGCTGTCAACTCAGGGTGCGCCAGCACCAGCTCTTCAATCTGGGTAGGGAAGACATTGACACCGCGAATGATCAGCATGTCGTCCGAGCGCCCCACGATTTTTCCCATGCGCCTGAAGGCACGCGACGTGGGCGCAAGCAGCCGCGTCAGGTCGCGTGTGCGGTAGCGAATGATGGGAAACGCCTCTTTGGTCAGTGACGTGAAAACCAGCTCGCCCTCCTCGCCGTCAGCGACCAGCTCACCCGTGTCAGGGTGGATGACTTCAGGGTAAAAATGATCTTCCCAGATCACCGGGCCGTCCTTTGATTCGACGCATTCGCTGGCCACACCGGGTCCCATGACTTCAGACAGGCCATAAATATCGACGGCGTCCATGCCCGTTGCCGCTTCAATGTCCCGGCGCATGGCATTGGTCCAGGGCTCTGCACCAAAAATTCCGATCTCCAGCGACGATTTTCTGACATCCAGACCGAGCCTTGCATATTCTTCGATGATGACCTGCATGTACGACGGCGTGACCATGATGATGCGCGGCTTGAAGTCTTCAATGAGCTGCACCTGTTTTTCAGTCTGCCCGCCCGACATGGGGATAACCGTACAACCCAGACGCTCAGCACCGTAGTGCGCACCCAGGCCGCCTGTGAACAGGCCGTAACCGTAAGAAATATGCACCATGTCACCGGCGCGGCCACCCGCTGCGCGAATCGACCTGGCCACCAGGTCAGCCCAGTGGCTGATGTCTTTTGCGGTGTAACCCACCACCGTCGGCTTGCCTGTGGTGCCTGAGGACGCATGAATGCGCATGACTTGCGACTGCGGCACCGCAAACATGCCAAACGGGTAATTGGCGCGCAGGTCTTTTTTGGTGGTGAAAGGGAATTTGGCCAGGTCAGCCAGCGTTTTGAAATCGCCGGGGTGAACACCTGCTGCGTCAAAAGCTTGCCGGTAGTACGGAACGTTCTGATAAACATTGGCCAGCGTGGCTTTCAGGCGCTGGATTTGCAGCGCTGTGATCTCGTCACGGCTGGCCTTTTCAATCGGGTCTAGCAGGTCAGTCGGTGTGGTGTGACTTGGCATAGGCTGCTTCAGTATTTATTGGCCCACAAACACAGGTGGGCGTTTGGCGATGAAAGCTTGCACACCTTCGGCATAGTCCTGGGTCTTGCCCAGCTCGCGCTGCATGGCTGCTTCCAGGTCGAGCTGGAAGTCCAATGTGCTGGTGGCTGCGGCATCAATGGCTTCGCGGGTTCGCACAAAACCCAGCGTGGGTCCGGCAGCCAGGGTTGCGGCAACAGCATTGACTTCATTTTCAAAATCAGCCGTGGCCACGCACTTCCAGATCAAACCCCAATGCGCAGCCTGCTCGGCACTGAGCTTGTCGCCCAGCAGCGCCAGCCCCATCGCACGGGCACGGCCCACCGCATGCGGCAGCAGCCAGGTCCCGCCCGCATCAGGCACCAGACCCAGTTTGCAAAACGGCTGAATGAAACTGGCGGTTTGCACGGCAATGACGATGTCGCACGCCAATGCGATGTTGGCACCTGCACCGGCTGCCACACCATTGACAGCGCAGACCACCGGTTTAGGCATGACACGCAGGCGACGCACCAGCGGGCTGTAGAAGGTCTCCACCACGTCGCCAAGATCGGCGGGCTCCACAGACCCGGGTTTGGACGACATGCTGGGATCGGCCAGATCTTGCCCGGCGCAAAATGCGCGGCCTGCGCCCGTGAGCACCACGACGCGCACCGCTTGGTCTTGCGCTGCCGAGCCCAGCGCGCTGAACATCTCCAGCATCATCGCGCCCATCAGGCTGTTGAGCTTGTCGGGGCGGTTCAGCGTCAGGGTGGCCACGCCGTTGGCGCTACTGTAGTGAATGTACTTAAAGTCAGACATGGGTGTGTTCCTGGTCAAAATCAATGACAAGCTTATCTGAGACGGGAAAGCTCTGGCAACACAGCACGAAGCCACGTGCCACTTCATAGTCTTCCAGGGCAAAGTTGTTGTCCATGTCCACCTCGCCCATCAGCACCTGGGCCCGGCAGGTAGAACACACACCGCCCTTGCAGGCATAGGGCATGTCCAACCCGGCTTTCAGGCCGCCATCGACAAGGCTTTGGTTTTTAGGCATGGTGAAGGTTCGGCGTGTGCCGTCCAGTATGACCTCCACTTCGCATTCCTGACAGCCTTGTACAGCCGCTGATGCCACACGCGGCCTGGCTGGCATCGGCGTGCCAAACAGCTCTGCCTTGATGCGCGATTTGTCAACACCTTTGTCTTCCAGTGCCTGGGTCACAGCCAGCATCATTTCGTGGGGCCCGCAAATGAATGCAGCGTCAATACTGGCAGGGTCAACCCATCGGCCCAGCAGCTCTGTGGTTTTGTCATAGTCAATGCGTCCGTTGAACAGCTCAATGTCTTGCGATTCTCGGCTCATGACCCACACCAGATTCAGGCGCGTCAGGTAGGTGTCCTTTAAATCCTCCAGCTCTTCCTTGAACATCACGCTGCCAGACGAGCGGTTGCCATACACCAGCGTGATGTGCACAGAAGGCTCAGCGATCAACATGGTTTTGATGATGGCCAGCATGGGCGTGATACCGCTACCGGCTGCAAACGCAACGACGTGACGGGCTGCTTCGGGCAGGAGCGGGATGTGAAAATGGCCTTGGGGCGGCATCACGTCTATCACTACACCGGGCAGTAAATTACTTGCAGCCCAATGGCTGAATTCGCCACCAGCTACTTTTTTAATAGCGATTCGCAAGCATCCGTCTTGCACAGCCGAACAGATGGAATACGAGCGTCGCACCTCCTGGCCATCAATCAAAGCACGCAAGGTCAGGTACTGACCAGCCACAAATGCAAAAGTATCCTGCAATACCTCAGGCACGGCAAAGGTGATGGCCATGCTGTCGCGGGTCAGCGCTTGCACGCTGGCCACTTTCAGGCTGTGAAATGAATGTGTGCTCAAAGCTGCTTTCTGCCGTCAATGCGGCTTGAAATAGTCAAAAGGCTCCAGGCAACTGTTGCACTGGTACAGCGCCTTGCAGGCGGTAGAACCGTACTGCGACAAAAGCCGCGTTTTGCGGGAATCGCACTGCGGGCATGGCACCACCACTTTGCTGGGGATCAGCGCTGCAATGTCAATCACCAGGCTGCCGTTGGCAGTTGACGCACGGGTGGCAGGTGGCGCTATGCCGTAGGCACGCAGGGCATCGCGGCCTTGCGGGGTCATCCAGTCGGTCGTCCAGGCGGGTGAAAGCTGGGTGCGCACAACAACCTGTTCAATGCCGCGTGCCTGAAGCGCTTCACGAATCGACTGTGCAATAACCTCGGTTGCAGGGCAGCCTGAATAGGTGGGCGTGACAGTGACAAGCACGGAATTTGCAGAACTGTCCGACCACTGCACATCACGCAAGATGCCCAGGCCAACAATCGACACCACAGGCACTTCAGGGTCCATGACCTGGCCCAGCCAGACCAGCAGTGTTTCACGACTTGCTGCCCTTGCAACGGTCACCACTGCGCTCCTGGATGCGTACGCTGCAGCACCTGCATGGGCGCGAGCAGGTGGCTGAGGTGCTCGGTATGCAAGCCGCGCTTGCCACCTTTTTGGTGACCCGTACCTTCTGGCATGGTGAGCGTGGCGCGATCCAAAACAGCCCTCACACGGGCGTGCCAGCCATCTGCCAGGCTGCTGGCCGCTGGGCAAAGGCCTTCCAGCGCGCATTGCGCGTCGACCGGATCTGACTCAAACCACTCATGCGCGTACGGCCACAGCTTGCTGACAGCGCCCTGCATGCGTTCGCGGCTCAGCGCCGTGCCGTCGCCCAGCGCCACCATCAGTCCCGCCGAACGCTCAACGTGGTAACGCACTTCCTTGACCGACTTTTGCGCAATATCAGCCATCCGCGGGTCGCTGGACTGACACAGGCCTGCAAGTATTGCCTGGTGCCAAACGTCAAACAAAAACTGACGCGCCATCGTGTTGCCATAGTGGCCGTTGGGCTGCTCCACGATGAGCAGGTTGCGATACTCGGGCGCATCGCGGTGGTAGGCCAATGCGTCTTCATCACGACCCGCGCCTTCGACCTCGCCTGCATACGACAGCCACAAGCGAGCCTGACCCAGCAAGTCCAGCGCGGTATTGGTCAGCGCCAGGTCTTCTTCAAGTGCCGGGCCGTGGCCGCACCAGCTCGATAACTGCTGAGACAGCACCAGGCAGTTGTCACCCAGCCTTAAAAGGTATTCAAACTTCGGGGTCATACGCTTAAATGTGCTTCACGCCATCAGGCGTGGGGAAAAACGTCGGGTGCCGAAACACCTTGGACTGCGCCGGGTCAAACAGCGCGGCTTTGTCGTCCGGGCTGCTGGCCACCACATGACTCGCCAGCACCACCCAGATACTCACACCCTCGTTGCGGCGCGTGTACACATCACGGGCGTGCTGCAGCGCGCTTTCAGAATTGGCGGCGTGCAGGCTGCCCACATGTTTGTGCGCCAGGCCGTGCTGGCTGCGAATGAACACTTCCCACATCAGCCATTCGCGTGCGGTTGTTGCCTCGCTCATGTCATGCGGCCTGTTTTAAAAGTTCGGCATCCTGCTTGTCAGCATGCGCGCTCAAAGCCTCACGAAACCAGGCACCGTCGTCCCAGGCTTTGTTGCGGGCGGCCAGCCGCTCTTCATTGCACGGGCCTTTGCCTTTGACCACGTTGAAAAAATCAACCCAGTCAATGGGCCCGTAGTCGTAATGGCCCCGCGCTTCATTCCACTTCAAATCCTTGTCGGGCAGCTCAAGCCCCAAAAACTCAATTTGTGGCACTGTCTGATCGATAAACTTTTGCCGTAGCTCATCGTTGCTGTTCAGTTTGATCTTCCACGCCATCGACTGCGCGCTGTTGACTGACGCCTCATCTGCGGGGCCATGCATGGCAATCGAAGGCCCCCACCAGCGGTTGAGCGCGTCTTGCGCCATGGCTTTTTGCGCTGGCGTGCCATTGCAAAGCGCCACCATGATGTCAAAACCCTGGCGCTGGTGAAACGACTCCTCCTTGCACACCCGCACCATCGCACGTGCATAGGGCCCGTACGAGCAGCGGCAAATTGGCACCTGGTTAACGATGGCTGAGCCATCAACCAACCAGCCAATCGCGCCAATGTCTGCCCAGGTCAGTGTGGGGTAATTGAAGATGCTGGAGTACTTGGCTTTGCCGCTGAGCAAGTCTCGGTACACCGCATCGCGCGTCACGCCCAGCGTTTCAACCGCGCTGTACAAATACAGGCCGTGGCCAGCCTCGTCTTGTACCTTGGCCAGCAAAATCGCTTTGCGTTTGAGCGTGGGGGCCCGGCCAATCCAGTTGGCTTCAGGCAGCATACCGACGTATTCAGAATGCGCGTGCTGCGAAATTTGCCGCACCAGCGTTTTGCGATAAGCCTCAGGCATCCAGTCTTTGGGTTCTGTCTTGACGCCCGCATCAATTTTTGTCTGCCAGGCGCGTTCTTGGGGCGACATATCGTCCAGCGCTTTCACGCCTTTCGTGCCCGTTTCTACCAGTTGTGCATACATACCAAGCTCCAAAACAACCCCAGATCTTACTGATACAAAAAGATTCTTACAATCAAAGGATGTGTATCGCTTTGTCATGCCCATCTCTTTGAGTGAGCTCAAAATTTCACCCCCTGTCGCCCGGCTGCAACGCGGTCTGGTGCTACGAGCCAACTCGCTGTTGATCACCCTGTATGGTGATGTAATGGCGCAGCGCGACCAGGCTGTGTGGCTGGGCAGCCTGATTCAATTGGCCGAGCTGTTTGGCCTTTCAGCACGGCTGGTGCGTACCAGCGCGTTTCGTTTGAGTGCTGACGAATGGCTGGCCTGTACCCGGCTGGGCAGGCGCAGCTTTTATACCTTGACGGCAGCAGGGCTACAGCGGGTTCAACATGCTGCGCGACGTATTTATGACTTCAAACCGCCAGAGTGGGACGGGCTGTGGACGCTTGCCATTTTGGGCGCTGGCATACCCGCCAGTGCGCGCCTGCACTTGAAGCGCGAGCTGCGTTGGGAAGGTTTTGGAGAGCTGTCGCCCAATGTGTTTGCCCATCCGCATGCCAGCCGCGCATCGCTCAAGGACATCCTCAGCGCGTCCAGCGCGGCTGAAAAAACGGTTGTGTTGAGCGCCCAAAGCATGGCGGGTTATTCAGGCAAACCGCTGCAAACTGTGATGCATGCGACTTTCAAACTCGACCAGGTAGAAGCTGCGTTCAAACAGTTTGTAACGCGCTTTGAACCGATGCCGAAAATCGCCGCCAGGTTGAGTCCGGTGGAAGCTTTTTTTGTGCGCACCTTGCTCATTCACGAATACCGCAAGGTGTTGCTGCGTGACCCCAACCTGCCGCAAGCCTTGTTGCCCGCCAACTGGCCCGGCCTGCGCGCACGCCAGTTGTGTGAATCACTTTATGGGCAGTTGCTGACAAACAGCGAGGTGTTTTTGCAGGCGCAAGTGCAAACGCTGGATGGCAAACTGATCAGGATGCCTCGTTCACTTGCCAAGCGCATGGCAGACAATCACCCCTGATATCTAACCGATACCCTATGACAACAAACTCTACTGAACAACCCGTCGCCGTCATCACAGGCGCTGCGCGCGGCATTGGCCTGGCTTGCGCCCAATGGTTTTTGGCGCACGGCTACCGCGTGGCGCTGCTGGACATTGACAACGAGACCTTGCTCAAAGCCAGCGCTGCGATGGGCGATCCGGCTCGTGTTCTGGCTGCGCACTGCGACGTGGCCAGCCCAACAGAGGTCAGCGCGGCGGTGACCAACATCAGCAGAACTTTCGGCCGCATTGACGCGCTGGTCAACAACGCCGGCTTTGCGGTTTTCAAACCGCTGCTGGAGCACACGTTTGACGAATGGCGGCATGTGATGTCGGTCAATCTGGATGGCGCGTTTTTATGCGCCCAGGCCTGCGCGCCTGAAATGCTGAAGAATGCCAAAACTGCAGGCGGCTATGGTGCAGTGGTCAACATTGCGTCCATCTCGGGCCTGCGGGCCAGCGCGCTGCGGGTGGCCTATGGCACCAGCAAGGCAGCAATCATTCACCTGACCAAACAACAGGCCGTCGAGCTGGGCAACATGGGCATTCGCGTCAATGCCATTGCACCCGGCCCGGTCGATACCGACATGGCCAAAAAAGTCCACAGCGCAGCGATTCGCGCAGACTATGCCGACGCCATCCCTCTGGCGCGCTACGGCACGCCGGAAGAAATTGCAGAAGGCGTCGGGTTTTTATGCAGCCCGGCGGCCAGCTACATCAATGGCCAGGTTCTGGCTGTCGACGGCGGGTTTGACGCGGCAGGCATTGGTTTGCCGTCACTGAGGTAGACTTTGGCCGCTATAGTTACAGGAGCTGCTTGCGCCCGAATTCATTCGTCTAAAGGCCTAAAACACTCTTGAAATCAGCTCAGAAAGCTGTTCTTGGCCAAATCACACGTTTGTAAAGTCAGGCTTGCGCTTTTGCATGAAAGCCGTGAAAGCCTCACGCGCAGCGGGCTCGCTGAGCATCCGGCCAAAGCTTGTGGCCTCTTCGGCCATGCGCTCTGCCATCAGGCTGGTATTGCCCTTTTTCATCAGCCGCTTGGTTTCGATCACGGACGACAGGGGTTTAGCGGCCAGTTTGCGCGCCTGCTGGTGCGCCAAGGCGCTGGCTTCAGAGGGTGGCACGATGCGATTGATGAGCCCAATTTCAAGTGCGGTTTCAGCCGTAAAGGGCTCGCCCAGCAGCAGCGCCTCAGCGGCTCTTGGGTAACCCATGAGCTGCGGCACCAGAAGACTGGAGGCCGCCTCGGGACACAACCCAAGATTGACAAACGGCATCGAGAACGCGGCATTGTCACCTGCGTAAATCAAATCACAGTGAAGCAACAGGGTGGTGCCAATGCCGACCGCTGGCCCGCAAACAGCAGCCACAACAGGCTTGGGGAAAGTGCTGATGCCGCGTAAAAATCGAAAAACCGGGGAGTCTTGTGTTGAAGGCGGCTTGTTCAGAAAGTCCCCGATGTCGTTGCCGGCTGAAAAAATGGTTTCATGCCCTTGAATAACAACGACACGCACAGCGGGGTCGCTTTCAGCCGCAGCCAGCGCGTCGGCCATAGCTGCGTACATGGCGGAGGTGATCGAGTTCTTCTTGTCAACGCGATGGATGGTCAGCGTCATCACACCTGCATCAAGGTTCGTGAGGATTTCTGGGATGTGGGATGTGGTCATGTGTAGTGTGGGTGTGGCCGAGAACCGGAAAACCTGAAATTTTGCTATATATTCAGTAGCTGCTTGCGCCCGTCTTTATTGACCTGGAGCCATAAAAGACACCTAAAAGGAAAGATTTTAACCAGTTTCAGGCCTTAAACCCGCTCAAAAATACCCGCAGCGCCCTGCCCCATGCCCACGCACATCGTCACCATGCCGTACTTGAGCTGGTGGCGTTGCAAAGCGTGGATAACGGTGGCCGCACGAATCGCACCCGTTGCACCCAGCGGGTGGCCGAGAGCAATCGCGCCGCCCATGGGGTTGACTTTGGCAGCATTCAAACCGAGGGTGTTGATGACGGCCAGCGATTGCGCGGCAAAAGCCTCGTTCAGTTCAAACCAGTCAATGTCGTCCTGCTTCAGGCCTGCATAGCCCAGCGCAGCGGGTATCGCCTCAATCGGGCCAATACCCATGATGTGCGGTGGCACGCCCTTGGCGGCATAGCTGACAAAGCGCGCCAGCGGTTTGAGGCCAAACTGCTTGACGGCCTTTTCACTCGCCAAGATGAGGGCACCTGCGCCATCTGACGTTTGCGAGCTGTTGCCCGCCGTGACAGAGCCACGTGCTGCAAAAACGGTTTTGAGCTTCGCCAGGCCTTCAACAGTCGTGTCGGGCCGCGCACCTTCGTCCATGCTCACCGTGCGGGTGGTGGCGATGACTTCACCCGTTTCCAGATTGGCCGTGCGGTCTGTCACTTCAACTGGCGTGATTTCATTCGTGAACTCGCCCGCCTGCTGCGCCTTGAGTGCCTTCATGTGCGACGCATAGGCAAACTCGTCCTGCGCCGTGCGTGAAACTTTCCATTGCTGGGCGACCTTCTCGGCCGTCAGGCCCATGCCGTAAGCGATGCCGATGTTTTCATCGTTCGCAAACATGGCAGGCGACAGCGAAGGCGAATTACCCGACATGGGCACCATGCTCATCGACTCGACGCCCGCTGCAATCATGACTTCAGCCTCGCCCACACGAATGCGGTCAGCAGCCATTTGCACGGCCGACAAGCCCGATGCGCAAAAACGATTGACAGTGATGCCCCCCACACTGGTGGGCAGGCCTGCCAGCACAGCGCCAATTCGTGCAATGTTCAGGCCCTGCGGTCCTTCAGGTATCGCGCAGCCGCAAATGATGTCTTCAATCGCCTTCGGGTCCAGCGTGGGGACTTGGGCCAGCGCAGCGCGCAGTGCGCTGACCAGCAAATCGTCAGGCCGGGTGTTGCGGAAAAAACCGCGATGCGAACGGCCAATGGGTGTGCGCGTGGCGGCAACGATGTAGGCTTCTTGAATCTGTTTGCTCATGGTGAGTCCTTGTGCCTTCAAAGGCGTTAAATATCGGTATTGGCTGTTTCAGTTTTGGGTGGGCGGGTGGACGGTATCCACGCCCAGATGAATTCGCATTCAATGGGCTGGTTACCCGACTCGTCTGTGACTGTCACAGCAACGGTGACTTCGCCTTTGGTGGTGCTGCGGATCAACTCGCGCTGTTCGTCCGTCAGTGTGGCCACGGCGCGCATGGCCCCCTGGCCGCGCTTTTTGAATTGCACGCGCATGTCCTTGACCACCGGCAGGCAGTCGTCCCGCACGTTCATGCCCATCACCATGCCGGTAGCGGTTTCTGCCGCCAGCGTGCTGGCCATGGCATGCACGCCGCCAATGTGGTTACGCACTTTGGCATTGTTGGCCACAAAGATCTGAACACAGCTGGCAGACATCTCTTCGTAACGCAGCTTGGCCGTGCCAGTAAAAGGCACAGCCCGCCCCAGCAACACACTGCGAAACCAGGGTCGGGCAAACGCCGGTACCTCGCTGAGCCGTTCGAGCTGACGTTCAAGGCGGTTTGGGCTGCGCATGATCAGTTGCGCACGGGCTTGCCCGTGCTCATCATTCCCATGATGCGTTCCTGAGTTTTGGCGTTTTCAAGCAGCGAGCAAAACGCCTTGCGCTCCAGCGTCATCAAGTACTCTTCCGTCACCATCGTTCCGTTGTCGACATCGCCGCCGCACACCACGCCTGCAATCAGGCTGGCGATGTGAAAGTCATGGGCACTGATAAAGCCGCCATCGCGCATGTTGACGAGCTGGCCCTTGATGGTGGCCAGGCCGTTGCGGCCAACGACCGGGAAAGACCTTTTCAAGGGCGCACGGTAGCCCGAGTCATACATCGCACGCGCTTCGTTGATGGCCACAAACAGCAGTTCATTGACGTTGGGCACGATCAGATCGCTGTCCAGCAGATAGCCAATCTTGCGGCTTTCAATCGCGCTGGTGCCCACGGTAGCCATGGCGGCTGCCGTGAAGCCTTCAATCAAAAACGGCAGCATGTCCTTGTTGGTCGATTTGGCGGCGTTTTCAGCCGCGCGACGTGCAATGTAGGCCAGCCCACCTGCGCCGGGCACCAGGCCCACGCCGACTTCAACCAGGCCGATGTAGCTTTCCATCGCGGCAACGCGTTTGGCAGAATACACCGCCATCTCACAGCCACCACCAAGCGCCAAACCACGAATGGCGGACACCACTGGCACAGCGGCGTAACGCATTTTCAGCATCACTTTTTGCAGCTCGGCCTCGACCTCATCAATGGCCGCGACGCCGCTCATCATGAAGGCAGGCAACATGGCCTGCAGGTCAGCTCCGGCAGAGAACATGTCGTCGTTCGACCAGATCACCAGGCCCTTGTAGCTTTTTTCGGCCATGTCAACGCCCAGTGCCAGGCCTTCGGCCACGTCAGGGCTGATGGCGTGCATTTTGGTTTTGATGCTGGCAATCAGCACCTCATCGTCCAGTGTCCACAAACGAATGGCATCGTCTTCATGCAGCGTGGTGCCTGCGGTGATAAACGAAGGCGCTTTGGCACCCAGCACATCTTCAGGGAAATGCTGACGCGCATACACCGGCAACTGGCGCTTGGGGATGAATTTTTTGGCGGAGGCAGACCACGAACCCTGCGCTGTATGAACGCCTCCAGCCTCAGCGACTGGTCCTTTGAACACCCAGTCTGGCAGCGGCGCGCTTGAAAGGGCTTTGCCCGCATCAATGTCTTCCTTGATCATGGTTGCCACCTGCAACCAGCCGGCCTGTTGCCACAACTCAAAGGGGCCCTGCTTGGCACCAAAACCCCAGCGCATGGCAAAATCGATGTCGCGGGCGGATTCGGCAATCGTCTCCAGATGCACGGCTGCATAATGAAACTGGTCTCGCAAGATGGCCCACAAAAAGCGGGCTTCTGCGCCTTCTGCATTGCGCAGCAGGCTCAAGCGTTCGCCCGCAGGCTTTTTCAGCATGCGCGCCACCACGTCGTTGGACTTGGCACCACCTGCAACGTATTCCATGCTTTCAGGGTCAAGCCGCAAAATATCGCGGCCCACCTTTTTATAAAAGCCAGCACCGGTTTTCTGGCCAAGGCTTTTAGATTCAAGCAGCCTGGCCAGTACCGGCGGTGTGCCGTACATGCCGGTGAAAGGGTCAGGCGTTTTGCCCTCGCCTTCACCCAGGTTGTCTTGCAGCGTTTTGATCACATGCGCCATGGTGTCCAGGCCAACCACATCGGCCGTGCGGAAGGTGCCCGAGCTGGCACGACCCAGCTTTTTGCCTGTCAAGTCATCGACCACGTCGTAGGTCAGGCCAAACGCTTCCGTCTGTTTGATGATGGCCAGCATGCCGGCAATGCCGACACGGTTAGCGATGAAGTTGGGCGTGTCGTGGGCGCGAATGACGTTTTTGCCCAGGCCGCTGGTGACGAATGCTTCCAGGTCGTCCAGCACCGCAGCACCGGTGGTCGGTGTGTTGATCAGCTCGACCAGCGTCATATAGCGCGGCGGGTTGAAGAAGTGAATGCCGCAAAAGCGCGGCTTGATCGACTCGGGCAGAGCTTCACTGAGTTTGGTGATGGACAGGCCAGACGTGTTGCTGGCCACAATCGCGCCTTCGGCAATGTACGGGGCTATCTTGTGATACAGGTCGGTCTTCCAGTCCATGCGCTCGGCGATGGCTTCGATGACCAGGTCGCATTCTTTGAGCACATCCATGTGCTCTTCGTAATTTGCTTGCTGAATCAACGCCGCATCTTCCGCAACCCCGAGGGGCGCGGGCTTGAGTTTCTTCAGCCCCTCGATGGCCCGCGTGACGATACCGTTCTTTGGGCCTTCCTTGGCAGGCAAATCAAACAGCACAACCGGGATCTTGCAGTTGACCAGATGCGCGGCGATTTGCGCACCCATCACGCCTGCGCCCAGAATGGCGACTTTTTTTACAGTGAATTTTTGCATGATGACCTTTGTGTTGGGCAGGGCGATCAGGCCAGCGCTTCGTCAGTTTCCATCAGCGACTTGGCGCCGCTGCGCGCTGTGCGCATCAGCGTTGCTGTTTCAGGGAACAGCTTGGCAAAGTAAAAGCGGGCGGTTTGCAGTTTGGCAATGTAGAACTTGTCCTGATTACCAGCAGCGATTTCGCGCAAAGCAACCTGAGCCATGCGCGCCCAGAAGTAACCAAACACCAGATGGCCAGCGACGCGCAAATAGTCCACTGCCGCAGCACCTACTTCATCGGCGTTCTGAAAGCCCTTGAAGCCCAGTTCGGTGGTGAACTTGGTCATCTGCTCGGCCAGCACAGCCAGCGGGTTGATGAACTCAGCCATCTTTTCGTTCACACCTTCTTCTTGCACCAGCGCGCCAATCAGCTTGCCGAATTTCTTCAGGGTTGCGCCGTTGTTGCTCAGGACTTTACGGCCGAGCAAATCCAGTGACTGGATGGTGTTGGTGCCTTCGTAAATCATGTTGATGCGGTTGTCGCGCACAAACTGCTCCATGCCCCACTCTTTGATAAAGCCGTGGCCACCAAACACCTGCAGGCAGGCATTGGTGGAGATATGACCGTTGTCCGTCAGAAAGGCTTTCACGATGGGGGTCAGAAGCGACAAAATTTCACCGCTTTCCTTGCGCACAGCCTCGTCCGGATGCCCGTGCTCTTTGTCCAGCAGCACCGCGCAGTAAGTCGCCAGCGCACGGCCACCTTCAGCATAGGCTTTGGCGGTCAACAGCATTTTGCGAACATCGGGGTGAACGATGATCGGGTCAGCCGTTTTGTCTTTGGCCTTGACGCCTGACAGGGAGCGCATTTGCGTGCGATCTTTGGCATAGGCCAGTGCATTCTGGTAGGCCACCTCGGTCAGTCCTAATGACTGGTTGCCCACGCCCAGGCGGGCTGCATTCATCATCACAAACATGCCTTGCATGCCCTTGTTGGGCGCGCCTACCAGGGTGCCAATGGCGCCGTCGAGGACGATCTGCGCGGTCGCATTGCCGTGGATGCCCATCTTGTGCTCCAGGCCACCGCAGTAAATGCCATTGCGCGCGCCTAATGTTCCGTCTTTATTCACCATGAACTTGGGCACGATGAACAGGCTCACGCCCTTGATGCCGGGTGGCGCGTCTAGCAGGCGGGCCAACACAAGGTGAATGATGTTGCCGGCCATGTCGTGCTCGCCAGCGCTGATGAAAATCTTGTTGCCGGTGATTTTGTAGGTGCCGTCGGGCAGGGCTTCGGCCTTGGTGCGCATCAGGCCCAGGTCAGTGCCGCAATGGGGCTCGGTCAGGCACATGGTGCCGGTCCATTCACCGCTGGTCATTTTGTGCAGATAGGTCTCTTTTTGCTCTTCGGTGCCGTGGCTGTGCAGCGCAGCGTGTGCGCCATGCGTCAGGCCGGGATACATGGTCCAGGCCTGGTTGGCGCTGTTGAGCATTTCATAAAAGCACTGGTTGATGACCAGCGGCAAGCCCTGACCGCCATAAGCCGGGTCACCGCTGAGCGCAGGCCAGCCACCTTCAACATACTTGGCATAGGCTTCTTTAAAGCCCTTGGGCGTGGTCACAGCGTGGGTGTTGATGTCCAGTTTGCAGCCTTCCTGGTCACCACTGATGTTGAGCGGGAAGATGACCTCGGTGGCAAATTTTGCGCCTTCTTCCAGCACGGCGTTAATGGTGTCTACGTCCGCATCGGCGTACTTGGCCATGGGCTTGAGTTCTTCAGACACTTTGAGCACTTCGTGCATCACAAATTGCATGTCGCGAAGGGGGGGGTTGTAAATAGGCATGTTAAGACTCCTTAAAAATGAAGATCAGGTGTTGGTTGAGGCGCTGCCGTAGCGCGCCAGAATGTTGGCAAAACCGGTGTGCGCTCTGGCCACAGAACCGGGGGTTTTCAAAAAACGTGCTTCGTAGTGCAGCGCCAGAATCAGTCCGTGAATTTCAAATGCCATCTGCTGCTCGTCCACATCACTGCGCAAATGACCGGCTTGTTTGGTTTGCACCACCGCCCGATGCATGGCGGCCAGCCAGGTTTTGACGGAGCCGGCAAGTGCATCGCGCACCGGGCCTGGGCGGTCATCAAACTCTACAGCGCCGCTGATGAAAAGGCAGCCTGAGTCAATTTCGACCGAGGTACGGTTCATCCAGTTTTGAAACAGTGCCTTCAGGCGTGGCATGCCTCTGGCTGCCTGCAATGCCGGGTAAAACACCTCCACTTCGAAGCGGGCGTAATACTCACGAATGACCGATATTTGAAGCTCTTCACGCGAACCAAAGTGCGCGAACACGCCGGACTTGCTCATGCGCATGACCTCAGCCAGCGCGCCAATGCTCAGGCCTTCCAGGCCAATTTGTGTGGCCAGGCCCAAGGCCGCATCCACAATCGCGGCTTTGGTTTGCTGACCTTTGTGCACTGCTGCGCCGCCTGCCGGGAGCGATCCAGCACGGGCAGGTTTGACTGAGAGTTCGACAACGGCCATGGTGTTCAAATTGATTAAGGCAAATAAAACGAACGGTCGTTCTATTTTGCAGCAATTTGAAGAAGTGCGCGTTTCTATCGATAGAAATCCCGTTTTCTAGGGGTGGCTGTCTAGGCAAACAACGGGTAAACCCTTTATTTGCCTTTTAAGGGAACTTCAAATTCAACGCTTGAAGGGAACGACCCGCTGCCGTTGCTCGCCCAAGCCCTCGATCCCCAGCGTCATGACATCGCCTTTTTTGACGTACAAGGCAGGCTTCATGCCCATGCCGACACCGGGCGGCGTACCCGTGGTGATGATGTCACCGGGCTCCAGCGTCATAAACTGGCTGACGTAGCTGATGATTTTGGCGACGCTGAAAATCATCGTGCGGGTAGAGCCGGTTTGCATGCGCTTGCCATTCAAGTCCAGCCACATGCTGAGCTTTTGCGGGTGGGGCACGTCGTCGCGGGTCACCAAATACGGCCCGATCGGCCCGAAGGTATCACAGCCTTTGCCCTTGTCCCAGGTGCCGCCGCGCTCGATCTGAAATTCACGCTCGCTCACGTCGTTGATTGTGCAGTAGCCCGCCACATGATTCAGCGCGTCTTTTTGTGAAACATAGCGTGCGCGTGTGCCGATGACCACGCCTAACTCCACTTCCCAATCGGTTTTGACCGACCCTTTGGGCAACATGACCGGATCGTTTGGGCCCTGAATGCAGCTGGTGGCTTTCATAAAAACAATCGGCTCTTCGGGAATCGGCATGCCCGCCTCCGCCGCGTGGTCGGCGTAGTTCAGGCCAATGGCGATGAACTTGGGCGTGCCAGAGACCGGGCAACCCATGCGTGGCGAACCCTTGACCCGTGGCAGGCTGGCAGTTTTGATTTTGCGCAGTTTGGCCAAAGCCGGATCGCTGAGCTGGGCCGGGCCAATGTCTTTGACATGCGCGCTCAAGTCACGCAATAAGCCTTCAGCGTCGATCAGGCCAGGTTTTTCTTGACCGGGGCTGCCATAGCGAACGAGTTTCATGGGGTGTCCTTTTTAAATTTGCAAGTCGCGTGCGGAGCGAATCCTCAAGGCTGTGGATGGCGCATGAAGCTTTCAAAAAATCCGGTCAGCGCGGCGGTGTCGTCCAAGGGTAGGACTTGTGCGACGTACTGGTCAGGGCGCACCACCACCAGGCATCCCTCAGCGCGGTTGATGCCGCGCACGGCGAATATGTTCTGCCCGTCATCCAGTGCACAGAACGCTTTTTCGTAGTCTCGCAGCCCGTAGCGTCCTTTGGGCGGGAAGAGCAGTTCTGGCAGGGCTGTGACGGCCAGGGTGTGATGGTTTTGCTGAAACACTGCGCGGATGTCGATAACAGCATCCGCATCTGCGCCAACAGGGGTGTAGCGCTTCATGGGCGACTGCTCCGACTGGCTCAAAAACGCGCAAAGCTGGGCCATCGGTGAGCCAGGCGTGGCTGTATCGCCAAGTCCGGCAAAGCAAATCAGTCGCCAGCGGCCATCAGCCTGCAGTGTCTCCCCAAGCTGCATCTGTTTACCATCGCTCATCCGGACAACAGGTGCGGAGTGAAAGCGCATGCCAATCTGAAATCCGGTGGCCAGACTTTGATGCGTCGCACCACCAGTGAGCTTGCACCGGGTGGAGCCAGGCAGGTAGCGTGTCGCCGTGCCAGCGGTGTAACGGCCATGCTGTACAAAGTAGCGTTGCACCTGCGCGCTGTCAACCTCAGACGCAGTGGCGGATTGGCTGAGCATGGCAGCCCACTCACGGTCGAAGTCAATCAATTCTTGCGCCACCGCTTGCCGCTCGGCTGAATAGGTGTGCAGCAAACTTGCCCGACTGCGCCCTTGCAGGACGGCGGCCAGCTTCCAGCCCAGATTGAAGGCGTCCTGCATCGACACATTCATGCCCTGCCCGGCCTTGGGGCTGTGGGTGTGGCACGCGTCACCAGCAATGAAGATGCGTGGCTGGCGGCTGGCCACATCCTCGGGTTTGCAGTCGTCAAACCTGTCTGTGACCCTCTGGCCAATGTCATAGACCGACCACCAGGCCACTTCTTTGACGTCCAGTGTGTAGGGCCTGAAAATCCGCTGGGCAGCTGCAATCAATTGCTCAATCGTGATGTTGCGGCTGAAAACCCGCTCATTGGGGTTGAGCTTGTCCATTTCGACATACAGGCGCACCAGGTAGCCGCCTTCACGCGGAATGATCAGCAGCGCGCCCTCGTCGGCCGACTGGATCAATGACTTGAAACGGATGTCCGGAAAGTCTGTGACCACCAGCACATCCATCACGCCCCAGGCGTGGTTGGCAGAGTCACCCTTTAATGTCAGGCCCATGGCCTGGCGGACAGCGCTGCGGGCACCGTCACAACCGACGACGTAGCGGGCGCGAATGGATTCAATGCTGCCCGTGTGGCCTGCGTCCTGACGCTCAAAACTGACCGTCACAGGATAGTCTGCCACAACGTCAGACGAACGCACCAAGCCGGTCATACGGCGGCTGTAATGCGGCACCAGGCGCGAAGCAGATCGCGCCATGGCATCCAGATAAAAGTCATGTACCCGTGCCCGGTTCAAGATCACGTGCGGCATGTGCGACAGACCCTCTTCCACATCCTGCACACGCCCACTGCGCGCAATCTGCTGAGAATCTGAAGCCGATGGTGTCCAAAACGTGGTTTCATTGACCCAATAGGCTTCTTGCAGCACCTTGTGTACAAAGCCGAAGGCTTCAAACATCTCCATCGTGCGGCAAGCCACGCCGTCAGCCTGCCCCAATAGCAAAGGCCCCGGCTTTTGATCCACGATCACGGTTCGGATGTCAGGGAAGGCCGCCAGTTGAGCCGCCAGCGTCAGCCCGGCTGGGCCACAACCGACGATCAGGACATCGGCCTGGGTTGGTAGATTTACACTTTGCGATTGGGCTGAATCGGCATCATCCAGCAAGCCGGGGTCACCGGTTTTAAAGCCGTTTGAGGGACTTGCAGAATTCCGCAAGCCAGCCGAATTAACCGCTACGTGAGGTAAAAAAAGTTGCGGGCACCGCCTAAAAGGCTGCAAGATCAGGGTATTGAATCATGAACTTGGTGAGCGCCCATG
>JBILXX010000006.1:0-76921 GCA_044378095.1 Polaromonas sp.
CAGAAAACGGGAGGGGGACGCCTCCGGCGGCCTGGCAGGGGCCTCTTTGAAAAGAAAAAATCCAAAAACCTTCAAACCTCAGCTAACATCCAATCCGCTTCACACACAGAAATTCAGACACTCCCTCCGGCAACTGCTGCGACATCTAAAACTGGCCAACCACACCTTGGTAGCTGACAGCTACGTACAGGCTGAAGCCAGTCGCAATATTGCCGCCAAAGCCGACGCGCAAGCCGTAAGCGAACTCGACACGCTGCTTAGCCAGGTCGATGTCAGCACTGTGCAGTTTGCGCAGTCATCGCCAACACTTCAAGCCGCCGCGCTTTGGTTGCCTGAAAAAGACCGCCCCGTACTGCTGGCAGCTATGGCTTTAGCCTGCGATGTGCTTGTTACAGGGGACAGCACGCACTTTGGACCGGGCTATGGCAAGCGCTTTGAAGGCGTCACCGTCTGTTCGCCGCGCCAATTGGCTGAACTGATCTGATTGGATGGGTGGCTGGAGTAAAGTCAATCGCTATTTAATTTATAGCTGGTTGCGCCCGTATTTATTGGCTTTATGGCGCTTTTACAGGTTGAAATGGCCTGATAATGAAACAATTGGAATCTGACCCCGATTCTTCCCCCCGATTCCTCCCATGCCTGAATCCCGCACAACGGCCTGGATCAAACGTCCCCATGCAGACTCGCCACTTCCTCCAATTGATCTTCTTGTCTGCCCTCTGGGGCGGCTCATTTCCCCTGCTCCGCGTTGCCAGCCCGGCGCTGGGGCCGTGGGTGCTGGCTGGCCTGCGTTGCCTGCTGGCCGCTCTGGTGTTGACGCTGCTGATGCGGGCGCTGCGTGAAAAGTGGCCATCGCGTGCCGCATGGCCCCGGTTGGGGCTGCTGAGCCTGCTGACGGTGGTGGCGCCCTTTGTGCTGTTCAGCTGGGCGGCGCTGGAGATACCCGCCGGTTATTCAGCCGTGCTGAATGCCACGGCGCCGTTGTTTGGCGTGTTGGGTGCCGCCGCTGCGCAGGAAGAGCGGCTGACCGCGCGCCGCCTGTTGGGCTGTGTTGTCGGTTTTGCCGGTGTGGCTCTGCTGGTGCAATTGGGGCCGGTGGCCGTGACACCGCGTGTGCTTCTGGCAGCACTGGCCTGCATCGCTGCGGCGGCCGCTTACGGTTTTGGCGCCATCTTGATGAAACGCGCCACCATGGCGCATGGGCCCCTGCCCGCATCGGCAGTGGTGCATGTGGCAGCCACACTTATTTTGCTGCTGCCTGCGGCGGCAGCCGCGCCTGATGCGCGTTACAGCACGGGCGCGTTGCTGTCAGTTGCCATGCTGGGCATCATCACCTCGGGCTTCATGTACTGGATCAGCATGCGGCTGATGCGCGAGATTGCGGCCAGCGCCGCCACCTCGGCGGCCTTCATGATCCCGCTGTTTGGGGTGGGCTGGGGCGCGCTGTTTTTGAGGGAACCGGTCACCTGGGGCATGCTGCCGGGCTGTGTGCTGGTGCTGGCAGCGACGGCACTGATCACCGGGTTTAATCCGTTCAGGGCGGTGGCTGGGCGCTGAACAGGCTTCTTTGGCACACTTGAAACGCTACCAAAAAAATAGCTGCTTGCGCTCGTATTTATTGGGTTTTAGGCACTTTTGATAGGTGAAAATGGCCTGAAAGAGCTCAGGAATACGAGTTTCAGGGTAAAAACTTGGCGTCTTATCCAGCTCTGCCTTACCCGAGCGGCCGAACCCCTCGGCATTTTGGAAATGTTGAACACCCCCAGAACTCATTGCCCGCATTGCTGCCGCTGCGCGCGGTGCGCTTGACCATGCCTGCACCACACAGCGGGCAGCTTGGTGCAGCGACTGCTCTTGCCGTTGCCATTGGCGGTTTGTTGCTGGCTGGCTGCGCATTCGTTGCCAGTGACTGCTTTGCTTGCTTGATCATGGCGAAAAGCTTTGAGCCGTCTACTAACTGAACATTACGACCTTCTGCAAACTTGCGTGCGTCGTCGGTAAAGCGGCCCGATGTGACAACAAAGCCGCCTGCAGCGCCTTTTGCAGCCATAACGCCGTAAAGTTCGCGCACCACATCCACGCTGACTCTGTAGGCCTTCCACTGCTTGCATTGAACAAGAAACTTTTCTGTGCCTTTGGTTAACGCCAAGTCAATGCCGCCATCAGGTCCGCCGCCCCCAGTTTCGGTCACGCGGTAACCCTGCAATCTGAACGCTTCGCCCACCAACAATTCGAACTCTCGCCAAGACATACCGTCAAGCGCATCTGCGCTTTGGGCTTGCGCCACGTCCATTACCAAAGCAGCACGCCTTTTACGTCGCACAAATGAGATCACTGCGCCAATCAGACCAATTATGAAGACCACGTACTGACCGACATTTGCGAAAGCGGTAATAACAGACCGCGCTGCCATACCGCCCATCTGCCCAGGCTGGACAGAGGTGATCGCTACTGGGGTGGCGAGGCGATGCAACACCAGATAGCCCAATACCGCAAATGCGACCCCCGCCCACCACGGCATCATCGCAACCAGATTAACCAAATCTTCGATGAGACCGGTTTTACGTTTTCTAGGCATTGAACATGTTTGTTGAGTTTCAAATCTTACGAAACGGGTTTCGACGTAAAACAATTGGAGTCTGACCCCGATTCTTTCCGGAAATTGTCCAGTGAAGCTACCCGGCAACGGCTGCAGTAAATGCAAACGACAAATAATCTGCCAAACGCTTGTCCTCGGTCAGCTGGTCATGGGGTATCAGCAAGTATTTCCAGGGCTTGGCGCCAATTTTTAGGGCGTGCGCAGTTGCGTGCTGGCACCACACTGCGCCAGCATCCGCTTTGGCCTTCACCTCGTCATTGCTCATGTCGTTGCGCGCCTTGGTCTCGCAAATCAGCAAATAGTGCGCGGCCTCGACAACAAAGTCAGGTACGTATTCGGGGTGTTCCACACCCAGTTTGTAAAAAATCTGAAACTGCCCCTTGGCGGGCTTGAACCACTTGTCCGCATCGCGTTCCAGGATCACTGCAAAGCGGCGCTCAGTATCTGAATCAAATTTTTGCAGCGCATACAGGCATTTGGCAAACTTGCCGAATACCATTTGTTTGATGCGACTGGGCTCATCGACTGTGTCGCGATAGTCGCGCATCTGCTGGTTAGCGCCAACGGTATAGGTTGGTTCTTTTAATGCCGTAAACCCGCGACTAACCTCCACCACGTATTGGGTAGCCGACTCGAATGAGTGCGCCATCATTTGTGAGTGAATGTTTTTGGCAATCAGTTGCCTGTCAAGGTCAAGCACGTTGCGAACTTCGTTTTCGTCAGTCAGGTAACTTTTCAAGTGCGCAACCATTTGCCCGGCCAGGTCATAAAGCAGTGCGCTATGGGTGTTGTAGTCAATATCGTCAAAGTCAATCAGCGCGTGAACGATGTAGTCCTCCAGCCGCCTTTCAGCTACGCCGGCTTGTGCATGAAAAGTAAATTGTTCATGCGTCCGCAAGGTCTGGCCCACGAGCGAACGGTCTTTGGGCTGCAAATGCAAGCCAGACACTTCCAGCGTGAATGGCTTGAATCCACTCGTCACCTCGCCCTTGGGCACTACCGCAATACGCGGTATGTCTATGGTTTGCTGTACCACCACCTCAGTTGCCCGGCGCACTACTTCAGCCAGGTTCAATTCTGGCGGTGCGTCTGCATCTGTCAGTAAGCTGGGTTGCACTGGCGGCAATTTCTCTTTCACCTTCTCTGCAATTGCAGCTTGTAATTCAGGTGTTAGCAAGGCTTGCCGGGTAGGTGCATCAAGCGGCCTTACTTCGTATTCAGCCAGCACCTGCAAGACAACCTGCGCCGCTTGCCGTTCTTGGACGGTTGCAAAAAACGGCGCGGCCACGGGGCTGCTGCTCGTAGTGTCGCCACGCAGTGAATCTTTAGTTAAATCGCTGTTCTCCTGATGCAAACCAAGCAAAGTGGCCATGTTCGGTTGCGAGGTCACATTTCGCTGGCGCTCCTCACCAGCCGAACCCATCGCATCAAGATATATCAAGGTCTTGAGCTTGATGGGTGAGTCAGCCCGGTTGGCGTCGTCAATGATGTCCTGAAAGCGGTCATGCGCAATGATGTTGAGCCTGTCTACTGCCGCCACACCCGTGCGCTTGCCGTAGGGCAAACGCAGGCCACGGCCAATCGACTGCTCCACCAGCGTGCGGGCGTTCGCGGCTCGCAGCGGCACGATGGTGTACAGGTTGGTCACGTCCCAGCCTTCTTTCAGCATATTGACGTGAATGACAATTTCAGTCGGCTCGTCCACACTTTCAACAGCCAGCAGGCGGCGGATCATTTCTTCTTCTTCAGCACCCGTCTTGCTGCTGTCTACCTGAATCACCTTATCGCGGTATCGGGCACCGAAAAATCCGTCTGATTGCAGCCAGGTCAGCAGCGCACCAGCATGTGTTGTGTCGCGGGCAATCACCAGCATGAAGGGCTTGACCTCTTTCACGCCGTTGTTGCGTGCATAGGTTTTCAGCTCGACCTTGGTGGCTTCGTGCATGCGCACGCCGTCTTGCAGCTTGACGCGTTCTACCTCTTCAGCGGGCATGCTTTTCGCGTCGAAGTTGCGCTGTGTGACCACGGCGGGCTCTTTGACAAAGCCGTCTTCCATGGCCCGCGCCAACGGGTAGTCCATCACCACGTTTTTAAATGGCACGGGGCCTTTCGTGGTTTCAACAAAGGGCGTAGCCGTCAACTCCAGGCCCATCAAAGGCTTCAGCTCATTGATGGCGCGCACCCCGGCGCTTGCGCGGTAGCGGTGCGACTCATCCATCAGCAGCACCAGGTCGGGCAGGCCGGCCAAATAATCAAAATAGCTTTGACCAATGTATTCACTCAGTCGCTTGATGCGCGGCGCTTTGCCGCCTCGCACCTCGGATGCGATTTTGGCGATATTGAAAATATTGATGGTCACTGGCGAGAGCAAATCGCCCAGCGCCTGCGCGCGCTCTTCGTAGTTGTCACCTGTAATGATTTCTGGTGGGTAAGACGCGAACTCAGCCACGCCCTTGAAAACGTACTTGGGCGTGTTGGGCGTGAAGTCGCCAATTAGCTTGTCGTAAATCGTCAGGTTAGGTGCCAACACAAAAAAGTGCTTGATGCCATGCGCCTGATACAGGTAGCTGATGAAAGCCCCCATCAGCCGCGTTTTTCCCACGCCAGTAGCCAACGCAAAGCACATGGACGGGAAGTCACGCTCAAAGTCCTGCAGCGTTTTAAACTGGCTTTTAAGTGTTTCCAATATTGCCGCAACGTCAGCCGCATCGCGGTCAGGCCGCAGCATGGCGGGCGAGGCATCGATGGCAGACGACAGCTTTGTCAGCGACTCGGTTTGCGGCGGCCGCAGGCTCAGGCGGCCGGCGATGGCGTTGACTTCGCGCTGGCTCATACGCCCTCCTTTGTGAATAAATCATCCTGGGGCGGCGGGGCCGCGACCTTCTTCTGCGCCATCGGTAGATTCGCAACATTCAGGCTGTAGTCGTCATGACCCCACTCGCAACGGTCTTTCACCATCTTGGGGATTTTTTTGATCGTCAGGTTGGGCCACCGTTCTGCCGCTTGCGCAGCGGTCACGCCCCGGTAAGCACCGCAGCACACCAGCAGGCTGCGGGGGTTGTTAGGGTCAGCGCCTACTTCGTCGTTAAGTGATGCCAGTTGCTCGCTGCTCAATGTTTGCGTGGTCACGTAAATAAAGTCACGCTCGCTGCTATAGCCCTGTTGCCACCACAGCACTTCAGACGGCGCGTAGCTAAAGCCTTCGAGCTTGCACATAGCAGCAGCCAGCATGGCCGCGTCGTACTCGGGGTTGATGACCAGGTTGCCCCAGCGGTCTGTTGCCAGCAAAGTGGGCGCCAGTTCGTAATAGCGAAAGCCGCCGCCGCCCTGCCAGTTAGTAGCTTGCGTCACGCCACCAGGGTCTTGCCCATCAATCACTTTTTGCAGACGTGGAACGATATGCGTGTGGCAATGCTCGCCCAGTTCCACCATGATCCAGCGGCGCCCCATCTTGTGGGCGACTGCGCCTGTTGTGCCTGAGCCGGCGAAGGAGTCTAAAACGAGATCGCCGGGACGGGTAGCAATTTCAAATACTCTCTCGATCAATGCCTCGGGTTTGGGCGTATCAAAGACATCAGATCCGAATAGATCCTTTATTTCCTTTTTTGATGTTCTATTCGAACCCACTTCACCGTGCGGCCAAATTGTTTCGGGCGGTCTACCATCTGTGTCTTCAAAATAGATCCTGAAATAGACACTCCAACCATCCTTGGTCTTTACAAAATCAATTCGATCTGCATCGTTCTTGACTTTCTCAGCACCCCATTGCCAACGACTGTCAGATCCGTCTTGATTTTTGGGAAATATAGAAGAGCCGTCCGGTCCAAGAATAGGAAAATACATTGACGGTCTTTTTTCTCTATGGCCGTCGGCACCCATAGCTCTCAATGGCTTTAGGTAATAAATACGTCCAGAACTATCCGTTTTGTTGTAATGCACAGGCATATCGCCATGCTTCAATCGGTTGATTTTTACAAGATCGAAAGTCTTGGCCCAAACCAAAACATGATCGTGCCGATTGGAAAAATACTTTGCATCTGATCTCGGGCTATCCGCTTTTTCCCAGATTACGTCAGCCATGAAGTTTCGCCGCCCAAACACCTCATCGCAAGCCACCTTCAAATAGTGCGCCTCGTTATCGTCAATAGTGATCCACAGAGAACCATCGTCAGCCAACAAACGGCGAATAATCTCCAGCCGGTCCCGCATTAACCCCAGCCAAATCGAATGCTCCAGCCCATCGTCGTAATGCGCGAATGCGCTGCCAGTGTTGTACGGCGGGTCGATAAAAACACACTTCACCTTGCCCGAAAACTCCGCTTCCAGCGCCTTGAGCGCCAGAAGGTTGTCACCTTTTATCAACCGGTTATCAAACAAGTCACCATCCGTCACCCGCTGCTTCGCGTGGTAACTGCGCTTAGGGTCTTCCAACAAAATGCGTGGCTCCAGCCGTGGGCGTTGGTCTTTACCTATCCAGGTGAGTTCTAATTTTTGTCTTTGAGTCATGTGCTGATTTAAATCATCTTGTGCGGGTACATGCGGCAATGCTTGGCCTTTGACTGCCAAAAACTGCCCCCATCGCGCTCTGGGAAATCACTCCCCGTGGGACAAGCCAAGGCATCTCCTAGCGCCACAACAGCCTCACCAAAACTTCTAACATCGGCATCACTTGCACCAGCCGCACTCGCATTAAAGTGACAGCCGACTTGATTGCGAATCCAAACGATTTGATCAATCGCCACAAACAGCGGCTCAAGAGGAATGCGCGCCGCAAAGAGCCCCGTTGCCACATCGGCCTTTTCTACTTCAAGCTGTTTCAGGTGCTTTGCCTGAAATGCGCCAAGAAACTCTCCTAGTGTGTAGTCACCGGCCGTTTTTCTCGGCATTTTTGCCTGGTACTTGATGGTGAGAAAGTCGAATACTCGCTCCAAGAAGATACCGGCTTTAGACGCTGCGATCTGTCTATCAAACGTCTTGGGGTCAAGCGCCAGCTTGAGCTCTGTGAGAGTGGTCTTGGTTTGATCGTGCAGCACTCCCCGATTCAACGCCCATTCTTTAAGCTCGACAAAGTGAATTTGGTTGCTGGCGGCCTGATGAAAACGAAACCGCTCACGCCACGGACGATAGTGAGTGGTCATGACTACATGGCCGAAATTTATGGCTTGATCGTCAATAAAATCAATGAACCGATCCAAATGAACACTATCAACAGATGTCAAGACGTCATCCAAAACGATGAGCGTACCGAGTGCTGAGTATTTCTTGGCGAACGCCATAAAAATACAAATCCCTAATGTGTCCAGGTGCGCTTCACTGTAGTAAGCCTGTGGCGGGACATCCGTTTTGGTTTCAAAGTTAGCCGTAATGTCCAACGAGCCTTGCGCTCCATCTTTCAACCCGAGCTTGATCGTGTTCAGTGGTTCCCCCGGATGAAGTTTGGCGTACAGCGCATCAATGTCGCCCGAGACTTGTTGCAGCGCATTTCGGATAAATGCTTTGCGTTGTTCTTCAACTATTAACAATGCGGCTTTGAGCTTCTTTTCTAAATCAGCGCTATCAGTTGACTTCTGCTTCGCGTCATCAATCGCGTTGACCGTTTGCTGGGCTGCATTTTTTAAGTTGATCTGCTTCCGCTTTTGCTCAGCCACCTCCCGTAACGGTATGAGCCATTTATCTAGCGTTGAACTCACGAGGGCAGAACCTACAATTTGGTCGGCGACCGACAGCACAGGACCAAAGGATTTCTTGAGCGCGTCAACCACTCCCGTCGCGTCTCCTAGCAAAGTCCCGGAAACTGTTAGCCTACTAAGTAACTCCTTAGCAGCAGTTGTCAATAGAGCGTGTTGTTTGCTCAAAACTGCATTTGCACTTGTTAACTTTTGAGTTGCTTGAAGGTATGTCGCAACCGCGCCATCCAACACCCCTAGCTCAGCGATACGAGTCTCCAAGCTAATCTGAAGCGGCTCTTGACTCACATGCTGCTCACATACTGGGCAATTTTCAGTGGTGTGGGTCTTCAGGTGCACCTTGGCGGCTTTAAGTACTGCCAACAAGGTGTCGGCCGCGCTGCTGGAGCTGGACTTTGCACTATCTAGAGCCAGCTTCGCAGCTATCAATGCCTCATTTGCCGTAGTGCGGTCCGTGAGAGCATTTTCCGCACTTGTGCGCAGCTTACCTTGCGCCACAAGGCTAGCCTCCACCGCATCAACGGCGTCACAAAAGGTTTGTTCGAGGGCGACATCCAAACTACCGATTTGAGTGGCCCAACTATACGCGCTCAGCTTTTTGTCCCCCTCCGCATTCCATAGGTCGGTCAATGCCTTTTCGCTAAGCGCGGCGTCGCGCACGAAGCGCCTCGATTGCACAGCAACTTCATCCGATGCTTTTCGAAGTGATCCTTCGCAGGACTCAACATTTGCGGTTGCTAAAAATGGTTTGAGCTTCTCAAAACGCTGTTTCGGCTCTGCCTCAACAAATTCACTTAACGATGCACGCCGCAGTACTCTAAGCTGCGGTTTGCCAGGCGACGAGAGATGCGGGGGATTCAGTTTTGGCTGAGTTGCTGTAATCAGCTTTCCGTCTAACTTCAACTCGACTAATACATCTTTAGCGAGTGACGAAATTGATGTCAAAAATTCGAATTTTTTGGCTCCAGACCTATCGGCCAGCGATCCGAAAGTACCATCGCAAAGATAGGTTAGACCATCAACGATAGTGGATTTGCCTGTTCCATTTTCGCCAAAAATCATGGTGACTCGTTTTGATGGATCGAAGGGAATCAATACCTCATGCGTGGCGCCACGGAACGCCTTCAGCCGTAAGTGCTCAATCTTGAGTTGGGCAACCATCATTTGCCCCCCTTCGGCTTACTCATCTCAAACAGGCTTTTCCAGTCTGAAGTTTTCATTAGCCCGCTTGATATTTTGCTAACCACCGCATTCTTTTTGGAGGCATCTAACAATCCTGCAGCCAATAGTGCGGCGCCAATATTCTCCGCGACTTGTTCATCCGGATTTTTCTGTACTGGTACTACTGCAGGTAGTTCACTCATTTCAATATCTCCCATTCGATTTCAAAAATTGTCAAAACTGATTCGTCCTGATTCATACGACTTCGCAAATCATCAATTAACGATTCGCGACTACTGTCAATTTCATCCTGCTTATCGAATAACTTGCGTCGTAAGGAATGTCTATTCGACTCTAGCAATAGTTGTTTGCGTTGGGCGTCCAGCTTCTCCTCCAAAGAGGCGGCAAGCTTTGATGTTCCTCTAGCTGTTTTGATCTCTTTATCTAGTTCTTTAATTTCTCGCTCCAACCCTACCTTTAGATCATCCGACCATGCATCGAGCTTCAATACCTCTGCTTCAAAATAGCTCAGGCTTCGGGAGGCAATCTCACTTAATCGCTGGTTTTTTAAGATACTTAACGCGGCATCGAGCTCGGATGACCTCACAAAAGCAGGAGCGCCCGCTCCTAGCCTTGCGGATAATCGCATCAGCTTTTCAGGGTCTTCAGCGTGAAGAACTTCACCGTCATCAGTAACTGCAGCCAGCAGCAAGTGTTCCTCCAAAACTCCAAGAATATTTACAACGAGAACCTGTAACGCAAGCTGCCCACGTCGCCCACGCAAGGGCTCGAGTGTCGATACCCTGGAACTGCGAGATTCATAGTCAAAGGACAACTTTGCTACAGGCAGTGTCCGATCGCGTGCGCGGGCAATCAACGCTTGAGCGAGGGGATGTCCGATGCGATAGAGATGCGCATCGCCAATCCGGCGCGGAAGCTCATAGCGACCCAATGGCACCAGGGACTGTTCGAGGTCTTTGGGCCAATCCTTTAGCGAGAAACCCTGTTCATCGAACTCTGCATAACCCCGTAACTCGGTCTGCGAGAGGTCCATCAACAGTCGTTCAAACCGATTGCGCGCACTAGTGCTTTCGTTTTGCCGCAGTTTCAGTTTGTCTTGCACAGCTTCGTCAAAATTCTCAAGTAGCAGTTGCCGGGTTTTGAGCATGGCGGTGTTGATTTCGCCGGTCAGGTCAAGCTGCAGTTGCTTGAAGGATGTCTCAATTTGCAGCGGGTCACGGCAGGTTTGGTAGATTTCTGCAATGCGGCGCTCAAAGTCCACACCGCTACCTACTGCGCCCAGCACTTCGTCGCTGGCACCAAACACGCCTTCAAATAACTGAAACTTTTGCGCCAGCAGCTCGTACACGCGCCGGTCGGCGGCGTTGCTGCGGTCAATAAAGTTAACCACCACTACATCGTGCTTTTGGCCGTAACGGTGGCAACGGCCAATGCGTTGCTCAATGCGCTGGGGGTTCCAGGGCAGGTCATAGTTAATGACCAGTGAACAAAACTGCAGATTAACACCCTCAGCACCTGCCTCGGTGGCAATCATGATGCGGGCGGAATCCCGAAAGTGCTCGACAAGCGCGGCGCGGGTGTCTGCCGTGCGCGAGCCAGTGACGTGGTCTGTACCCGCATGGCGGAGCGCCCAAGCGGTGTAGATTGCCTTGGCCTGCTCGCCGCTGTTGGTGCCGTTGAACAAGACGGTTTGCCCGGCGTAACTGCTTTTTTCAAGCAATTCGAGCAAATAAGCCTGGGTACGTTTTGATTCGGTGAAGATCAGCGCCTTTTGATTGGCGCCCAGCTTTTGCAGTTCAGCAAAGGCTCTGCCTAAAGCTTGCAGAAGCGCTTGGCCTTTGGCGTTGTCGCGTATGGTGACGGCCTGGCGTTGAAATTCACGTAGCTCGGCCATCTCTTCAGCCACGCTGGCGAGTTGCTCTGCTGACGGTGGCGCGTCTGGCTCGGTCCATTCTTCCT
Source organism: Polaromonas sp. (assembly GCA_044378095.1). GTDB lineage: Bacteria > Pseudomonadota > Gammaproteobacteria > Burkholderiales > Burkholderiaceae_C > Polaromonas. The sequence goes on from JBILXX010000006.1 coordinate 11,428, forward strand.
CGGTTTCGTCAAGTGCCTCATAGTCTTCATCAAGGACTTCCGACAGGTCTGACGCAGGCTGGGCTTTGAGTTTGTCTTCCAGCCGTTGCGCCATGGTGCCCAGGGCACCTGAAATGGCGTAACTGCTTGAAGCGAGCAGCTTCCACAGCACAAGCGATATGAGTTGGCGCTGGCCCGTTGGCAAGGCATGGCTGATGGGGCGGCGCAAGTATTCAGCCACGGTCAGATGCAGGGCCTGCTCGTCAGCTGACGGCGTGAACTCTTGCACCAGCGGAATGCGTTTGGTATACGAAATGTAGGGCTGCACCTGGCGGCGCAGAGTGCGTTTGCACACGGCGGCCAAGCGGGCACGTAGCTTGGCAAAGGTATCGGCGTTGCCCAAGGCCCCGAACTGGTCGCGAAAGCTGGCCAGGTCACCAAACACGCGGTCATCAACCATGCTGACCAAGCCATAAAGCTCTAGCAGTGAGTTTTGCAGCGGGGTGGCGGTCAGCAGCACCTTGGGCGCGTGAGCCAGCGCATCTTTGAGCGCTTTGCCAATCACGTTGCCAGGTTTGTAGACGTTGCGCAGCCGGTGGGCTTCGTCCATGACCACCAAATCCCACGGCACAAGCCTCAAGTCGTCGGCTTTGGACTTGGCAAACTGATAGGAGCAAATGATGACCCGGTTGTTTTGGTTAAAACTTTGGTCAAAAGGCTGTTTGTGGCCTGATTTGCGCTGTTGGCTGTAGCTTTTGGCCTCCAGAATCAGCGCTTGCAGGCTGAACTTGTCTTGTAGTTCCTGGTGCCATTGCTTGCGCAGGTTGGCGGGAACGATGATGAGAATGCGCCGCTTGCGTTCAGCCCAGCGCTGGGCAATGACAAGCCCCGCCTCAATGGTTTTGCCTAGGCCGACTTCATCAGCCAGGATGACTCCCTTTGACAAGGGGCTTTCAAACGCAAAAAGCGCTGCATCAACCTGATGTGGGTTCAGGTCAACCTGCGCGTCGACCAATGTGGCCGCCAGCATGTCTGCGGAATCAGCCCCCATGCGGCGCGACAAAAGCCACGCGAAGTACTGAGACTGGTAGGGGGTGATATCTGCTGGCAAGGCGGCAATGCTCCAAGTTTGCTCGAATTATGGGGCTTATGCTTACATTGGCTAGCAGTCCCTCGCTCACTTCTGGTCATACGCGGCACGGTAAGTCCCCATAGGAAGAAGAAGGGTCTCCAACTACCGGCCACCGCCCGTAAAAATTTGTTACGCGATCATGCCGCAAAACACCTGTAGGGGTATATGTAAATATTCACCTTTTTCAGGTGTGGGCGCTGGATTCCCGGCGATGGGGAATGACGGGCGGTTTGAGGTGGTTTTAAGCCGTTTTGGGCAGAAAACAGCCGTTTTAAGTGCCAAATCTGGCTCTAGACCAATAGATACGGGCGCAAAAAGCTATAAATTAAATAGCATTCCAAATCTCTGCAATGCTAGCAGAACGATCCTACTTCTCGTCTTTACCCTGCTTGTCGTCGCTGCTGTACTTCAACTCCCCCTTCAACTCGCCGTTCTTGCGGCCTGAAAACATCGTCCACCAGACGATGAAAACCAGAATCAGCAGGGCGCCCAGCGCTTCAAGCAACAATAAGGTCATGACGCAATTCCAAACCTGGTTTTTTAAACGTTTTCAAGCAGCGGCGATTATCGCCAGCGTGCTTTGTTTGGCGGCTTGTACGGTTTCTCCGCGGTTGACGCTACCGCCCGCGCCGCCCACCGCGCAAACGCCAACTGACGCACCCGCCAGCGCGCGCCCGGTGGACGACAGCGGTGTGTTGCCGCCCGTGATCAATCAGGCCAAAAGCCGCTGGGTGCCGGTGCGCTGGGCTGACTTGCCGGGGTTTGAGGACGACAAGCTGTTTGAAGCCTGGAACGCCTGGCTGAAAAGCTGCGAGCGGCCGGGCCCCACCTTTGCCTCGCTGTGTGCAGACGCGCGCCGCCTGAGCATTGCACCCGAGGCTGAGCAGCGCGCCTGGATGCTGGCGCGGCTGCAGCCGTACCGGGTGGAGTCAACCCAGGGCAACGCCGATGGGCTGCTGACCAGTTATTTTGAGCCGCTGCTCAAAGCCAGCCGCCTGCCAGGCAATGGCTACGACGTGCCGCTGTACCGCACGCCCGCAGGCTTTGGCAGCCGCAATCCGTGGTTTACCCGACAAGAGATGGACACGCTGCCTGAAGCGCAAGCCGCACTGCGGGGCCGCGAAATTGCCTACCTGGCCGACCCGATTGACGTGCTGCTGCTGCACATACAGGGCTCGGGCCGCTTGAGCATTACCGAGCCGAATGGTGCGCAGCGCACCATTCGGGTGGCGTTTGCGGGTACCAATGACCAGCCCTACCGCAGCGTGAACCAGTGGCTGCTGACCCAAGGCGTGACCAAAATCAACCCCTGGCCCGACGCCACCAAAGCTTGGGCGGCGCAAAACCCGCAGCGGGTGCAGCAACTGCTGTGGAGCAACCCGCGCTACGTGTTTTTCAGAGAAGAAGCGCTAAACGAGCTGGACGCGGCCTTTGGCCCCAAAGGCGCACAGGGCGTGCCGCTGACACCGGGCCGGTCGATTGCCGTTGACCCTGGCAGCATCCCGTATGGCACACCGGTCTGGTTGGCGTCACGCGGGCCTGCGGGCAACCTGCAGCGGCTGGTGTTTGCGCAAGACACCGGCAGCGCGATAGTGGGCGCGGTGCGGGCAGACTACTTTGCCGGTACAGGCCAGGAGGCAGGCGAATACGCCGCCAAATTTAACCAGCCGCTCAGGCTGTGGGTGCTGTGGCCTAAATAGGCAGCTTTTAGCCTGCTATTTATTTAGTAGCTGCTTGCGCCCGTATTTATTGGGCTATAGGCCTATTTGGCACCTGAAAATGGCATGTTTATAGCTTTTTAGAGCCCCAAAAGACTCCAATCGACTGAATCGACCTATTTGACCAAAGCCGCAACGCTGGCCAACGGCAAAAACAAGGTCAGTGCCGCGTCTGGCAGGCTTATAAAACCGTGGTGGGCATAAAACCTGGCGGCTTGGTCGTCTTTGGCGTCCACCACAAACGCATAGGCTGCAATGTCGGCGCTGGCGGCGCGTTGCAACGCATTGGCCAGCAATGCAGCGCCCAGGCCAAGGCCTTTGTGACCGCTGCTGACGGCCAGGCGGCCCATGCGCACGGCGGGTACCAGCGGGTAACGCGGCAGCCTTTTGGCGTTGGCAGCGGGCAGGTCGGTCAAGGCCACGCTGGTGGCTGCCAGCGTGTAAAACCCGGCGATGGCGTCGCCCGCGTCCAGTGCAACAAAGCAGGTTGCAACGCGCCTTTTGATGTCTTGTGAAACCTGGGTTGCAAAATAGCTGTCTAGCGCGGGGGTGCCGCATGCAAATTGCGTCCGGTCGTGCTGCACATCGAGCGGCACAACCCGAAACAATGGCTTGCCGCCTTTCGCCACAGTCAGTCAGCAATCAGTTGGCGTTGGCGTGCAAAAGCTCGTTTTAAAGCCGCGTTGGGTTTGACTGGGTTGATCAATGCTTTGGCAAACGCCGCCTGGTCGTTGGCTGACAAACGCAGCAACTCGGCACTTTCAATCGACCGCATGGCAGCGGCGTGCGCGGCGCTGACCACAAAGTCAGTCAAACTACGGCCTTCAAGGTCAGCCGCGCGCTTGAGCATGCTGTGAACATTGGCGGGCAGGCGGGCTTCAAGGCGAGCGGTGTTGAGTACGGCGGACATGATGGGCGGGTATGGAAAAGAGGATGTTAAATTGTACGGCAAATTGCCGGAATTAACTCAAACCCTCAAGCCAGCCGTACCGCCATCACCCCGGCCACGATCAAACAGACGCCCACCAGGCGGCGCACGGTGAAGGCTTCTTTTAAAAACCAGGCCCCCAGCAGGGCGGCAAAGAGCACCGACGTCTCGCGCAGCGCCGCCACTGTGGCTACCGGCGCGCGCGTCATGGCCCACAGGGCAATGCCGTAAGACCCGAGCGACGCCAGCGCGCCCAGGCTGGCAACCGGCCAGCGCTGGCGCGCGTAGGTCAGCATGGGCCTGCCGCGCCGGGCATACATCAGCAGCGCAAACGGCCAACCGTCAAGCAAAAACAGCGCGGCGATGTATTGAATGGCGTTGCCCGATGCGCGCACGCCCAGCGCATCGACCACGGTGTAAATGGCAATGATGACCGCATTGGCCAGCGCAAAGCCCACCGCCTTGGGGGCACGCCAGACCTGGCGCGTCAGCCCCAAAGCCAGCACGCCGCAGCTGATGCCGACGATGCCCGCCCAGGCGATGGGTGAGAGCTTTTCATTCAGGGTGTAGGTGGCCGACAGCGCCACCAGCAGCGGTGCCACGCCGCGCATCAGCGGGTAGGTCAGCCCCAGGTCGCCATGCTGATAGGCCTGGGTGGTGGCAATGTAATAGGCAATGTGAATCGTGACGGACGTGAGGATGAAAGGCCATGCCGCTGCGCTGGGCCAGCCGACCAGCATCACCAGGGGGACGGCCATCAGCGATGCAATGACATGGATCACCGCCATGTCGAGCGACTTGTCTTTGCTGGACTTGACCAGTGCGTTCCAGCTGGCGTGCAGCAGTGCGCCAAACAGCACGGCCGCAAACACCGGCCAGGTCAAGGCCAGTGCGTCAGCTTGCAAGCGCGCCTTCAGGTGTGGCGCAGCGCTGGGCCCGCTGCAGGAAGTGGCTGAGCGGCGGGGTCGTCATGTCCGCGTCTTTGGCCAGGTCGTCCCACAGGCGCAGGCGCACGGCGTCTTGCGCGCCTGGCTGGGCGATGAATTTGGCTGCTTCATCAGCATCAAAAACACCGCCTTGCAAAATCAAACTTCGCTTGGAGTCAACCGACAGGCTGGCGTGGTAGCTTGGGCGCGTCGCACACAGGTAGCGCTTGGCATCGACATGCAGCTTGATGGCGTTGAGCACCTCGTCATCAAACAAGCCGCGCAAAAACGGCAATGCGCGGTACTGATGCACGTCGTCCACCCCTTGCAGAGATGGCGTGTCGCCCAGGTCATGCAGCAGGTGGCCCAGGTCATGTAGCAGCGCTGCCGTGACCAGTGCATCACTGGCGCCTTCAGCCTCGCCCAAGGCGGCCGTTTGCAGCGCATGCTGTAGTTGCGTGACGGGTTCGCCGCTGTATTGCTCGTGGCCGCGCGCCTCGAACAGGCGTTCAATATCTTGCAGGGTCAAAGCCATGGCATGGATGATGTGAAACTCACTTCCATGGAAGTGAGTAGGTTTTGAGATTGGTAAAACTCTTGATGGCTTCTTGAACGCCTTCTTTGTAGCCGAGACCTGAATCCTTGATGCCGCCAAACGGGGTTAACTCAAGCCGGTAGCCGGGCACCTCGCGCACATTGACGGTGCCAACGTGCAACTCGCTGACAAATCGGTTGATGTAGTCGAGCCGGTTGGTACACACCGCGCTTGACAAGCCGTACGCTGTACCGTTTGAAATTTGTATGGCTTCGTCGATATTTTTAAAACGGATGACGGGCGATACAGGGCCAAAGGTTTCTTCTTTTGCCACCGTCATCTGCGGCAACACATGGTCTAGCAATGTGGGCGCATACAACGCGCCCCGCCGCTGATTGCCTGCCAACAGTTTGGCGCCCTGGGCTACGGCCTCGTTGACGCGTGACTCAAACAGCATGGCGGCCTGCGCGTCAATCACCGTGCCCATGTCGTTGGCTTTGTCTGTTGGGTCGCCGTGCTTGAAGGCCAGTGTTTTAGCCAGCACCTGCTCAACAAATTCGCCAGCTACCGCCTCATGCACAAGCAGTCGCTTGACGGCGGTGCAGCGCTGGCCCGAGTTTTTGTACGAGCCTTGCACCGCCAGGGTGGAGGCTTCGTCAATGTCGGCGTCTTCCATCACGATGATGGGGTCGTTACCGCCCAGCTCCAGCACCACGCGGCGGTAACCTGCTTTGCTGGCAATGTATTTACCAATGGCTACACCGCCAGTAAATGTGACCAAATCAACCAGCGGGTTTGTGAGCAGCTCGTCAGCTATCTCGCGCGGGTCACCGGTAATGACGCTGAGCATTTCTGGCGGCAAACCCGCTTCATACAGGATGTCGGCAAACAGGATGGCTGAGAACGGTACCTTTTCAGACGGCTTGAGCACCATGCGGTTGTTGGTGGCAATGCTGGGCACCACCTTGTGCGCCACCTGGTTCATGGGGTGGTTAAACGGGGTGATGGCAGTGATCACGCCCAGAAGCGGCGAGCGGTGCGTGTACACACGGCGCTGCTTGCCGTGGGGCGTCAGGTCACAACTGAAAATCTGGCCGTCGTCTTTCAGCACCTCCGTCGCGCCAAACAGCAGCACATCGCTGACGCGGCCTGCCTCGTAAATCGAGTCCTTCAGGCACAGGCCCGATTCGGCGGTGATCAAATTGGCGACTTCGTCGAGCCGGGTTTTGATGATGGCGGCGGCGCGGTTCAAAATCGCGGCGCGCTCGTAGCGGGTGAGTGTGGGTTTGCTGGCGTGCGCGGCCGCAAAAGTGTCGCGCACTTCCTCAAGCGTGGCTTTGGGTACGGTGCCTATCAGTTGCTCGGTGTAGGGGTTGAAGACCTCAATCACGCGGTCACCACTGCGCTCAGCGCCGACCTTGCGGCCTGCCAGGCGCATGGTGTTCAGGTGCTTGTCGCGAATATAGGCGGCAATGTCACTGGGCATAGTTCAAGGCCAAATCGAAAGCGTCAAAGTTGCGGAATCGGCGCGCGTGGTCAAGCCCCGGCATGGCACGGTTCAAAATCAGTGGCACGCGCTGCTCGCTGATGCCGCCATGGGAGCGCAGCGGTACTTCAAGCGCCGTCAGGTCGTGGCGGGATGCCGATGTGCCCATGACCGTGAAGCGCTCGGACACCACCACCATGTCGCCAATGCGGTCGGCGGGCAGCTCAAAGCGCTCGGCAGCTTGCGCGCGGGGCAGCACGACCTCAATGCCTTTGTGTGCAGCCAGTTTTTTGCAGGCGGCATCGACATCCGCACCCTCAGGCAGATACACCGTGGCAAACGAACCCAGTGCGCCGTGATGCACCACATACGGGTCAGTGATCGGCAAAATCACACGCGCCACTGACTTGCCCAGCCAGCTGTCAAACCAGTCTTGCAGGTAAATCACGTCGGGCGTGCCGTCCATGGCGACCTTGGCGTTCATGCCGTGGTCAGCGGTCAGGGCGATCACGCAGCCCATGGCCTCAAGCTGGCCCAGGTAGCCGTCCATCATTTGGTAAAACGCGTTGGCGCCAGCAGTGCCCGGCGCGTGTTTGTGCTGAATGTAGTCAGTGGTTGACAGGTACATCCCGTCTGGTTTGCGGGTCTGCATGATCTTGACGCCGGCTGCAAATACAAACTCTGACAGGTCGGCGCTGTAGACGCTGGGTAGCGGCAGGCCCGTGAGTGCCAGAACGTCTTCAATACCGTTTTGCGCCAGGTTGACCTGGTCAGCCTTTTCAGCTGAAAAGCAGATGCCCGTCATCTTGTGGCCCAGCAGGGTGCGCAGCTTGTCTTTGGCGGTGATCACGGCGACTGACTTGCCCGCATCCGCCAGCGCGGCCAGCAGTGTGGGCGCGCGCAACCACTTGGGGTCGTTCATCATGACCTCGGTGCCTGTGGCGGTGTCATACAGATAGTTGCCGCAAATGCCGTGGATGCTGGGCGGCACACCGGTAACGATGGACAAGTTATTCGGGTTGGTAAAACTGGGCACCACGCAATCTGCAGTCAGGCCGGAGCCCAGGGCCAGCGTGCGCTTGAGCCACGGCATGTGGCCCGTGGCCACGGCTTGCGCCAGGTAGTCGGGCTCGCAGCCGTCAACGCACACGACCACGGTGGGTTGGGTTGGGAGCTTGTAGTGCCGGCCGTTCAGATTCAATTCAGCGCTTCTCACGTTTGGGGCTTTCTTTCCTGATTTTTGAAGGGGCTGCCTTGGCTGGTTTAACGGTCAGCCGTTTGGCAGGTTTTGGCGTCTGGCCGTCCAGAGCGGCCCGCCGCCGCATGTCGTTGTCTATCGTGCGTTCCTTGCTTTGCATCACATGCCTGAACATGGCGCGGCCAGCAGCCTCAGCATCGCCTGAGGTGATGGCCTTGACGATTTGCCTGTGCTCGTTGCTTGAGACAGGCATCAGCCAGCCATCTGCCAGATTCAGGCGCCTGAAGAGCGACAGCTCCTTGATCAGCTTGCGGTAAATCTCGGTCAGCTTGCGGTTGCCTGCCATTTCCACCAGCTGGTCATGAAAATGCAGATTTTGCAAATGGTAGCCATGTGCGTCTTGCGCCTTGACGGACTTTTCCATTGCGTCGACCAGCCCTTTGAGCACTTTGGCTTGGGCAGGCGTGATGTTGCTGGCAAGCTGCCGGCCCACCAGCTCATCCATCACGGCGCGCAGGTCAAAAATTTCAATCGCCTCGTCAATCGGAATGTCGCGGACAAAAACGCCCCGGTTTTTTTCATTGCGCACCAGGCCCGCTTCTTCGAGCATGCGAAAGGCCTCGCGTACCGGGCCGCGCGACACGCCCAATTTTTCAGCCAGCGTGGCCTCAATCAGTTTGCTGCCGGGCTCATATTCGCCCACCAAAATGGCGCGTTCAATTTCCTGCTGCACCACTGTGGTGAGTGAGCTGCTTTGAAGCAGTGCAAGGGTTGATTTCAAAACAGCATTCATGACTTAAATTCAAACACGATTTTAGCGATTGTCAACAATCTGCAATAAACAATTGACAAAATATTAAGGTCAGCTTCAAATTATCGCGAGTTGTTATGACATTTTGCAGCATGCGCAAAACAGTCACGCCAATGTCACAGTACTGACACGAACAGGTCACACAATTTTGGTTTTTACAAAGGACATGTATGCGCTCAATCACTGGTTTTACATCTCGCTTCAAATCTATTGTTACGGCATTGGCCGCCACAGGTTTGCTGGCTTTGTCGGGCACAGCACTTGCCCAAAAAACACAATTGCTGGTTTACACCGCACTTGAAACTGACCAGCTCAAGGCCTACCAGGAAGGCTTTAACAAGGTCAACCCTGACATCGAGATCAAATGGGTGCGTGACTCGACAGGCGTGATCACCGCCAAGCTGCTGGCTGAAAAGGCCAACCCCCAGGCTGATGCCGTGATGGGCGTGGCCGCGTCCAGCCTGGCACTGCTCGACAAGCAAGGCATGCTGGAGCCGTATGCACCGCTGAACCTTGACGCGATCATGATGAAGTACCGCGACCCAAAGAAGGTGCCGTCATGGGTCGGCATGGATGTCTGGGGTGCGACGATCTGCTTTAACACCATCGAGGCGCAAAAGCGCAACATGCCCAAGCCTGAAACATGGAAGGACCTGCTCAAGCCGATTTACAAAGGTCAGATCGTGATGCCCAACCCCGCATCCAGCGGAACCGGCTACTTTGACGTCACGGCCTGGCTGACTTTGTTTGGCGACGACAACGGCAAGGGCGGCGGCTGGAAGTACATGGACGCATTGCATGAAAACATCGCCCAGTACACCCATTCAGGCTCCAAGCCTTGCAACATGGCGTCAAGTGGTGAGTTTGTCATGGGTATCTCGTTTGAATACCGCGGCAATGCCAACAAGGCCAAGGGCGCACCGATTGATCTGATCTTCCCGAAAGAAGGCCTGGGCTGGGACCTGGAAGCATTTGCGATTCACAAAGGCACCAAAAAACTCGACGCTGCCAAAAAACTGGCTGACTGGGCAACCAGCAAGGACGCGATGATTCTGTACGGCAAGAACTTTGCCATCACGGCACAGCCTGGTCTGGCGTCACCACTGCCAAATATTCCGAAAGACTATGAAGCACGTCTGGTCAAAATGGACTTCAATGTCGCTGCTGAAAACCGTGAGCGCGTGTTGGCTGAATGGACGAAACGCTATAACGCCAAATCAGAGAAGAGGTAGCCCCCTTTCTCGGGCTCACTTCGTGTAGCCCGGAATCCCCCTCAAGGGGACAACCGCTGTGGCCCGGCAAAGCCGGTTCCACGCTGTTACTTGGATGATGCTCTTTATGTGGTGCTCCTTCTGATGAACCAGAACACGTTTCTTAGTCTGCGCCAAATTCGTAAAGAATTTGGCGCTTTTACGGCACTGCAAGACATCAATCTGGACATTCGCAAGGGCGAGTTTGTCTGCTTTTTGGGCCCGTCTGGCTGCGGCAAGACCACGTTGCTGCGCATCATTGCCGGGCTGGATGTGCAAACGGCGGGCGAGGTGCATCAAAACGGCAAAGACATCTCGCGCCTGCCGCCCGCGCTGCGCGACTACGGCATTGTGTTTCAAAGCTATGCGCTGTTCCCTAACCTGAGTGTGGCTGACAATGTCGCTTACGGCCTGGTCAATCGCAAGACACCCAAAGCCGAGGCGTTAAAGCGCGTGACAGAGCTGGTCAAACTGGTGGGCTTGCCCGGCAGTGAAGGCAAGTACCCGAGTCAGTTGTCTGGCGGCCAGCAGCAGCGTATCGCCCTGGCGCGCGCACTGGCGACGTCGCCAGGTTTATTGTTGCTGGACGAGCCTCTGTCAGCGCTTGATGCCCTGGAACGGGTTCGCCTGCGCCAGGAGATTCGGGCCCTGCAACAAACATTGGGCGTGACCACCATCATGGTGACGCATGACCAGGAAGAAGCCCTGAGTGTGGCGGACCGCATTGTGGTGATGAACCATGGTGTGATTGAGCAGGTGGGCACGCCAATGGAGATTTACCGCGAGCCTGCGTCACCGTTTGTGGCCGACTTTGTGGGCAAGGTCAATGTGCTGCCTGCGCGCGTGGCAAACGGCGAGTTGCGCTTTGGAGCGCTTTGCCTGCCTTGCAGCGGCGCAGACCGGGACGTGAAAATCTACCTGCGCCCTGAAGACGTGCTGGCCAGACCGATCGCTGACGGCGACGAACATGTGTTTGGCGCAACGCTTGAGAAAATCGAATTCCTGGGATCGTTCTGCCATGTGCATGTGAGCTCGCCTGATCTGGGTGCGCGCAAGCTCACGGTGTATCTGTCGCTGAACTTTTTATCTGAACAGCGCTTGCAGGTTGGATCGGCACTCAAACTCAAGTTGATGCCCGAGCGCATCAAGGTCTTTTGATGCAACCTGTCACTTTGCGTCCTGCTGTCAAACAGCAGACCCATTGGGTTGACTACTTGGGGCATGTGCTTTTGGGGTTGATCGCTGTTGTCTTGCTGGCCTTTCTGGCAGCCCCGCTGCTGGCTATTTTGAAGCAGGCCCTGGAGGGCAAAGCGGGCCAATTCGTCTGGTTCGACAACTTTGTCGCCTATGCCCAGACACCCGCCTTGCTTGAAAGCTTGTGGAACAGCATCTGGGTGTCAGGTCTGGTCACGCTGATTGCCGTGCCGCTGGCATTTGGTTTTGCCTACGCCCTGACGCGATCATGCATGCAATACAAGGCCTTGTTTCGCGGTATCACGCTTATCCCGCTTTTGGCGCCATCCCTGCTATCAGCGATTTCACTGATTTACTGGTTTGGCAATCAGGGGGTGCTCAAGAGCTGGATGCAAGCCGTGGGTATCGACCAGATTTACGGTGCACCAGGCATCGTGGTGGCTGAGTGTTTTGCGGTGTTTCCCCATGCGCTGATGATTTTGGTCACGGCGCTGAGCCTGTCGGATGCACGCCTGTATGAAGCGGCCGATGCCATGGGCACCAGCGCCACGCGCAAGTTTTTCACCATCACCTTGCCGGGCGCCAAATACGGTTTGATATCGGCTGCGCTGGTCACCTTTACTTTGGTCATCACTGACTTTGGCATTCCCAAAGTCATTGGTGGCAACTTCAATGTGCTGGCCACCGATGTCTTCAAGCTGGTCATTGGGCAACAAGACTTTGCCAAGGGCGCTGTGGTGGCCATTTTGCTGTTGCTGCCAGCGGTACTGACGTTTGCTGTTGACGGCTATGTCAGCAAACGCCAAACCGCCATGCTGACTGCCCGCGCCGTGCCATACCGGCCCAAGCCATCACGCGGCTACGATGCAATGATGACGGCGTACTGCTGCCTGATTGCCCTTTTGGTTCTGGCCATGTTGGGCATGGCCGTGTTTGCCTCGTTCGCGAGTTTTTGGCCCTACAACCTGACCCCCAGTTTGCGGCATTACACGATGGGCCTGGTCGATGCAGAGGTGGGCGTGGGTTTTGTCAACAGCCTGAAGATGGCAGCAGGCACGGCTGTGTTTGGAACAGCGCTGGTCTTTATCGGCGCGTACCTGCTTGAAAAAACCAAGGGCATGGACGGCCTGCGCGGCGTGGTGCGCATGCTGGCCATGCTGCCGATGGCCGTGCCTGGCCTGGTGTTGGGCTTGGGTTATATTTTCTTTTTCAATGCGCGTGAGAACCCATTGAACGGGCTGTACCACACGCTGACGCTGCTGACGCTTTGCACCATCGTGCACTTTTACACCACCGGACATCTGACGGCTGTGACAGCACTCAAAAGTCTGGACGGCGAGTTTGAATCTGTCAGTGCGTCGCTGAAAGTGCCGTTTTACAAGACCTTCTGGCGCGTGACATTGCCTATTTGCACACCAGCGCTGATCGACATTGCCCGTTACTTTTTCATCAACGCCATGACCACGATTTCGGCAGTCGTCTTTTTGTATTCGCCTGAAACCAAAGTGGCATCGATTGCTATTTTGAACCTGGACGAGGCCGGTGAAATGGGTGCCGCTGCGGCTATGGCGGTGTTGATTGGTTTGGCATCAACGGTTGCCACGCTTTTGTTTATGGCTTTGGGGTGGTGGGTGAATAGAAGTACCCAAGCATGGCGCACGACCTCAAGGTGAATTTGTAGGCGCAAAATAACAGTACTTATGGACAGAGACAAAATCCTCCTTACCCCCGGCCCGCTGACCACCACGCTGCGTACCAAGCTGGCCATGCTCAAAGACTGGGGCTCGTGGGACGCTGACTTCAATGCCGTCACCGCCAGTGTGCGCAGCAGCCTGCTCAACATCGTCCACGGTCATGACTCGCATGTGGTGGTGCCGTTGCAAGGCAGTGGCACTTTTAGCGTAGAAGCAGCCGTTGCAACTGTCGTGCCGCAAGACGGCCACGTGCTGGTGCTGGACAACGGCGCCTACTGCAAACGCGCTGCGAAGCTCACCACGCTGATGGGGCGACGCTGCACCCTGATGCCGTTTGACGAAGCCGCGCAGGTGTCGCCCGCTGCGCTTGATGAAAAGCTGAAACAGGACAGCAGCATCACCCACGTGGTATTGATCCATTGCGAGACGGGCGCAGGCGTGCTCAACCCACTTCAAGAAATTGCCGACGTTTGCAAAGCCCACGACAAAGGCTTGATTGTGGATGCAATGAGCTCGTTTGCAGCCTTGCCGATCGACGCGCGCACAGTGCGGTTTGATGCCCTGGTCGCGGCCAGCGGCAAGTGTCTTGAAGGCGTGCCTGGTATGGGTTTTGTCTTCATCCGCAAAGCAATTTTGGAAGGCTGCGCGGGCCGCAGCCAGTCGCTGGCGATGGACTTGTACGACCAGTACGCCTACATGGAGAAAACCACACAGTGGCGCTTCACGCCGCCTACGCATGTAGTGGTAGCCCTGGCCGAGGCGATAGCGCAGTTTGAGGAAGAAGGTGGCCAGCCCGCCCGCCTGGCGCGCTACACCGACAACTACAACACGCTGGTTGAAGGCATGGCCAGGCTCGGCTTCAAACCATTTTTAGACCCGGCCATTCAGGCACCCATCATCGTGACCTTTCACGCGCCCGCCGATGCCAAATACGAGTTCAAGAAGTTTTACATGGCAGCGCGCGAACGCGGTTTTGTCCTGTACCCCGGCAAGCTCACGCAGATAGAAACTTTCAGGGTAGGCTGCATAGGCGCTATCGGCCCGCGCGAAATTGAACAAGCCGTACAAGCCATCGCTGGCGCATTGGCTGATATGGGCATCCATTCCGCAGCGCCTGCTATCCGGTAACAACAAGGGCACATCATGGCCAGCAAAATCCACCCCGCCGTTGCAGTCATCCAAAAGTCGGGCGCTGCCAAAGTCAAAGTCGCTGTCAGTGACATCGATGGCATCTTGCGTGGCAAGTACCTGCACAAGGACAAGTTTTTTGGTGCAGCAGAGGCCTACCCCGCAGGCGGTTTTGGTTTTTGTGATGTGGTGCTGGGCTGGGACATGATGGACAGCTGCTACGACAACACGTCGGTTACTGGCTGGCAACACGGCTTTCCAGACGCGCTGGCAAGGCTGGACCTGAACACTGCGCGCCACGTGCCTTGGGACGACGGCGTGCCGTTTTTCCTGGGTGAGTTTGTCAATGCCGACGGCACGCCGCATGCCGTGTGCCCACGCCAGACGCTCAAGCGGGTACTCAAGCGCGCTGAAAAAATGGGTTTCTCAGCCATGACCGGCATGGAGTTTGAGTGGTTTAACTTCCTGGAAACGCCGCAAAGCTGGGCCGCCAAAAAAGGCGTGGGGCCTGAGCAGCTGACGCCCGGCATGTTTGGTTATTCGCTGCTGCGCATGAACCAGAACCGACAGTTTTTCAATGCCCTGATGGACGAGATGCTGGCCTTTGGCGTGCCGATTGAAGGCCTGCACACCGAGACGGGCCCCGGCGTGTATGAAGTCGCCATCAGTTTTAGCGAGGCGCTTGAGCAAGCCGACCGCGCGATTTTGTTCAAGACCGGTGCAAAAGAAATTGCCTCCCGTTTTGGCATCATGCCCAGCTTCATGGCCAAGCCCAACCAGCAGTTACCGGGCTGCAGCGGGCACATTCACCAGAGCTTGTCTGACGGTAAAAACAACCTGTTTTATGACGCCAAAAACCCGCGCAAGATGAGCAAGCTGTTTGAAAGCTACGTTGCCGGGCAGGTCGCCTGCATGATGGACTTTGGCCCCATGATCTGGCCGACGATTAACAGCTACAAACGTTTGGTCGATGGCTTTTGGGCTCCAGTTAAACCGACCTGGGGCATGGACAACCGCACCGCCAGTTTCCGCGTGATTGCAGGCAGCCCCAAAGCCACGCGGCTCGAGACGCGCTGCCCCGGTGCCGACGTGAACCCCTACCTTGCCATGGCGGCTGTGATTGCTGCCGGGCTGGACGGTGTGGAAAAAGGACTCAAGCTCACTGCACCACCCATCACGGGCACCAATGGCGGCGCTGAGCATATTGCACGCGCGCCTCGAACCTTGATAGAGACCACGCGCATTTTTCAGCAATCCGACATTGCCCGCGACTGGCTGGGTGACACGTTCGTCGACCACTTTGCAGCCACCCGCGACTGGGAATGGCGCCAGTGGCTGGACGGCGTGACGGATTGGGAATTGAAACGTTATTTCGAGATTATCTGATGCATGGGCAAACGCAGATTCGAACACTTGGGTTGGCCGATGCGCCGGTTTACCGATCGCTCCGGCTGCGCGCCTTGCGTGAACATGCCGATGCGTTCACCTCCAGCTTTGAAGAAGAAAAAATGCGCCCGGTGGCCGACACCGAAAAGCGGCTGCGTGTGGCTGAGGATGGCAAGCTCTGGGGCGCATATGTTTCTGGCGAAATGACTGGCATGGTGGGTCTCAGCTTTGAGAAGCGCATTAAAAACCGCCACAAGGGATTGCTGGTCGGCATGTACGTGGCGCCTGAATACTCGGGCAAGGGACTGGGTTTGTCACTTGTCGATACAGTCGTGCAGGATGCCCGCGTTAGTGGCCTTGAACTGGTCACGCTGACCGTCACCGACAGCAACCATGCAGCGATTGCGCTGTATCAAAAGTGTGGCTTCATTGCTTTTGGTACAGAGCCCGATGCCATCCGTGTCAACGGCGTCAGCTTCGGCAAAACCCATATGTATCTTTCAATTAAAAAATAGCTGAATCCAGACACCATGAGCATCTCCCATTTTTCATTTCCTACCCCCATCAAGTTCGGCCCTGGTGCACGCAAACTGGTGGCTGCACACTTAAAAGAGATGGGCTATGCGCGTCCGCTGATCGTGACCGACAAGGCCTTGGGAACCTTGCCTGTGATGACGGAATTTCTGACCCATCTGGCTGGCCTGGATGTTGCGGTTTTCTCAGGCGTTTTCGGCAACCCGACCTGCAACCAGGTGATGGACGGTGCCGCCGCCTACAAAGCCCACAACGCGGACTGTGTGATTGGCTTTGGCGGTGGTGCGGCGCTGGACGTGGCCAAAGTTGTGGGTGTTGCGGCGACGCATGAGGGCGACATTCTTGAATACGTGTGGGACCACCCGCAAGTCAAACCCATCGTGAATGAGCTGCCTTATTTTGTGGCGCTGCCCACCACGTCGGGCACAGGCTCTGAAGTCGGCCGCTCCAGCGTGGTGAGCGAGAACGACACGCACCTCAAGCGCGTGGTGTTCAGTGCCAAAATTTTGGCCCGGGTGGTGTTTGCCGACCCTGAACTCACGCTGGGCCTGCCGCCGCACATCACCGCCGCAACCGGTATGGACGCGCTGACACACAACATTGAAAGCTACCTGTCGCCTGCCCATCACCCGCTGTGTGATGGCATTGCACTGGAAGGTACGCGCATCGCCGCTGCCGCTTTGCTGACCGCCTACAAAGAGCCCCACAACCTGCAAGCCAGAGGCGACATGATGATGGCGTCAATGATGGGCGCGATTGCGTTTCAAAAAGACCTGGGCGCGGTGCATTCGTGCGCCCATGCGCTGGGTGCGGTGTGTGACTTGCACCACGGCCTGGCCAATGCGCTGATGATTGACACCGTACTGGCCTGGAACTACGAGGCTGTGCCTGCCAAGTTTGACGAGCTGGCGCATGTGTGTGGTGTGGCGGGCGGCGGCAAGGCTTTTGTCGGCTGGCTACAGCAACTTAAACAAAGCCTTGGCATTGTTGGCCCGCTGTCAAAGCATGGCGTGACGGCAGCCCAAATCCCGCGCCTGGTTGAAATTGCGACGGCGGACATTTGCCACCAAACCAATCCACGACCATGCACAGCAAGCGACTTTGAGGCGCTGTTCAAGGCAGCCCTGTAACGATGGCAAGCAAACTCAAAATCGGCATCAGTGCCTGCTTCATGCACCCGGACAGTACCCGCACCAACTTTGCCTTTAAAACCCTGCAGTACGTAGAGCAGTCGATGGCGCACTGGGTCATGTCGGGTGGCGCGTTGCCTGTCATGGTGCCTTCGCCGATGGGCAGCGCGGCGCAAGGCAATATTGACGTCAACGACTATGCCCAATGGCTAGACGGCTTGGTATTGCACGGCGGCGCAGATGTATGGCCGGGCAGCTACGGTGAAGAGCCCTTGCATGAGGCATGGCACGGCGACCGCATTCGGGACGAGTACGAACAAGCTTTGGTACACGCGTTTGTCAAAGCTGGCAAGCCGGTGTTTGGGGTTTGCAGGGGCCTGCAGTTGATCAACGTGGCTTTTGGCGGCACGCTGTACCAGGACATCAGCACGCAACTGGCAGATTCACGCTTGCACCGCGATGGCCAAGCCTATGACAGACACTTTCACACTCTTGAAATAGTACCAAGAACACGTCTTAGCGCCCTGTTTACTGGCGCAAGCAGCTACAAAATAAATAGCATTCATCACCAGGGCATCAAGCAGCTGGCTGAGGGCTTTGTGGCTGAAGCACATTGCCCTGACGACGGCGTGATTGAAGCCATTCGCCATACCGGGCCCAGCTATATCGCAGCGGTGCAGTGGCACCCCGAGTTTCACAGCGCCGAGCTGGGCACGCTTGACGATGCGCCGCTACTGGCAGATTTCTTGAACGCCGCCCGCCAAACAAAATCGACCACTTCACCATGAACTCTTTGAACGTTTTTAACCCCGCAACTGGCGAATTGATCAGCACCCTGCCTGCTGATGGCGCGGCATCCGTTACGAGCAAATCTTTCTCTGCGTGCACTGCGCAAGCCGCTTGGGCTAGAACGCCGATGACTGAACGCAAAGCCTGCATCAGCCGCTTTCGTACTGGCATCGTGACTGAGCTGGACGCGCTGGCCACCATCATGACGCGCGAGACCGGCAAGCCCATCAGCATGTCGCGCAACGAGCTCAATGGTTTGCTGGGCCGCATTGATTTTTTTCTGGCTGAGGTAGATGCCAGCACTGCCACACAAACCGTGTTTGCCGACGGCGGTATGACGGAGCAGATTGAGCACACGCCGCTCGGGGTGGTGGCCAATATTTCTGCCTGGAACTACCCGTGGTTCGTCGGCGGCAATGTGTTTATCCCGGCGCTGCTGACCGGTAACGCCGTGCTCTACAAGCCGTCTGAATACGCGGCCATGACGGGCCTGGCCATAGCGCGACTGCTGCACGCTGCGGGTGTGCCGAAAGATGTTTTCGCAACGCTTGTTGGTGGCGCTGACGTTGGCGCTGCCTTGCTGGCGCAGAAGATCGATGGCCTATTTTTTACCGGCTCGCATGCCACTGGGGTCAAAATTGCGCAAGCACTCGGCCCCCGACTGATCAAACTGCAACTGGAACTGGGCGGCAAAGACCCGACCTATATTTGCGAGGATGCCAACGTGCAAAACGCAGCTGCGTCACTGGCCGATGGTGCGATGTACAACACCGGGCAAAGCTGCTGCTCGGTCGAACGCATTTACGTCCACGAGAAGATTTACGATGCGTTTGTAGCCGCCTTTGTGGAGGTTGTTAAAACCTTCAAAGTCGGTGAGCCAATGGATGATGCGACCTATATCGGCGCCATCACACGAGCGCCGCAGCTTGATGTGCTGGACGCTCAAGTGGCAGACGCCAAAACCAAAGGTGCAACGCTGCTGTTGGGTGGCCGGCGCTTGCCTGGCCCGGGCAACAGGTACACACCTACCGTTTTTTCAAACGTCAACCACACGATGGCATTGATGCAGGAAGAAAGCTTTGGCCCCATCATCGGAATACAAAAGGTAACGGGCGACGCTGAGGCGGTAGTGCTGATGAACGACACCCGCTATGGCCTGACGGCGGGCATCTTTTCACCCGATGAAGCACGCGCCAAGGCACTGCTGGCACAGGTTAACGCAGGCAGTGTGTACTGGAACTGCTGCGACCGCGTCAGCCCGCGACTGCCGTGGAGTGGTTATGGTGATTCTGGTGTCGGGCTAACATTGTCGAGCTACGGCATTCAAACCTTCACCCGGCCCAAGGCCTGGCACTTGCGCCAGACAGCGTAACAAGCGCTATACTATTCATAGCTTCTTGCGCCCGTATTGATTGGTCTAGAGGCCGATTTGATACCTGAAAACACCCTGTTTTAGACTGAAAACACCATGAAAATCGACAAAAATACCGCCGTGACCCTGCAATACAAGGTCACTGACCTGCAAGGCAAGATGATTGAAGACGGCAAAGAGCCCAGTGTGTACCTGCACGGCGGCTACGGCAACACGCTGCCGAAAATTGAGGAAGCGCTTGAAGGCAAAGAAAGCGGCTACCAGGTCACGCTGGAGCTGCAGCCCGAAGACGCCTTTGGCGTGTACGACGAAGGCCTGCTGCGCAGCCTGCCGAAAAAGCAATTCCCGCCTGGCGTGAAAGTCGGTGGCCAGCTGGAAGGCCGTGGCGATGATGGGCAAATGACGGTTTTCAACGTGATGAAAATCAAAGGCGACACCGTGCTGCTGGACGGCAACCATGCACTGGCTGGCAAGGCGCTGCGCTTTGCCATCAAGGTCATCAGCGTGCGCGAAGCCAGCGAAGAAGAAATCGCCCACCAGCACGTGCACGGCGAGCACGGGCATCATCATTGATGGGGTGATGTTGATCTGGACGGGGACACTAAGCGCTATAAATAATCTAGCTGCTTGCGCCCGTATTCACTGGATTGAACGCCGATTTATCACCTAAAACCGAGCTCGTTGACTTTCCGTCAAAGTCGGTCCAGCAGCGCTGCTCAAAATCGTAGAGCTTGCAGGCTCGGGCTGTGCCGAAGTACCAGGCCCAGGAAAACGGCTGAATGATGATGCGCCCCGGCAGCCTGGCTTCAAGCAGCGCCTGTGCTGCTTTGAGTCGGTACAGCGGCACACCCATGTCGACGTGGTGCGCCGTGTGCTCCATGATGTTGTGCAAAAACGCGCCCACGCCCTTGCCAAATGTCAGGTGCACGGTTGTTGAGACAAACGGGCTGGCCGCTGACCAGTCGCTTTTGTTGTTGTACCAGGCCACGCTGGTGTGGGTGTGGTGAACGTAGACGACGAAACCTATCAAGGCGTTCCAGACCAGTTGCGGAAGGACAAAGCCCACCGCCACCAGCCACAGCGCCGATTGCCCGGTGGCAAACGCAGCAACCACCAGAGCCGCCACCCAAACCGCCGCCACGCCGCTGACGAGCACACCGTCAGCGGTGAAGACAGCGCGGCGTGTGGGCATAAACTGCGCAGACGGAAAGAGCATGCGTTTGAACCAGATCTCCAGCGCGTAATACAGCCACGGCGCCCAGCCGCTGCGGTACAGGCGCTCCAGCCGTTGGCGCCATGCGGGCAGGCGCTGGTAGGCGTCAAGTGACAACGGCTGCCACACAAAATCAAAATCTTTGAGATTGGTATAGCCGTGGTGCACCACGTTGTGACCAACGTCCCACAAGCTGTAGGGAGTGAGCGACGGCATGAACACCAGCCGTCCCAGCCAGCGGTTGAGCCTGCGGTGAGGTGTAAAGCTTTGGTGGCATGCGTCGTGGCCCAATATAAAAAGCCGCCCAATCACCAAACCCGCCAGCGCCCCAGCCAGCAGTTGCAACGCAGGGTGTGGCAGCAGCACGGCAGCGGCAAGTAGCAGCGCAAAAGCTGCCAGGTCAAACGCAACCAGCGCCAGCGCATAGGCGGTGTTTTTGCGGGTGATTGGCGCAAGCCATGCACGAATAATTTTGCGCTGAGGAATGGCGTCAGCGAGAACTGCTTGCATCTGGGAGCCCAAATAAAGAGACCATTGAGCTTACTGCGAGGCGCGCATGGCGCTATTGATTCACATCAACCTTTGATGCAATTTCTGCAACTTGCATGCTATGTATTACATAGCTGCTTGCGCGCGTATTCCCTGGGCTAATAGCCTTTTTGTCATCGAAATGACATGTCTGTCCTTGCTCAACAGCAGTGCACGGTGCTGCACGGCCAGATCGATGAATGCTTGGTCGTCTGCGTCGCGGCAAGTGACGCTGGCTTTGGGGGCTGCTGCGACGATGTGGGCGTGCTGGTCAAACCTGGCGAGTACGTCATTTGCGCTGAGTTTGTAGAAGGTCAGGCGGACTGCTATTTTGGGGTAGGCGAGCACTCGGGCCAGTTCGCCCCTCATGGCTTGGGTGGCCAGCCAGTCAATCTCTTTGTTAGCCAGTGCTTGGCGGATGGGTTCGGCGGCTGGGTCGTTGAAGACGAAGACATCCAGGACGATGTTGGTGTCCAGGACAACTGACGCCCCCCCTGTTGCCCGGCACTTCGTGTCGCTCCCTCTCCCCTCCGGGGACGGCGCCTTGTGCCCCGGCAAAGCCGGTTGAGCGGCGCCCGCTGGATTGGGCTTGCTTGTGACTTCTGTGTTCAATTCAGTTCGCTGCGGTCAGCGGGCTTGCCACGCGCTGACCCGGCCACCATGTCAAACCTGAACAGCCGGCATTCAATTGGGCCGTTCCACATCGGCACGCGGCGGGATTCTTTCAGGCGCATTTTGCTGGGTAGCTTCAAGTCGGGTGTCAGCACGTGGGCTGTCCAGCCGGCGTAGTTTTTCTTCCAGTGGGTAGCGAGTTTGGGGAAGAAATCTGACGCATCTTCGCCGCTGTCGGTTTGCGCGAGTTCACGGCCTTTGGGTTGGTCATGCGCGGTGCTGACTTGTACGGGCAAACCAAACTCGTCGATCACCTGACCCTGAAACTGCGTACGTTTTGGCGCACCCGCTGCGCCAGCCACATCAATCCGCTCGCCATACGGCGGGTTGACCAGCATCACACCAGACGCGACGGGCGGCATACGCTCCAGCGCGTCACCACCCCTGAACTGCACTGCGTTGGCAACACCCGCTCGCTCGGCGTTGCGTTCGGCAAAGTCGACCATCCTGAACGACACGTCGCTGCCAAATACTTCTGCTGTGGGCTCGGTGATCAAGGCTTCTGCCTGGTCCAGCAATCCGTCCCACACGTGGGCTTGGTAAGGCAGGTACTTTTGAAATGCGAACTTGCGGTTGATGCCTGGCGCAATGTTGCAGGCGATTTGCGCAGCTTCAATCGCAATTGTGCCAGAGCCGCAGCACGGGTCATACAGCGCCACCCCCTGTTTGGCCAGAAGGTCCCAGCCACTGGCGGCGATCATGGCGGCAGCCAGTGTTTCTTTCAGGGGTGCGTCTCCCACGTCTTCGCGCCAGCCGCGCTTGAACAGGGGCTCACCCGAGGTGTCGATGTACACCGTGACGGTATCGACCGTTAAATG
The DNA here is from genome assembly GCA_044378095.1 of Polaromonas sp. GTDB lineage: Bacteria > Pseudomonadota > Gammaproteobacteria > Burkholderiales > Burkholderiaceae_C > Polaromonas. The sequence continues at coordinate 33,849 of JBILXX010000006.1, forward strand.
AACGTACACCCGCACATCGGGCCAGCGGGTGTCGACACTGGGTCGCACGTCATCGTACTTGTGCCTGAAGCGGTCAGCTATCGCGTCTTTGATTTTGAGTGCGGCAAAGTTCAGGCTGGTCAGCGGGCTGTGCTGGGCCGTGATCTCCACCTTGAAGGTCTGCTTGGGGGTAAACCAGATCTCCCACGCCACGTTGGCGGCGGCGTTGTACAGGTCTTGCTCGCTGCGGTACTGGTTGTGCGCCAGCTCAATCAGCACACGCTGCGACAGGCGGCTGTGCAAATTGAGCTGCATGGCGTCACGCCACGAGCCAGCCAGTTGTACGCCCGCGCGCCAGGCCTTGGGCTGTGTGCCCGTGATGCGCTGCACCTCAGTGGCCAGCAACGCCTCAACGCCCGCGGCGCAGGGTAGGAAAAGTTGGAGTTGGTTCATAGTGCTTTGCGAAGGTTTGCGGGTGCAATGCGCAGAGCCTCACGGTATTTGGCCACTGTGCGGCGTGCGCATTCGATGCCTTGCTCTTTGAGCATTTCAGAGATCTGGTTGTCACTGAGGGGCTTTTTCAGATTTTCACCTGCAACGAACTGTTTGATGAGTGCCCGCACTGCCGTGCTTGATGCGTTTCCACCTGTCTCTGTGCCCAGCGCCGAGCCAAAAAAGTACTTCAGCTCAAACGTACCGAACGGTGTGTTCATGTACTTGGCAGTGGTCACACGGGAGATGGTGGACTCGTGCAGACCCAGCTCGTCGGCAATCTCACGCAACACCAGCGGGCGCATGGCCAGCTCCCCATGCGTGAAAAAGTTTTTCTGGCGCTCCACAATCGCGGTGCTGACGCGCAAAATGGTGTCAAAGCGTTGCTGGATGTTTTTTATGAACCAGCGCGCTTCTTGCAGGCGCTGCTGCAAGGCCTGGCCGCTTGCGCCCTTGTGCTGCTTGACGGCATTGGCATAAATATCCTGCACCTTCAGGCGCGGCATCACGTCACTGTTCAAGGTGACTTTAAAGCCCCGCCCCATCTTGACGACGATGACATCTGGCACCACCACATTGCGCTCAACATTGACAAAGCGCCTGCCGGGTTTGGGGTCGAGCCGGCCAATCACACCGATGGCACCTTTGATCACGCTCTCGGCAAAACCGCAGAGTTGCGCCAGACGCTTGACATCCCGTTTGGCCAGCAGTTCTATCGGCTGCAGGCATATGGCCATGGCCGCACGAGTTTCTTCGCAATCCTTGCAGTCAAGCAATTGCAGCCCCAGGCATTCAGCCAGGTTGCGGGCGCCCACGCCGGCCGGCTCCATGTGGTGCAGCAATTTGAGGGCCATGGCGAAATGCTGCTCCAGCTCTTCTGCCTGCGCGAAGTCATCCTGTGCCAGACCGGCACTGAGCGAGGCGAGGCTGTCTTCCAGATAGCCGTCGTCATTGAGCGACTCAATCAGAAAATGCAGCACAGCCCGATCAATCTCGGACAGTCGCAAGCTCAGCGACTGGCGGTGCAGATGCGCCTGCAATGTCTCATGCTCGCCCGCCAGGTCTGAGGCTTCAGCATCACTGTCATCCAGATTATTTTTACGCGGGGCTGCGTCGTTTCCCCACTCACCGTCGTCGGGCGTTGACTCTACCGTGCCGTCGCCTTCCCAGCTTTCTTCAAGTTTCGGCTCGGTCGACTCTTCAGGACTCTTTTCAGCTGCGTTTTTACTGTCATTTGAGGCTGCAACAGCCGTTTCATCAGTGTAAGAAGCTATAGATTCAGGAGCGAATTCCGTCTCCTTGATTTCCTGACTGACAGGCGTATCCGTTTGCGTCAGGCCAAACTCTTCACGCGGGGCGGCGTCTTCGCTGACCTCCAAAAACGGATTTTCATCGAGCATCTGCTCGACTTCCTTGCTGAGTTCAAGCGTGGAGAGTTGCAGCAGCCGGATGGACTGCTGCAACTGCGGCGTGAGCGCCAGGTGCTGTGAAAAGCGTAAAGAAAGGCCCTGCTTCATGAGGGCGGCTACATTCGAAAGTGTTCGCCCAAATATACGCGGCGTACATCGGCATTGTTCACAATCTCGGACGGTGTGCCCTTGGCCAGCACGTGACCGTCGCTGATGATGTAGGCGTGGTCGCAAATGCCCAGCGTTTCACGCACGTTGTGGTCAGTGATCAGCACGCCAATGCCGCGTGATTTTAAAAACCCGATGATGCGCTGGATCTCAATCACGGCAATCGGGTCAATGCCGGCAAAGGGCTCATCCAGCAGAATGAAACGCGGCTGCGTGGCCAGTGCCCGCGCAATCTCAACCCGGCGTCGCTCGCCACCTGACAGCGACAGTGCGGGGGAATCACGCAGATGGTCTACCCGCAAATCCTTCAGCAAAGCCGTTAGCCTGGCCTCCATTGCAGGTTTTGACAGCGGTTTGCCTGCATCGTCAAGCTGTAACTCCAGCACAGCGCGCACGTTTTCTTCTACATTGAGTTTGCGAAATATCGACGCCTCTTGTGGCAGGTAACTCAGGCCGAGGCGTGCCCGACGATGAATCGGCATGTGTTCAACAGAGTTGCCATCAATCGTGATCTCACCCGCATCGGCGCGCACCAGACCCACAATCATGTAGAACGACGTGGTTTTGCCTGCGCCGTTGGGGCCCAGCAGGCCGACCACCTCGCCGCTTTCAACTGCCAGCGACACATCCTGCACCACCATGCGGCTGCCGTAAGATTTTTGCAGGCCAGTGGCCACCAGACGGCTGACAGGCGCGTGATGCGGCGGCTCGTCAGCTTGCAGCATGAAAGGCTCGCTCATGCCATCTTTTTGTACATCATCCACGATCATGCTGTTTACTTCTTGTCTACGCCCAGCGCCGGGCTGGGGCGCAGCACAGCGGGCGGGGCCGTGGACGCCGCTGCCAGGCCGCCTGCTGCAGAGGCGGCGACACGCGGCGACAGCAGCGCGCGGATACGGCCATTGGGGTTGGTGGCGGTGCGGTTTTGTGCACCGCCATCGACGGTAAACACGTCAGTTTTGTTGTCATAGTTGATTTGTGAGCCGGTGGTTTCGTCTGCCAAAACAGCGCCGTTGTAACGCCGCAGCACAGCACTGCGGATGAACTTGACCACATCCTGTCGGCTGTCGTATTCAATCCGCTCGCCTTCGCCCTCAATGAATTCGTCGCGCCCTTCGCGCTTTTTGCGGTAATAGGCCAGCTTGCCGGGTGCCGCTATCACGATGGCTTGCTGGTAGCCTTCGGGGTCTTGCTTGACGTCAACCTGCGCACCGCGAATGATGGTGGTGCCTTTGGTGATCACCACATTGCCGGTAAAAACGCTGGTCTGTTTGAGGTCGTCATAGCGCAGGGCATCGGCTTCGGCATTCATGGGCTTGTCGCGGTCGGCGTTTTCAGCCCATGCCGGGCTCATGCCCAGCACTGCGAGGAGGAAAGCTGTAAATAAAGGGTTTTTCATAAAGGCACGAATCTTGCTGCTTATTTAAAAAGCATTGTAGCCATGCAAGTTGTAGCCCAGGCCGTTGGCGCTAACTTTGCAAGGACTTTGCGCATTAAAAAATAAAGTACTTTGGTTGGCGTCAGTTGAATTACGAGGCTTTCGCAGCTGGCTTGACGGTGTTAGGGGATGCAGGTTTAGGAGCAGGTTTGGCTGCCGGCATGGATGTTCGAACAATGCCAACCAGGTGGTCTGTCACAACCAGAGCGCGCTCCATCGTTTGTGCCACTGATCCGGATGTATAGAACTTGCCAGCCACACCCAGCGCGGGTACGCCGTCAACCTTGTAGGCATCTTGCAGCAGTGTGGCCTTGCGGGTCTTGGTTGCCACCGGGAAAGAGTTGTAAGCCTCCATAAATTTGGCCTTGTCGATGCCCTGCTTTTCAACCCAGTCTGCAATCAGTGGTAGGGTATTGAGCGCCTGCTTTTCAACGTGAATCGCGTAGAACACCTTTTTGTGCAGTTCTTCGACCTTGTTCATGCCTTCGAGCACAAAGTACAGGCGTTGTTGTGGCTCAAAGTCAGGCCGGAAAGCCACAGGCGCGCGCCGCAACACCACATCCTTGGGCATTTTCCTGGCCCATTCCTCAAGCTGAGGCTCAAACCGGTTGCAATGCGGGCAGCTGTACCAGAAGAACTCCACCACTTCGATCTTGCCAGCGGACTCGGTCGGCGCGGGCTTGTCCAGGGTCAAGTAGTCAACGCCATCTTTGGGTTGCTGGCCCTGGGCGTTAGCGCTGGTGATGGACAAACTGGCCGTAGCGGCCAGGGTAGCGGCAGAGATTGAAAACTCGCGTCGTTGCATTCGTCTAGCTCCAAAAAATTGATTGAATTGATTTACAGATGAAGGTTCGAGCTGCCAGGGTTCAATAAAGTTCAGCGCTGGACCCGAACCAGTGCGGTTTCAATCGACTGGGCATCCAGCTTTTCCTTGGTTTTATCCGCTTCGTCTTTTTTGTCAAATGGCCCCAGGCGCACCCGGTACACAGTACGACCCGACTGCTCATGCTCGGTGACTTTGGCCTGAAAACCCAGCAAAGACAGTTTGGCGCGTTGCTGCTCGGCGTCTTCAGGCGTACGAAAAGCACCTACCTGAATGAAATAACTGAACGGATCAGCGCTGACGCTGCCGGCAGCGTCAGGCTTGGCTTCAGACTTGGCTTTGGCCAGGTCGCCCAGCGGGTCAGCCGACACCTTGGGTTTGCCGGCGACGGCACTTGAAGCAGCAGGCGTGGGTGGCGCAGCCGTCGCAGTTCCTATCGGGCCCGATGCCGCAGGGGCGGGTTTGACCGGGTTTTTGCCCGCCAGCGGCATGTTTGGATCCCAGTCCTTATTCTTTTTGGTCTCGGCGGCGTCGCTGTCGGCACTGCGGGGCTGGGTTTTGTTTAAAAACGGCACCGGTACTTTGGTCACATACACGGCCACAGCCAGCGCTGCACCCAGGCCAACCAGTGCGCCAATGATCAAACCCAAAAGAGTGTTGCCGCGCTGTTGATTGTTGAGGGAGGTCATTTTTTGTCCATTCACATCTTGCGGGGCGCACTGACGCCGAGCACTGCCAGGCCATTGTGCAACACCTGCGCCGTGGCCGCCACCAGCGCCAGGCGCGCCAGTTTGACTGCTTCGTCGTCCACCAGAATCCGCTCAGCATCGTAATAGCTGTGGTAACTGGCCGCCAGCTCGCGCAGGTAAAACGCCACGTCATGCGGCGCAAAACCATTGGCCGCATTCGTCAGCATGTCGGGGTACTTGGCAATCAGCAGCATCAGGGCTTGCGCCTGCGGGCTGACAAGGGGCGACAAATCGACGGCTTTCAACGTCGCCTCATCACCGGCCCAGGCCGTCAGCACCGAGCAGATCCGCGCATGCGCGTACTGCACGTAGTACACCGGGTTTTCATTGTTTTTGGCCAATGCCAGGTCAATGTCAAAAATGTATTCGGTGTCAGGCTTGCGGCTGAGCAAAAAGAAACGCACGGCGTCCGCACTCGTCCATTCAATCAGGTCGCGCAATGTCACATAGCTGCCTGCGCGTTTTGAAATTTTGACTTCAGCGCCACTCTTCATCACCCGCACCATGGTGTGCAAAACATAGTCTGGGTAGCTTGCGGGCACGCCCATGTTGGCCGCCTGCAGGCCTGCACGCACACGGGCAATCGTGCCGTGGTGGTCCATGCCCTGGATGTTGATGGCACGGGTAAAGCCGCGCTCCCACTTGGCCAGGTGGTAGGCCACGTCAGGCACAAAATAGGTGTACGTGCCGTCGCTCTTTTTCATCACGCGGTCTTTGTCGTCGCCGTAGTCGGTGGACTTCAGCCACAGCGCGCCGTCTTGCTCGTAGGTTTTGCCCGCGTCTTTGAGCTTGGCCACTGCCGCATCAACACGGCCAGAACTGTAAAGGCTGGACTCCAGATAATAGTTGTCAAAGCGCACCGAGAAAGCCTGCAAATCCAGGTCTTGCTCGCGGCGCAGATACGCCACTGCAAACTGCCGAATTGAATCCATGTACTCAATATCGCCAGACGCGGTGAATTCACGGTCATCAGACTTGACCGTTTTTTTGGCGAGGAAATCAGCTGCAATGTCGGCAATGTAGTCACCGTTGTAAGCCAGTTCGGGCCAGGCCGCATCGCCCGGGTTGATGCCTTTGGCGCGTGCCTGCGTGCTGGTGGCCAGCGTGTGGATTTGAACGCCCGCATCGTTGTAGTAAAACTCGCGGTACACCTGCACACCTTGGGTGACAAACAAATTGCAGATCGCGTCGCCCAGTGCGGCCTGACGGCCATGACCCACATGCAGCGGCCCCGTCGGGTTGGCCGAGACAAATTCAACCACCATGGACTGCTCAGCAATGTGTGACTTGACACCGTATTGAGTGCCCGTTTGCAACACCTCACGAATGGTTTGCTGTTTTGCCTCGGGCTTCAAACGGATGTTGATAAACCCCGGGCCAGCGATGTCAACGTCTTGAACCCAGCGCTCAAATGCGCTCTGGGTCAGCAAAATCGAGCGCAGAGACTCGGCCACCTGGCGAGGGTTTTGTTTGAGGCTTTTGGCCAATTGCATGGCCGCTGTGCAGGCAAAGTCGCCGTGAGCCGCTACCTTGGGTGATTCAAAGGCGGCTTTGTCGCCCGCACCAGGAGACAGTTGCTCCAGAGCGGCAGCCAGCGCCGCAAGCAAGTCATTTTTAATCAAAATCATGACTGGATTTTACGTTGCCCCGCGCTGCAAGCCCCATCATCGAACTTGCAGGACACCGCGCTGTGTGAAGGAATTCAAAATGGCATTCAAACCAGGTCTTTCGTTTCACTAGCCAAAATGGCGCTCGGGTGAAAAACTCATCTCTTTGCTGACTGCTGATTTGGCACTTGCTTTTGGCGTAACTGCTCATGCGGCTGGCGAGGAAGCCAGAGCGATTTGGCAAAGCAGAACAAAAATCTGACATGTGAGTGCCAACGAGAAAAATGGTGACGAACGCAAGGCCTTCATGAACGAATGCACAAGCAAAAAGCCGGCGTAATTTTCTTGAGCCAGTTTCGCCAACGACCTGAGTTTTGAAGGCGTTGGCTGGCATGAAAGGCCTCGGCAAACGCAACCGTAACTTACAAATCAGGCCAGTTCTCACTCAATGTGCGGATCTGCGCCTACGCAACACCCTGCAAGGGCAACGTACAAAGTAAGCATGTCGAAATTAGAAGGGGTTTTGCCATGCCGCATGTCCATTCTGGACAAACGGATCTTTTAACCCGAAAACCCGAAATCAGGAAATCCTATGAAAAAATCCATTCTTCTCCCAGCAGCGCTTATCGCCCTTGCCACCTTGACGCTGGCAGCGTGCGACCGACCCACGGTTATCACCCCACCAGCCGTTGTGACGGTGCCAGGCCCGGCCGGCCCAACTGGCGCGACAGGCGAAACCGGAAGCACCGGCAATACCGGCAATACCGGCTACACCGGCAGCACGGGTGCAACGGGAAGCACAGGCACCACCGGCTCAACGGGTGCCACAGGTGCAACGGGGGGCGACACCGTCGTCATCATGCCGGCCACACCCGCTTCGCGTTAATCTGTTCTGGCGATTGAGATATTTCTCATCGCCAGGATTTGCTCACGGCTATAGCCGAGTTCCGACAACACGTCATCCGTGTGCTCACCCAATGTTGGGGGGTTCAGGCGCAAGCCAGGGCGGGCGCCGCCCAACGTCATCGGCATCAGGGGCACATGGGTGAACCTGCCGTCTGGCAACGTCAAGGCGGCCAAGCCGCCTGTAGCCACTAAATGCGGGTCGTCAAACAACTCTTCAGGCTTGGTGATGGGCGCAAAGGGCAGGCTGTGCTGCTCAAACACAATGCTCAGTTCCCGGGCGCTGAAGCGCTTCATGTGGCTCCTAAGCAGCGGCATCATCCAATCCCGCGCCCTGACCCTGTCGTTGTTTCTGACCAATCGCGGATCCGCCAGTAAATATTGCAAATCAAATGCATGACAAAACGCTGCCCACTGGCTGTCACTGACCACCGCCAAAAATATTTGTTCACCGCCCTTGACGGTAAAGACGTCATACACCGCCCAGGCGGAGATGCGGCTGGGCATTGGCGCGGCGGCCTGGCCTGTGACGGCAAACTGCATCATGTGCTGCGCCACCAGAAAAACATTGTTTTCAAACAGGCCTGACTGCACCTCTTGCCCTTTGCCCGTAACGGCGCGCTGTGCCAGCGCAGCCGTCGCACCAATCGCACCAAACATGCCGCCCATGATGTCGTTCACACTGCTGCCTGCGCGCAACGGGTCGCCCGGCCGGCCGGTCATGTAGGCCAGCCCGCCCATCATTTGCACCACCTCGTCAAGCGCTGTGCGGTGGTCATACGGTCCGGGCAAAAAGCCTTTGTGGCTGACGTAAATCAGCCGCTCATGTAGCCTGGACAGCGTGGCGTAGTCAAGCCCCAGTCTGGCCATGGCACCAGGTTTGAAATTTTCAATCACGATGTCGGCGGTGGCGACAAGCTTGTGCGCAGCCGCAAGTCCATCAGGCGTATGCAGGTCCAACGCGACGCTTTTTTTGTTGCGGTTAAACATGGCAAAAAATCCAGCGCCAGAGCCAAGAAGGTTGCGCGTGTTGTCGCCCGCCAGAGGTTCAATTTTGATGACTTCCGCCCCCAGATCCGCCAGCACCATGCCGCAGGTTGGCCCCATCACCATGTGGCTGAACTCAATCACCCGCAGCCCGGCCAAAGGCAGTGCTGCCGGCAATTCTTCGGGCATCGGGCTGGGTGGCGCGGGTGGGCACATGCGCAGAGCTTACCAAGCACCGCAGCGTATCGAATAAAGTAACGCCATTCCCGTCGATTGATGTTTGAACTTTTTGGAGACCTTTGATGAATGCCACCGCCACAACAAAACCCGCCATGACACCCATTCACCGCTTGCAAGTTGCCAGCCAGCTGCACCAGTTCATTGAAAGCAAAGTACTGCCCGGCACCGGCGTCACTAGCGCTGACTTCTGGAAAGGCTTTGATGCCGTCGTGGCCGACCTGGCCCCGAAAAACATTGCCCTGCTGGCCGAGCGAGACCACCTGCAAACCGAGCTGGATGCGTGGCACAAGGCCAACCCCGGCCCGGTCAGTGACATGAAGGCGTACCAAAAGTTTTTGACCGACATCAACTACCTTGTGCCTGCACCTAAAAAAGTCAAAGCCACCACCGACAACGTCGATGCAGAGCTGGCCAAGCAAGCCGGCCCGCAATTGGTCGTGCCGATTTTGAACGCACGCTATGCCCTGAACGCCGCCAACGCCCGCTGGGGCAGCCTGTATGACGCGCTGTACGGCACAGATGTGATCAGCGAAGACGATGGTTGTCAAAAAGCCGCACCTGGCAAAGGCGGCTACAACCCCAAGCGCGGCGCCAAAGTGATTGAATACGCGCGCTACGTGCTGGACCGTACCGCACCGCTGGCCAGCGGCTCGCATGTTGATGCTGTCGGCTACAGCGTGCGCGCTGGCAAGCTGGCCGTCAAGCTCAAAAACGGCAAGAGCGCCGGCTTGGTGGATGCCAAACAATTCATTGGCTACCAGGGCAACATGACCAGGCCAACATCGGTGCTGCTGCAGCACAACGGCCTGCACCTGGACATTCAAATCAACCCGGCCACACCCATCGGCAAAACCGACCCCGCAGGCGTGTGCGACCTGGTTCTGGAGGCCGCGCTGTCGACCATTCTTGACCTGGAAGATTCCGTCGCCGTTGTTGATGCAGACGACAAAGTGCTGGCCTACAGTAACTGGTTGGGCATGTTGCAGGGCACGCTGACAGAAAGCGTGACCAAAGACGGCAAAACGTTCACGCGCGGCTTGAATGCCGACCGTATCTATACATCCGCCACCAGCAAAAAGCCGGTGGTGCTGCATGGCCGCTCACTGATGTTTTTGCGCAATGTTGGCCACTTGATGACCAACCCGGCCATCACCTACACAGCGGCTGATGGCACAACGAAAGAAATTCCCGAAGGTATTCTGGACGCAGTGGTCACCACCACCATCGCCATGCACGACCTGAAACTCAAAGGCAAGCCGGGGGTTAAAAATTCACGCAAAGGCAGCGTCTACATCGTCAAACCCAAAATGCACGGCCCGGCTGAAGTGGCGTTTGCCGCCGAGCTGTTTGGCCGGGTTGAAAAAATGCTGGGCCTGAAAAACAGCACCGTCAAGCTCGGCATCATGGACGAAGAGCGCCGCACCAGCGCCAACCTGATGGCCTGCATCGCCGCCGCCAGCTCGCGCGTGGCCTTCATCAACACCGGCTTTCTGGACCGCACCGGCGACGAGATGCACACCGCCATGCAGGCCGGCCCGATGATCCGCAAGGGGGACATGAAAAGCAGCACCTGGATTGCAGCGTACGAGAAAAACAACGTGCAGGTCGGCTTGGCCTGCGGGCTGCGCGGCAAAGCGCAAATCGGCAAAGGCATGTGGGCCATGCCCGACCTGATGGCCGCCATGATGACGCAAAAAATCGGCCACCCCCTGGCTGGTGCCAACACCGCCTGGGTGCCCAGCCCCACAGGCGCCACCTTGCACGCCCTGCACTACCACCAGGTCAAGGTTAGCAAGGTGCAAAAAGACATGGAAAAAGCGGTCAAAAAGCTAGACGCCAAAAAGCTGCGCAACGACACCTTGAACGCCTTGCTACAAATCCCGGTGACGACCACGCCCAACTGGAGCGCAGCAGAAAAAGCCCAAGAGCTCGACAACAACGCCCAAGGCATTTTGGGCTACGTGGTGCGCTGGGTTGACCAGGGCGTGGGCTGTAGCAAAGTGCCAGACATCCACAACATCGGCCTGATGGAAGACCGCGCCACCCTGCGCATCAGCAGCCAACACATCGCCAACTGGCTGCTGCACGGCGTGGTGACGCACGCAGAAGTCAAAGAAACCTTCGAGCGCATGGCTGCCGTGGTGGATGGCCAGAATGCTGGCGACAAGCTGTACCTGCCGATGGCAGGTAGCTTTGAGAAGTCCATGGCGTACAAGGCGGCGACGGATCTGGTGTTCAAAGGCTTGGCGCAGCCAAGCGGCTACACCGAGCCGCTGCTGCATGCCTGGCGTTTGAAGGTGAAGGCGGCCCAAGCCTGAGCTTGGTTCATCACTTAAGATCGCTACTTTATTTATAGCTACTTGCGCAATTATTCATTGGGCTAGAGCCTGATTTGACGGTAAAAATGGCACTTTTTAGTGCCATTTTGCTTTCCGCCTCCCTAACCTTGGCTGTTCGGCATGTGTGCTTGGTACGATTGCCCCCTATGTCCGCCCCCAAACTCACCCTGTCCCGCCTAGAAAACCTCTTGATGACCGCGTGCGATGCGCTGCGCGGCAACATGGACGCCAGCGAGTACAAGGAATACATCTTCGGCATGCTATTCCTCAAGCGGGCCAGCGACTTGTTTGACGAGCGGCACGAGCAAATCAAAGCTGAAGGAAAGGCGGCAGGTTTGAGCGAAGCCGACATCGCCATCAACCTCAAAGACCGCGACCAATACTCCGGCAAATACTTCTTTGTGCCACCCCGTGCCCGCTGGAGCAGCCCGTGGCTTGAAACAGTCGTGAAAGACGGCACCACCACCACGGTGCAGCACCCCGCGCTCAAGCACACCAAGACCAACGTGGGCTCCATGCTCAACAAGGCACTGGAGGAATTGGAAGAAGAGAACCACGAAGCCCTGCAAGACGTGCTCAAGGGCACCATCAACTTCAACCGCAAAATCGGCCAGACCACACTTGACGACGACACGCTGGCCGACTTTATCCAGAACTTTGACAAGATTCCGCTCAAAGACAGCGACTTTGAATTCCCCGACCTGCTGGGTGCGGCCTATGAGTGGCTCATCAAATACTTTGCCGACTCCGCAGGTAAAAAAGCGGGCGAGTTTTACACCCCGGCCGAGGTGGTGCGCATCTGCGTAGAAATCTGCGACCCGCAAGACGGCATGCGCGTGTATGACCCCACGGTAGGGTCGGGCGGCATGCTCATCCAGGTGCGCGACTATGTGCGCGAGAAAGGCCAAGACGCCAGCAACGTGCGCCTGTTCGGCCAAGAAAAGATGGGCACCACCTGGTCTATCTGCAAGATGAACATGCTGCTGCACGGCATCCCTGATGCCGACATCCGCCAGCAAGACACCCTGCGCGAGCCCCAGCACAAAGACGAGACCAACCAGCTGCGCCGCTTCGACCGCGTGCTGGCCAACCCGCCCTTCAGCCAGAACTACATCAAAAAAGACATGCAGTTCCCCGGCCGCTTTCCGGTGTGGATGCCCGAGAAAGGCAAAAAAGCTGACTTGATGTTTGTGCAGCACATGCTGGCGGTACTCAAAGCCGATGGCCGCATGGCTACGGTGATGCCGCACGGCGTGTTGTTTCGCGGTGGCGAAGAGCGCGAGGCGCGCAAACACTTCATTGACAGCGGTTACTTGGAGGCCGTCATTGGCCTGCCCGGCAACCTGTTTTACGGCACCGGTATTCCGGCTTGTATTTTGGTGTTGAACAAGGCAGGCGCGTCGCAACGCGGCCATGTGCTCTTCGTCAATGCTGACCGCGAATACCGCGAAGGCAAAGCCCAAAACCACCTGCGCGCCGAAGACATCGACAAAATCGTCCACGCCTACCGCGCAGGTCTTGACATCCCCGCCTATGCCCGGTGCGTGCCCGTGTCCGAGATCAAAGCTGAAGACTACAACTGCAACATCCGCCGCTATGTTGACAACGCCCCACCGCCCGAGCCGCACGACGTGCGCGCCCACCTGCACGGTGGCGTACCGGTGAGCGAGGTGGATGCACTGGCTCACTTTTGGCACAACTACCCGGCCCTGCGGGAAAGCTGTTTTTTGCCTAGGACAACCCTAAAAAGTCCCAGTCATTCCCGCGAAGGCGGGAATCCAGCCGTTCCCTACGCCGACTTCACCCCCGCCCTGCATGACAAACGCGCCATTGCCGACCACATCGCCCAGCACCCGGCCGTGCAGCAACGCCAGGCGCAGTTCATGACGCAATTGGCCACATGGTGGCAAACCAACTTACCCATCGTCGAAGCGCTAGCCCCCGATGCCACCAACCAATACGCTACAGACCGCAATGTTTACGCCGTCCGCGCTGCCTTGCTTGAGGGTATTGAGCGCACATTTGCAGCGCAAAACCTGCTCACCCGCTACCAGGTGCGCGGCGCATTCGCCAACTTTTACCAGTTGCTGGCATCTGACCTCAAATCCATAGCCGCCAGCGGCTGGGGGCCAGAGCTGATACCCGACGACGACATCTTGCAAAGCCAGTTCCCCCAAGTGCTGGCCGAGCTGGAAGCGCAGCACGCCCGCCTGGCCGAACTGCAAGCCCTGTTTGCTGCCGCCAGCGAAGAAGACTTTGAAGACACCGATGACACCGGCGTGTTGCCCGCCGACGAGGTGAAGTCACTCAAAACGGCACTCAAAGATGCCAAAGGCATGGCCAAAACTGCCAAGCGCGACCCGGCGCTGGGCGACTGGCAAGCATTTGCCAAAGATGCCGAACGCATCGAAGCACAGCTCCAACGCCACAAGGCGCTGGAGGATGAGGCCAAAACCCTCAAAGCCCACATCAAAAGCACCACCGAGAAGCGCGACGCGCTGGTGGAGCAAGCCCGCAAAAAAATCAGCACCGACGAGGCCCGCGTCATCATCATCCAGCGCCTGGGCCAGGTGCTCTTGACCAACTTCCAACACTACCTGCGCGCCGACCAACGGGCTTGCGTGGCTGCGTTGGAGAACCTGTGGCGCAAATACGCGGTGACGGCCAAGCAGATTGAGGCGCAGCGGGATGCGGCTGCAGAACAGCTACAGGCGTTTTTGGTGGAGCTGGGGTATGAGTGAGTGGATTCACTCGAATGTCGGCGCGGTCACGCTTTATCAGCGCGCAGGCGGCACACCTACCGCCACTACCGATGCCTATTACGGCGGCGAAATTCCATTCGTCACTATTGAGGACATCACCAATGGAACGCGCTATCTCGACAAAACCATTAAAAACCTATCCGAGCTTGGTCTCAACACTAGCGCTGCGTGGCTCATCAAAGAGCCGCACATTCTGTATTCGATGTACGCCACCGTTGGCAAGCCAATCATCAATCGAATTACTTGTGCAACTAGTCAAGCAATCATTGCCCTGAAGGAGTCGGATGCAATTGATCAGACATACCTTTTCTACCAGTTGCTCCATATCAGGCCTGAGGTCTATAAATTCACTTCACAGACGACGCAATCAAACCTGAATGCAGCCTCGGTGAGGCGTCTTCCTGTTGCGTATCCGAAGCGCAAGGAATCGCAGCGAAAAATCGCCGCCATCCTCTCCACCATCGACACCGCTATCGAACAAACCGAAGCACTGATCGAAAAATACCAGTACATCAAAGCCGGCCTGATGCACGACCTCTTCACCCGCGGCGTGCTCGGGAGCGGCCAACTGCGCCCACCCCGCAAACAAGCGCCTGAGCTGTACCAGGAAACGGCGATTGGGTGGATTCCGAGGGAGTGGTCTTTGTTTCCCCTCCAACAAATCGCTGACGTTCTAGACGCACAGCCCGACCACCGAACGCCACAAGAATCGATCAACGGCATCCCTTATGTCGGGATTGGGGATTTCGATGCCTATCAAGAACTTTCGTTGGACACTTGCCGAAAAGTCGTAAAAGAAGCCTACGACAAGCAAAGACAGCGCTTTGAAATACAAACAGGCGACGTTATCTTTGGAAAGATTGGAACAATCGGACAACCAAAGCGGCTCCCTTTTGGCGGTTATGCCGTGAGCGCAAACGTCATACTTTTAAAGCCAAAGATTGATGCACTGTATTTTTATTATTCAGTTTGCAGCTCGGCGTTTGAAAAACAAATCTCAAACATCACAAACACGACATCACAGCCCGCTCTAGGAATTGAAAAGGTGAGGAATGTTCAGGTGGCGACGCCTGAGACTTCTGAATCAACTGAGATTGGGAAGAGACTTCACTCGGTAGCTTTGGAAATTGCTAGTGAACGTCGATTGCAAGACAAGTTAAAGAAACAAAAAATCGGCCTCATGCAAGACCTGCTCACCGGCAAAGTCCCGGTCACCGTGGACGCCTCGCCTTCGGAGACCGCAACGTGATTACTTACCTGCGCGGCAATTTGCTGGAAGACGACGCCCATGCGCTGGTCAACACGGTGAACACCGTGGGGGTCATGGGCAAGGGCATTGCGCTGCAGTTCAAGCAGCGCTTCCCGGCCAACTTTGTGGCCTACGCCCAGGCCTGCAAGCTGGGGCAGGTGCAAACGGGCCGCATGTTTGTCACCGAGCCGGGCGAGCTCACCGGCCCGCGCTGGGTGGTCAACTTCCCCACCAAGCAGCACTGGCGTGACCCGTCGCGCATGGAGTGGGTGGTGGATGGCCTGCAAGACTTGCGCAGCTTCCTCGTCAGCAACACCGTGCCGTCGATTGCTTTGCCCGCCTTGGGCGCTGGTTTGGGTGGCCTGCCGTGGGCCGCTGTGCGCGGGCACATTGAAGCTGCGCTGGGTGATTTGTCGGTAGATGTGCGGGTGTATGAACCGCTCTGAACGCAGGACAATGCCGTATGCCCCATAAGCTGCTCATCAATATCCAAGACCTGCTGCGCCAGCGCACGGTGGAGGGCGAACGTATTGAGTACAAGGCGGGCTGGAACCCGGATGCCATCATCCGCACCCTGTGCGCGTTTGCCAACGACTTTGAAAACCTGGGCGGCGGCTATGTGGTGATTGGTCAAGACTGCGACGCCAACGGCCAGCCCATCTTTCCACCCACCGGCTTGGCAGCCAACCAACTCGACAAGATTCAGCAGGAGCTACTGGCGGCATGCCAACTGATACAGCCGTCTTACTTCCCCGTGCTGAGCGTGGAATTGGTGGAGGGCCGCAACCTGCTGGTGCTGTGGGCACCGGGTGGGCAGAACCGCCCCTACAAGGCACCGGCCTCCATCACTGCCAAAACCAAGACTTGGCACCACTACATTCGCCGCTACAGCAGCACGGTGGAGGCTAAAGGCGATGCGGAGCAGGAGCTGCTGAGTCTGACTGCGAAAGTGCCGTTCGATGACCGGTTCAACCAGGCAGCTGCGGTGGAGTTGCTCTCCAAGCCCTTGATGCAGGCGTTTCTGCAGGAGGTTGGCAGTGCGTTGGCCGAAGATGCTGCGAGCTTGTCGGCTGAGGCTTTGGGGCGGCAGATGAATGTGGTGGGCGGGCCTACCGAATCGCCCTGGCCCAAAAACGTGGGGTTGCTGTTTTTCAGTGATACGCCTACACAGTTCTTTCCCGGTGCGCAGATTGACGTGGTGGACTTCCCCCAGGGCACGGGTGGCGATGTGTTGGGTGAGAAGTATTTCAAAGGGCCGCTGGCGCGCATGACGCGCGAGGCGCTGGACTACATTCAGCGCAATTTCTTGCATGAAACAGTAATCAAGCACCCGCAACAGGCCGAGGCCACGCGGGTCTGGAACTTCCCGTTTGCCGCGGTAGAAGAAGCTCTGGTGAATGCGGTGTATCACCGCAACTATGAAAGCCAGGACCCCGTTGAAGTACGCATTACGCCGGATGAGCTGGCCATTTTGAGCTACCCGGGGCCAGACCGGTCGGTGCGGCTAGAAGACCTTCGGGCTGGGCGCGCTGTGAGCAGGCGCTACCGCAACCGGCGCATTGGCGAGTTTTTGAAAGAGCTCAAACTGACCGAAGGCCGCGCCACGGGCATACCCAAAATACTCAAGGTCATGGCTGCCAATGGCTCCCCCCAACCGGTTTTTGAAACGGATGAAGAACGCCTGATCTTTGTGGTGCGGCTGGCGGTTCACCCGCTGGCCAAACGCCCTACCCCGGAAGTCACCCCGGAAGTCACCCCGGAAGTTCAGCGGGTGCTGCGAGCTGTGCAAGGCGAGGCAACACGCCTGGCGATTCAGCAGGCGCTGGGTCTGAAAGACGTAGAGCACTTCCGCAAAAGTTACTTACTCCCCGCGCTAGCGTCGGGCTTAGTTGAAATGACACTGCCTGACATGCCACGCAGCAGCAAGCAACGCTACCGTCTCACGCCCCAAGGCCGCCAGTGGATGGTCAGTCAAGGCAATAAGCCATGAGCGAATACAGCGAGGTCGAGCTCCCCTTCTTGCAGCAACTCGCCGCCCAGGGCTGGACAGTGGTGGACCAGGGCTGTGCCACCATTCCGCAAGACCCGGCCGCCAGCCTGCGCGCATCGTTCCGCGAATGGTTGCTGCCCGGCGTGTTTGAAACCGCCGTGCGCCGCATCAACACTCTGCCCGACGGCACGCCATGGCTCGCCAACCGCCAGTTGGACGACCTGCGCAGCCAACTTCTGCGCCAGCCCAACCGCACGTTGCTGGAAGCCAACGAGGCCATTCAGGCGCTGCTATTCAAAGCACAGGTGGATGTAAACGAGGCCACGGGCGAGGCGGACCCGGTAGTGCAACTGATTGACTTTGCGCATCCTGAGAACAACTCGTTCCACGCCATCAACCAGTTCCGCATTGACACGCCGGGTTGCGTGAAGGCGTTCATCATCCCCGACATTGTGCTGCTGGTGAACGGCATACCGCTGTGCGTGGTGGAGTGCAAAAAGGGTTCAGAAACCTGTGCCAACCCGATGGCTGAAGCCTTTGTGCAGTTGCAACGCTACATGAACAAGCGGCCAGATACAGCCGCAGCGGGCTTGCGCGAGGGGGAGCCACGGCTGTTTCATAGCAACTTGCTGCTGATTCGCAGCTGTGGGCTTCAGGCAGACTACGGCACCATCACCTCTGGCGAAGAGCATTTTTACGACTGGAAAACGCTTTACCCGCAGGACGACGCTGCCATGGATGGCATGAATGCACAGCAGCGGCTGGTGGCAGGCATGCTGACCCCGACCAACTTGCTGCACATCTTGCGTACCAGCACGGTGTTGATGGATACAGACAGCGGGCCACGCATCAAGGTGGTGTGCCGCTACCAGCAGTACCGCGCTGCCGCCAAAATTTTGCACCGCTTGCGCACGGGTGCCAGCAGCGCAGAGCGCAGTGGCGTGGTGTGGCACACGCAAGGCTCGGGCAAGTCGCTGACGATGGTGTTTTTGGCGCGCATGCTGCGCGCCAGCAGTGACTTGAACGACTACAAGATTGTGCTGGTCAATGACCGGCAAGGCCTGGAAGAGCAGCTGGGTGAAACAGCCAAGCTGATAGGTGCCAAGGTGAACGTGATTGAAACCCGCGCTGACTTGCGCAGGCAACTCGGCACTGACAGCTCTGACGTCAACATGGTGATGGTTCATAAATTCCAGGAGCGCAAGGAAACCCTGACCAATACCGTGGCCGAGGCGCTGGGCACCTACCTGGCCATGCCCAGTGCGCAAACGTTTGGCGCTGTCAATACGTCAGAGCGCATCATCATGCTGGTCGATGAGGCGCACCGCACCCAGGGCTCGGACCTGGGCGACAACCTGTTTGAGGCCTTTCCGAACGCCACGCGCATTGCCTTTACTGGCACGCCACTGATCACCGAGCGGCATGCCGGGCGCAAAACACACAAGCGGTTTGGCGAGTACATCGACACCTATCGCCTGATGGACGCTGTGAACGATGAGGTGACGCTGCAAATTTTGTACGAAGGCAAAACGGCAGATACCGCCCTCAATGAAAAGCATGCCTTTGACACCGCGTTTGAAGACTTGTTCAAAGAGCGCAGTGCAGAAGACCTGCTGGTCATCAAAAAGAAATACGGTGCAACCGGCGATTTGCTGGAGGCTGAAAACCGCATCAATGCCATCGCCAAGGACCTGGTGGGGCACTATGTTGACAACATTTTGCCCAACGGCTTTAAGGCGCAGGTGGTGTGCCACTCAAAGCTGGCGTGTATTCGTTACCAAAACGGCATACGGGCGGCGCTGAAGGAGCGAATTGCCAGCGAAGAGATGAAAGCCACGCCCGACGCGGCGCTGCTGGCCAAGCTGAAGTTTTTGAAAACGGCCGTCATCATTTCATCAGACGGGACCAACGAAGCAGCATTCGTTACGCTGGCGCGCAAAGAGGCGGCACGCATGAACGCGGTCAATAATTTTTGCAAGCCGCTTGACTGGGTGGACCCAGACGCAGGCAACACCGGCATCGCTTTTTTAATTGTTTGCGACATGCTGCTGACCGGCTTTGATGCACCGATTGAGCAGGTGATGTACATCGATAAAAAGCTGCGCGAGCATTCCCTGTTGCAAGCCATTGCGCGAACCAACCGGGTCTCAAAAGGCAAAAAACGTGGCTACATCGTGGACTACATTGGCCTGGCCAACCATTTGACCGAGGCGCTGACGATTTACGCCGCCAGTGATGAGCTGCAAGAACTGCAAAGTGGCCTGCAAAATATCAGCACTGAGCTGCCTGTGTTGCAGGAGCGTTACCAGCGCTTGCTACAGCATTTTGAGAGCCTGGGCGTCAAGCAAATCAAACAGTTCGTGAACGGTGAACTGCCTGGACTGGATGCGGACGCTGCAGTGGTCGATACGGCGGTCTCTGCACTCAAGAACGAAAAGCACCGCGCTGACTTTGATGTGTACCTCAAGAAATTTTTGATAAGCATGGACATCGTTTTGCCGCATGCATCAGCGCAGCCTTACCGCGTACCAGTCCGGCGATTTGGCTACATCTTGGCGGTTACTAAAGAGCGCTACAAAGACACCAGTCTGAATTTTGGCGATGCAGGCGAAAAAGTGAAGGCATTGATCAACGCGCATTTGATCAGCCTGGGCATCAACCCCAAGGTAGAACCCGTGGAGCTGCTGGCACCTGACTTTATGGACAAGCTGACTGCGCATGCGGGCAAAAGCGCAGCAGCCAAGGCCAGCGAAATGGAACACGCCCTACGCAAGCACTGCACGGTTCACCATGATGAAGACCCGGCGTTTTTTAAAAGCCTGTCGGCCAAAGTTGATGCGCTGATAGAAAAGCATCATGACCAATGGGACTTGCTGGCCGAAAAGCTGGCTGAGCTGCGAGGTGAGGCGCTGGCAGGCCGCACGGCAGGTGAAAGCGGCATGAGCCGTGAAGCGACGACGTTTTATGAGCACATCGTGCAAGCCGGTTTTGCCCAAGGCGCTGTGCCCGAAGCTGACCAGACGGCCATGAAAATATTGATGGAGCGACTGGTTGGCCTGCTGCAAGACGCTATCGGTAGCCTTGACTTCTGGATCAATGCAGACAAGCAAAAGCGCGTGCGTGGTGCTATCAAAACTGAAATTTCAAAAGCTGGTATCACTGAACTTAAAACCAACCGTGAACGCGTGACTGTAGAGGTGATGAAGCTTGCCAAGAACCGCCACGATGCTTTGATGGCAGCCAGCTTGACAAAGGATGCGCATGCCAGCCGCTGATTTGCAAGCTGGCCAAGTGCGCCAGGTTCAAGACATTCAGTACCAGTTGCTGCCTGGTGCGGACCGGCAAACAACGGACATTGTGATTGAGCGCGACGGCGTGGTTCGGGTACGCCCGCCCCTGCGCATGACGCCCGAACAAGCGGACGAAACGGTATTTTCAAAACGCATGTGGATCTACCGCAACCTGGCAGAGTGGCGCGACTTGAATGCCACCCGCATTGTGCGGGAATGGGTCAATGGCGAGTCATTTTTATACCTTGGCAGCAGCTACCGTTTGTCGATGGTAGACAAACAGACTGAGTCGCTCAAGCTTAAAGATGGGCGTTTTCAATTGCTGCGCTCTTTGGTGGAACAAGGTGGTCATCAGGCTCAGGCTGCTTTTGAGCAGTTTTATAAAGAAAAGGGGCTTGTACGCATTCAGCAGCGGGTCAGTCACTTTGCGCCTCGAGTGGGCGTACAGCCAGGCGCGATACAGGTAAAGGATCTGGGTTACCGGTGGGCCAGCTGCCTGCCAAGTGGTGCCATGCACTTTCACTGGAAATGCCTGATGGCTCCGCTGACGGTGATTGACTACATCGTTGTGCATGAGCTGTGCCACATGCGCCACCGCGACCATTCAGAGGCATTCTGGAATGAGGTGGACAAAGTTCTGCCGCAATACCGTGAGCGAAAAGAGTGGCTTCGCCAGCGCGGCGCACATCTGGATCTTTAGATTCAATCCCAAATATCAAAAAACCGAACAAACCCCGTTCAAAAAATTCAACCCGACTCTGCCGTGTGCCGCGTACCATAGGGTATGGCTACAGATATCGACTTCATTCTTGCAACGGCTGAGCGGGTACGCCAGGCCGCTGCTTCCGGCAGTCACTTGCGTATTCGCGGGGGCGGCAGCAAAGACTTTTATGGCGAGACGCTAGAAGGTGAGCTGCTGGGCACCTCGTCACTGAATGGCGTGGTGAGTTACGAGCCAAGCGAACTGGTGGTGACGGCTTTGGCAGGTACGCCACTGGCTGAGCTTGAGGCTCTGCTGCTGGCGCAAGGCCAGTGTCTGCCATTTGAGCCGCCGCGCTTTTCAGCCAACGCAACTGTAGGTGGCATGGTGGCTGCGGGCCTGAGTGGCCCGGCGCGTGCCAGTGCAGGTGCTGTGCGTGACTTTGTGCTGGGTGTCAAACTTATCAACGGCAAAGGCGAGCATTTGACCTTTGGCGGGCAGGTGATGAAAAACGTGGCGGGCTATGACGTGTCTCGCCTGATGGTCGGTGCCATGGGCACGCTGGGGCTGCTGACTGAAGTGAGCTTGAAAGTGTTGCCAATAGCGCCGCTGGAGGCGACCCTGAAGTTTGAAATGGGCCAAGCCCAGGCGCTCCAGCAACTGAACACCTGGGGTGGTCAGCCGCTGCCGCTGAACGCCAGTTGCTGGCTTGATGACAACGGCGTTGGCACGCTTTACCTGCGTTTGCGTGGTGCGGTGGCAGCGGTTGAATCAGCCTGCGCCAGGCTGGGCGGCCAGAGACTGCCCAATGAGCAAGCCGCCGCAGACTGGGCGATTTGCCGTGACCTGCAGTTGCCGTGGTTTAAATCGCGTGAAGACGCACAAGACCTGTGGCGTTTGTCTGTGCCGCAAGCCACCCCGGTGCTTGACTTGCCTGACTCGCCTTTCATTGAGTGGCATGGCGGTCAGCGCTGGGTTCGGGCGGATGCATCGCAAGGTGCGCAGCTTCGCGCACTGGCTCAGGCCGCAGGTGGGGGCGCTACATTATTTATAGCTGCTTGCGCCCGTCAACAGGGCGTTAAAGACCGATTTGATGCCTTAAAATCACCTTTGGACCGCATTCACCGCGAGTTAAAGCGTGAATTTGACCCGGCAGGCGTCTTTAACCCGCACCGCATGTACGGGGCGTTCTAAACATGCAAACCAACCTCTCCCCTGAATTCAAAAACTCTGCCGACGGCCTGGCGGCTGAAGCCATTTTGCGCAAGTGTGTGCATTGCGGCTTTTGCACGGCCACCTGCCCGACTTACCAGCTGCTGGGCGACGAGCTGGACGGCCCGCGTGGCCGCATTTACCTCATCAAACAGGTGCTGGAAGGTGAACTACCCACCCGCAAAACCCAGTTGCATTTAGACCGTTGCCTGACCTGCCGCAACTGCGAAACCACCTGCCCCAGCGGTGTTGAGTATGGCCACCTGATCGACATTGGCCGCAAGCTGGTGGATGAGCGGGTTGAACGGCCGATGCTTGAAAAAACAGTGCGCTGGGCCCTCAAGGAAGGCTTGCCGTCACCGCTGTTTGCACCCGCCATGGCGATGGGCCAGGCCGTGCGCGGCTTGCTGCCCGCGTCGCTTAAAAACAAAGTACCTGCAAAGCAAGCCACAGGTTCTACACCCACCCGCAGCCACGCGCGCAAGGTGTTGATGCTCGAAGGCTGCGTGCAGCCCGCGATGTCGCCCAACATCAACTCCGCCACGGTGCGGGTGCTGGACGCGGCTGGCCTACAGGTGGTGGTGGCCAAAAAAGCCGGTTGCTGCGGCGCGGTCAAATTCCACCTGAACGACCACGACGGCGGCAAGGCCGAGATGCGGCGCAACATTGATGCGTGGTGGCCGCATGTGGAAGCTGGCGTCGAAAGCATCGTCATGAACGCTTCAGGCTGCGGCAGCATGGTCAAAGACTACGGCCATGTGTTGCGGGATGACCCAGCTTACGCCGCCAAGGCTGAACGCATCAGCGCATTGACACGCGACTTGAGCGAGTTGCTGCCAGATTTGGTCGATGTCCTGCGTGACAAGGTTTCAGTAAAGTCGGGGCAAATCGCTTTTCACCCGCCCTGCACCTTGCAGCATGGCCAGCAACTGCGTGGCGGCGTTGAAAAACACCTGGGTGCGCTGGGCTTTAATGTCAAAACCGCGAGTTGTGAAGCGCACCTGTGCTGCGGCTCTGCGGGCACATACTCGGTATTGCAACCCAAGCTGTCCTATGCGCTGCGTGACCGCAAGCTGGGCAACCTGAGCGAGATGAAGCCCGAGGTCATCGTTTCAGCCAATATTGGCTGCATCACGCACCTCCAAAGCGGCACGGGCACGCCGGTACGGCATTGGGTTGAGGTACTGGATGAGGCTTTGACTTAAACCCTGCTGACACCACGCTGTCAGTAGCCCCCCAGCATGATCAAGGCTCCTTTAACAACTCAGGAGTCATTCATGAAAAACGCCATCACATGGTTTGAAATCGGCACAACCAATCTGGCCAAGGCCACTGCTTTTTACGAAGCGGTTTTAGGCCACAAAATGCAGCTTGAAAACATGGGGCCATCACAGGGCGCTGTGTTTGCCCATGACCCCGCTGGCGGCACCGGCGGCGCGGTGCTGTGTGGCCCCACTGCCCCGCAGCCAGGCACAGCGGGCACACTGGTTTATCTGGATGCCTCGCCATCACTTGATTCTGCTTTGGCCAGAAGCATCCAGGCTGGCGGGCAGATGGCCATGCCGCGCCAGGCCTTGCCGCCCGGCCTGGGTTTTATTGCACACATCACCGACCTGGATGGCAACCGGGTTGGCCTGCACGCACTGGCTTGATTCAAGCCGGGCTTCAAACCACCGCTGTAAAGTGATGAGCCGATTCAACAGGAGTCCATCATGCAACCCACCCGCCAAAGCCTTGCCAAGCCGATACCCATCTCAGGCATCAGCGTGCGCACCACCAACGCCGCAGAATTCAACCCGATGACCGGCAAAATCGCGGGGCTGTGGGGGCGGTTTTTCAGCGAAGGTTTGTTGGATTCGCTACCCAACAAGCTGCCAGACTCACCCGTCTACGGCGTGTATTCGGGCTACGAGTCTGACTACATGGGCGCATTTGATGTGACGGCTGGGGTGGCGGTGACACAGCCTGATAGCCAACTGGCGCTGCAAGCGGGTGATTATCTGGTTTTCAGCGCCACGGGGCCAATGCCGCAAACGGTGCTGCAAACCTGGGGTGTGGTGTGGCAATACTTTCAAAGCAACCCGAACGTGCAGCGCAGTTACGCCACGGACTTTGAGGCGTATTGGGGCACTGACAGGGTTGAGGTACATATCGGCATCAAGAAATAGAAACACCCATACGCTATCAATAGCAGAGCTGCTTGCGCCCGTATCTATTGATCAAAACCCACAATAAGCATCTGAAACTAGCCTGAAAACAAGCTTTATGCGTCGCGCAGACCGCCTTTTTCAGCTTGTGCAGCTCATCCGTGGTCGCAGGCTGAGCACCGCCGCCTATCTGGCTGAACGCCTGGCCGTGACCTCGCGCACCATTTACCGCGATGTGGCTGACCTGCAGCACCAGGGCGTGCCGATTGAGGGTGAAGCAGGCGTGGGTTATCGGCTGGGGGTGGGCTTTGACTTGCCGCCGCTGATGTTTACCGAGGATGAAGCCAAAGCGCTGGTTGCTGCGGTGCGGGTGGCGCAAATCGGGCTGGATGCGGGTCTGGCGTCAGGTGCAGAGGCCGCGCTGAGCAAAATCTTGTCCGTACTGCCCACCGCCGCCCGAGCCGCTGCTGAAAGTCAGGCGGTATTCGCACCAGTTAACGCCGTGACGGGGCTTAACGCCGCTACACGCCAGCGTTTGCAAGCGCTGCGCGAAGCGGTACAGGCGCAGCGCAAAGTACAGATCACCTACCGCGACCTGCAAAACAGAGCCAGCCAGCGCACCGTGCGCCCACTGGGCTGCTTTTACTGGGGCAAAGTCTGGACGCTGACCGCCTGGTGCGAGTCAAGGTCAGACTTTCGCAACTTTCGGATGGACCTGATTGAAAGCTGCGAGATGTTGACTGAAGGCTTTCAACACGAAACGGGCAAAACGCTGGCGGACTTTATGCGCACACTGGGGGCAGCGCCTGCGCGGCGGTAACACCTGGCTGCGCCGTATCGTGGACGTCCTCAAACCCAGGGTCGCCCCAACGCCTCAACCTCAAACGCTTTGACCACCGCAGGCCGGGCCAGCATGCGCTGCAAGTAGAGGCCAAGATGCTTTCTGTCTCTGGCGGGTTTTGATTCGAAGTTGCGCGTCCAGCGGCACAGCATCAGCGTATAGATATCGACGGCTGAATAGTTGGCGCCCAGCAGCCAGGGCTCGTTGTGCATCTGCTCTTGCCTGGCCAGTTCGGCATCCAGCTGGTCCAGCAGCACACCCACCCTGGTTTCAGCCTGTGCCTTGACTTGCAAAGCGCCTGCTTCGTTGCCCGAGTTAACCAGGCGTTCAGGGTAAAAGTACACGATGAGTGTGGCTTGCAGGGTGTTGGTCAGCCACATCAACCACTTGTAAAAGTGCGCACGCCCTGCGGTGCCAACAGCCGGGGCAAGGCCAGCAGCAGGGTGCGTGTCGCACAGGTGCAAGCAAATCGCGGCAGCTTCATACAGAATCAAATCGCCGTCAGTCAGCACGGGGATCAAGCCATTTGGATTGAGCTTGAGGTAGGCCGTCATCTTTTGCGCGTTTTGCGTGCGGTCAACCAGCAGCAGTTCAAACGGTATGCCCAGCTCATGCAGCAAGATATGCGGCGCCATCGATGCTGTGCTGGGGTAGTAATGAAGTTGAATCATGGTCTTAATGATAGTCACCCAAACATAAATGACAACACCGCGACACATCACGCTCCAGGCAAAAGACGGCTACCCGCTGGCCGCAACCCATTACCCGGCAGACAGCGAGCAATTCATCGTCATGGCCAGTGCCACTGGCGTGCCACGCGGGTTTTACCGCCGCTTTGCCGAGTTTGCGCAGGCACGCGGCACTAACGTCGTCACCACCGACTACCGGGGTATCGGCGACTCAAAGCCAGCCACGCTCAAAGGTTTTGACATGCAGTATGCCGACTGGTCAACACAAGACCTGGCTGCTGCGGTTGACTACGCGGCAGCGCGCGGCAAAGTCTGGCTGGTGGGCCACAGCCTGGGTGGCCATGCGATTGGCCAGTTGCCCAACCCGAATGTGTTGCAAGCGGCTTATGTGTGCGGCGCGGGTGCAGGCTGGCACGGCTGGATGCCGCGCCCCGAACGCTACCGGGTATGGGCGATGTGGAACCTGCTCGGCCCCATTGGCACACGCCTTTACGGTTACCACCCCATGAGCAAGCTGGGCGCTGGCGAAGACCTGCCCATGGGCGTGTACCGCGACTGGAAGCGCTGGTGCGCACTGCCGCATTACTTTTTTGACGACCCCGAAGCCAAGGCCATCACTGACAAGTTTGCTGATGTGCGCATACCGATTGGCGCGGCGGTGAGTACCGATGATTTATGGGCACCACCCGCTTCGCGCGATGCGTTTTTTAAAGGCTATGCCAATGCAGCGGTTGATTCGATTGACTTGCAGCCTGCCAGTCTGGGCGTTGCGCAGGTGGGTCACATGGGTTACTTTCGATCGCAGGCGGGTGCCGTGCTTTGGCCTCAAATATTTGCCTGGCTACAGCAGCATGGTTTGCGCTGATCAGTTGCTGCTTTTGACGCCAAACAGATCCGCCCCGTTGCTCCAGCCAATCTTGCGCGCTGCGTCTGGCGGCAGGTCACCCAGCCAGGTTCGGTAGCCTTTCATCAGCTCTTCGTAATACTGCCAGCGCTGGTTGACCCAGGTGTCTGAGCCGATCATGAAGCGCGTCGGGTACTTCAAAAGCAATGTGCGCCACTCGGGGCACAAATAGGGACCCCCACGCTTTCGCACTTCGTGTCGTTCGCTGCCCCCCGCGGGGGCTTGCTCGCCTTGGGGCGGCCCGGCGTCGAGCCTGCCACCGTCGCAGGTCAAGCCTGGCCGATAAGACAGCTCGCCCATCAGCAGCGGGTATTTTTTCAAAAGTGCATCGACGCGTTCAGCAGATGCGCCGCCAATGCCGGTGTGCGCCCAGATTAGCCGTGCATCAGGCGCGTGCGCCATCAGCAGGTCAATGGCCGTATCGTCAACGTGCGCCAGCACAGCCAGCTTGTTTTTGGCGGCAAACTGCATCAGCTTTTTGGCAACTGGGCCATTCGCGTTGGCGCTGTCGTACAGATGAAATTCGCCAATGCCTTTGAAAGGTCCGGCCTGGTCGCCTGTTACGCCGCGCGCAAACTCTGCTTGCACCATCTCATAAATCGTTTCGTCTCGAAACCAGTTGTCGTAGTCAGCCCGGTTACGGTACAGGCGTATGAACGGCACGACCGTCACACCCGCCTTGCGTGTCTGAGCGGACGCCGCCAGCACCTTGCTGCCGTCGTTGGGGCGACTGTTCGCGACAATCGCTTTGACGCCGCTGCGCTGCATGCGTGCCAGCACATCGCTGACGGGGTGTGCCCCGTTGGTCGCCTCGTCGTTGTAGTGCAGGTGTGCGTCAAACAGCGGGCCAGTGTAGTCAGCGGCTTGCACCGTCACAAATACAGGCAGCACAATCGCTATAAATACAGGAGCTGCTTGCGCCCGTATCCATTGGACTAGAGGCCTAAAACATACCTGAAAATCGGTTTTTTGAGGCATTTTTAGCCCTTTTTAAGCCAGATTTTCAGCAAAAAATGCCAGCGTGCGGGCTCTGGCCAATGTCGCGGCAGCTTCGTTCTACGAGCCTCGCTGGTCGCAGTTAAAGCCGTGGTCGGCGTCGTAGCTGTGGACCGTCACACCGGGATGCGCGGCAGAAAAAGCATGCACGCCATCCATCGGGATGTAGTGGTCTTTTTCGCCAAAATGCGCCATCACCGGACATTTTGGCTGGCGTGCCACTTCAGCGGCGGCTGTCATGCCGCCGCCATAGTAGGGCGCGGCGGCGCTGATGCCGTTCAGGGTGCAGGCCGACTGCCAGGTCAGCAAGCCGCCCCAGCAAAAGCCAATGATGCCGACCTTGCCGCCAGACTGCTGGGCTGCGTAGTCAACCGCGGCTTGTATGTCCTGCATCACACCGGGGCTGGGCAAGTCCGTGGCCGCTGTTTTCAGGGCAAAGCCTTCTGTCATCGTCTCCGCGTTGTAGCCCAGGTCAACGCCCGGTTTGACACGTTCAAACATGGCAGGGGCAATCGCCAGATAGCCTTGCGCTGCAAAGCGGTCTGTCACGGCTTGTATGTGCGAGTTAACGCCAAAGATTTCCTGAATCACGACGACGGCCGCTTTGGCTTTGCCTGCAGGCTGAGCCAGATAGGCCGGGAGAGCAAAACCGTCAGGCGATGTGAGGTGAATGAATTGGCCCATGAGTCGTCTCCAGTTGGTAAAGTACATTGTTATAGCAAACAAACACAACACGCAGGAGACAGTTTTGAGCAAAGTCCTTTTGATCACAGGCGGTTCGCGCGGCATCGGTGCCGCCACGGCCCTGCTGGCAGCCAGCCAGGGTTATGCGGTCGCCGTCAATTACGCTGCCAATTCACTGGCCGCTGACGAAGTGGTGCGCAAGATCCGCGCTGGGGGCGGAACAGCCATCACGGTGCAGGCGGACGTGGCGATGGAAGCCGACGTACTGGCCATGTTCCAGAAAGTCGATGCCAAGCTGGGTCGGCTGGCGGCTCTGGTCAACAACGCCGGCGTGGTGGACATGACCAGCCGGGTGGACGCGATGAGCGCTGAGCGGCTGCAGCGCATGTTTGCCGTCAATGTGTTTGGCGCCTTCATGTGCGCGCGTGAAGCCGTCAAGCGCATGAGCACACGCTTCGGCGGCGCGGGCGGTGCAATCGTGAATGTTTCCAGCGCTGCAGCACGGCTGGGCGCACCCGGCCAGTATGTGGACTACGCCGCTGCCAAAGGCGCGATAGACACCTTCACCATCGGCCTGGCCAAAGAGGTTGCGCTGGAGGGGATTCGCGTCAACGCGGTGCGACCCGGCATCATTGACACCGACATTCACGCCTCTGGCGGCCTGCCCAACCGTGCAAAAGATTTGGCACCGCTTGTGCCCATGCAGCGCGCTGGGACAGCGGCTGAGGTGGCCGAGGCGATTGTGTGGCTGATGGGCGAACATTCAAGTTACACCACAGGCTCCATCATTGACGTGGCAGGAGGCAGGTAATGGCCCCCACACTTTTCACTTCGTGTAATGCGCTGCCCCCCGAGGGGGTGCTTTTTTCTCGGGAAACCCTGCGAAAAAATTTACCAGCCTGAAGGACTAATTTAATGGATTTCAAACCCCTGATCACCCTGCTGGCCATCGTCAACCCGCTGGCCATCGTGCCGTTTTTTATCCATTACACGCAGGGCTTTTCAAGGGCGCAAAAGCAGCGCACGATTCTGATTTCGTCCTTCAGCGCGTTTGTGGTGATCGCCACCAGCGCTTTGGCGGGGCTGCAAATTCTCGAATTCTTCGGAATCTCGCTGGCCAGCTTTCAGGTCGGTGGCGGCATGCTGCTGCTTATCAGTTCGATGAACATGCTCAACGCCCAGCCCGCCGAAGCCAACCCCAAAACCCACGAAATGGAAGACGGCGCAGCCAAAGCCGCCATGGGCGCCAGCATCGCCGTGGTGCCACTGACCATCCCGTTGCTGACCGGCCCAGCCACCATGTCGAGCGTGGTGATTTACGCGGAAAAAGCCAAAACCTTTTTGCAGCTTGGCACGCTGGTTGGCTACGGCGTCGTGATTGGCCTGGCCACCGCGCTGTGCTTCTCGCTGGCTGAGCCGATTGCCCGAGTCCTCGGCAAAACCGGTATCAACGTCATGACCCGACTGATGGGTTTGATACTGGCCGCGCTGGCGGTGGAGGTGATGGCCGATGGGCTGGGTAAGCTGTTTCCGTTGTTGATGAAGGGTTGAAGTTGCCATGAAAAGAACCCTCATCAGTTCAGGCTCCCCGTTTGAAGCACAAATCGGCTACTCCCGCGCCGTGGTAGCGGGCGACTGGGTGTTTGTATCGGGCACGACCGGTTTTGACTACAGCACCATGACGATCTCAAATGATATTGCTGAACAAGCTGAACATTGCCTGAAGAACATTGCCGCCGCGTTGCATCAGGCGGGCAGTTCGATGGCTGATGTCGTCAGGGTGACCTATGTGCTGCCCGATGCATCGCAGTTTGAAGCCTGCTGGCCGGTCTTGCAACAATACTTTGGTAATGTGCGTCCGGCGGCCATGATGATCTCAGCTGGGCTTTTGGATGCACGCATGCTGATTGAAATTGAAGTGACGGCGTTGAAGACAACTCTTTAATGGACGGCAAAGATGATTCGTACCCCCTCCCGAATTTTTGCGCTCACTGCCTGCCTTTGGACAGTGGGTACTGGTGCGCAAACACCACCCGCCCCCGGCAACGACATGCAAACCATCAGGGGCTTTTCCATCGACCGCACTGAAGTCTCGGTGGGTGCGTTTAAAAAATTTGCAGATGCAACAGGCTTGGTGACAGCGGCAGAAAAGGCTGGCGGTGGCAGCACCTACGAAGGTGGCTGGCAGCAACGCAAAGGCTGGACCTGGCGCGCGCCGTTTGGCAAGCCAGCCAGCGCCACTGAGCCAGCCGTGCATGTCACTTACGCCGAAGCAGCGGCTTATTGCCAATGGGCCGGCAAGCGACTGCCCAACGACGCTGAATGGGGACTGGCGGCGTACACCGAGTTGCGTTCCAGCCCACCGGCTGGGTTGACGGCAGGCCGTACGTACGCCTACCCCACAGGCAACAGCCCGCAAGGCGCTAACTGCACCGACTGTGGCAATGTCAAAACCGTCGCCAACGCCGTCACCAGCCGGGGGCGCGGGCATGCTGAAGTGGGCACCACCCAACCAGGCGTGAACGGCCTGTATGACATGGGCGGCAATGCCTGGGAGTGGGTGGACAGTGGCCCGGCCAATGACAAGCGCACGCGCGGTGGCTCCTGGTGGTATGGCGCGGCCAGCATGCAGGACGCACATGTCCAAAGCAAAAGCGCTGACACCGCTGTGATCTACATCGGGTTTCGCTGCGCCAAAAGCCTTTAGGTCAACGTCTTTCAGCTGTGGTCAGCGCACCGCACTCTGCTGCAACCACACGTCAATCTCTTCAATCGCGGCATCCGTGGCGGCCGTCAGGGCCTTGACACCGCCTTGCGCATCCGCCGACGGTGCGGGACGCTGCACCACCACGCTGCGCTGGGCGATCAGTTTTTCACCGCTGGTGGCCTGCTCGATCAACGTCGCGCGCAAACGGATCAGCCCAACACTGCTGTCAGGCGTGGTAAACACCTGGCTGAACTCTTCCAGGTCCAGCCGCAGCAGTACGGGCAGCACGGCGTTCTGGCTGCGGTTAAGGGCCAGGCCACCGCGTGCGTCAAAAATGTTGCGCCGCTGACCCAGCTGTTCGCGCAGACGCTGGCGCACCAGTTGGGCAGGCGGCATGGCCCAGCGGGCCAGGGTGTAGGGACGCAGCTCCTGCGCATCCTGGTACGTCAGCCGATACAACACGGCCTGGTTTTCGAGTGCGCCGCCTGAAGTGCTGATGTCGTCAATCGCCAATGCGGGTAAGGCAGGCAGTGCTGCCTGGCGCGTGGTGGGCTGGGCCGCCATGTTGCCAGGCCCAAAGTCATACAGGCTGGCGCGCACGGGCTTGTCGGGCAGGGCGGAACAGCCAGACAGCAAAACAACCCCAAAAAACATGCCGAATATGCTTTGTACCCAATAGATACGGGTGCAAGCAGCTCTTGAATCAATAGCGTTTGCAGTCTTCATTTTTTCACTCCATTCGCACCAAACCCTGGCTCACCCGGCCCCGGTTGCGGTGTGCCATTGCCAAAAATAAGCGACTGCGGGTTGTTATCGACCGCGTTGACGGTGCGGCTCAACTGGCGCATGGCCTTGGCGGTTTCGTCAGCCACCGCACCCAGCTTGGGAAGCGTGGCGGCGCTGAAGGTTTCAACCCCGGCAGCCAGCGCAGTGCCGCCTTCCGACAGCTTGTCGAGCGGGCCGCCTTTTTCATTCAGCCGCTGGGCAGTAATGCCAATTTCTGTCATCGCAGCGCCTGCCTTGGTTGATGTGTCTTGCAGCGACACCATGGCGGCATCCAGGTTTTTGACCAGCCGTGGGATGTTGGTTTTGTCTGGCCCCAACTGCGCATTCAAAATACTGGTCATGGTGACTGACAGGCTGCTCACATTGATGGCGGCTTGTCCCATGGCGTCAAGGGCCGTGACCAGGCGCTTCTGGTTGTCCTCACCAAGCATCTGATTGAGCTTGGTGCTGGCCTGCTCGACCTGGTCAAAAATCACTTCGCTTTGTTTGAGCAGCTTGTCCAGCCCGCCCGGTTTGAGAGGTATGCGCGGCGGGTCGTCGTCATTGGGCACCAGGCGTTCGGCAGATTCGCCGTTGTCGTCGAGCTGGATGAAGCCCAGCCCCGTGACGCCCTGTGAAGCGACCGTGGCAAACACCGATTTCGTCACGGGTGCGCCCCGATCAATCGAAATGCGGATCAGCACATTGCCCTTGACCTTGTTGTCAAAGCCTATCAGCTCGACCTTGCCAACAGGCACACCCCGAAAGCGCACCACCGCCTGCGGCTGCAAGCCGCTGACGGTCTCGGAGGTTGACATTTCATACATGTCGCGCTGGCTGGTGTCGCGCATCAGCCAGACGGCCAGCAGCGCCAGCAACGCACTGACCGCCAATACAAACGCACCAGCAGCCATGGCATGGGCCTTGTTTTCCATATCAGGTTCCTTTCATCTCAATCGATATGTCTTCATGCGGCGAATCTTTCAGCAGCCCCATGGCACGCTGGCCTCTGCCGCCCCTGAAAAATTCTTCAATAAACGGGTGTTTGAAGGCGACGACTTTTTTCGGTGTGGCGGCAATGATCACGCGCTGGTCTGCCAGCACAGCAATGCGGGTGCTGAGCTCAAACAGCGTGTCCAGATCGTGCGTCACCATCACCACGGTCAGCTCCATCGCCTTGTGCAGTGACAGCAGCAGCGTGCAAAAACTGTCGGCACCCGCCGGGTCCAGGCCGGCGGTGGGTTCGTCCAGCAGCAGCAGGGGCGGATCCATGATCAGGGCACGCGCCAGTGACACCCGCTTGACCATGCCGCCCGACAAATCACTGGGCATCTTGCCCGCGGTGTCAGGACTCAAGCCCACCATTTGCAGCTTGACCATCGCCGCCTCACGAATCAGCTCGGGCGGCAAAACTTTCAACTCGCGCAACGGGAAGGCAATGTTCTCCAGCACGGTAAAAGCCGAAAACAAAGCCCCCTGCTGAAACAGCATGCCGACCCGGCTGGCCGCGCCGCGCCGGCTCAGCTCGGCAGCTGGCCGACCCAGCACGGTGATATCGCCTTTGGTGGGGTGCTCCAGGCCCAGCATTTGCCTTAACAGCACCGTTTTACCTGTGCCTGAACCGCCCACCAGCGACAGGATTTCACCGCGTTCAACCAGCAGGTCAAGGTCTTTGTGAACGACCGATTCCTTGTCACCGTTTTTAAAAACAGTCCAGAGTTTTTTGATGTCAACGACGGGCTCGGCCACGCTAGATTCCGACATTTTTAAAAAGTACCGCAAACAGCGCATCGACCAAAATTACGACAGTAATCGACGTCACCACCGATGCCGTTGTGCCCTGCCCCAGGCTTTCAGTGTTGGGCTTGACGCGCAAACCAAAATGACACGCCACGAGTGCAATCAGCAGGCCAAAAACCACCGACTTGGCGGTCGCCAATGTCAGGTTGGACACCTCCACCGCAGCGGGCAGTGCGTTGATGAAAAACGCGGGCGTGATGCCCATTGACGCGCTGGCCGCTATCATGCCGCCCAGCAGCGCCGCCACCGTTGTCCACACACTGATCAGCGGCATCACGATTGCCAGTGCCAGCGCACGCGGCATCACGAGACGAAAGCCTTTGGCAATGCCCATCACGCGCATCGCGTCAAGCTCTTCAGTCACCCGCATCACGCCAATTTGCGCGGTGATGGCCGAGCCTGAACGCCCGGCAATCAGAATCGCGGCCAGCACCGGGCCGAGTTCACGAATCAAAGAAATACCCAGAATATCGACGATGAAGGCATCTGCCCCAAACTGTTTGAGCTGCTGCGAGATGAGATACGCCAGCACGACGCCAATCAAAAAGCCCACCAGCGCCGTGATGGGCAAAGCCGTCGCACCGATGTGATAAAGATGACCTGACAAGTCGCGCCAGGGGCCTTCTTGGGGGTGGCGAATCAGTCGGATGATGTCCAGCAGCAACTGGCCAATCAGGCGCGTCATCGACCTGATGTGGTCCAACAGACTGAGCATCCGACTGCCAGCACGCGCACCGGCTCTAGTCTGTCAGGCTTGATGACTTTGGCTGGCAATGCTGAAAACTCGGCCACCGTTTCCAGCACGGCGCGCTGGCTGGCCTCTACTTCAAGGTGGGTGGGCCAGGCTCGACCCCAGTGGTTCCACAGCAGTTGGGCCCCCAGGTGGTCCAGTTGGTCCAGTTGGCGCAAGTCCCAAAGGGCGTCCGGCTTTTTGTCGAGCGCTTTGAGTTGTGCCGTCAGTGCGTCCCACGCGGCCTTGCCTGTCAGGTCAGCGGCCGTCCACGCACCCAGCACCAGGTATTGAGCGCCATGTACTGTTTGCTGTGTGTCTATTCTGGGGGTGGATGAGGGCATGAAAACGTGAAAAGCAATAACTTTTGCCATCGTACTGGCGAAAGCTACTTTGGGTTCATGGTCAAACACAGGCGTGGTTTTGTCCTACAGGGTTTAAGGTCAGTTTCGCGTTGGACGACAAAGGCAAAATAGACCAGAGCAAAAGATAAATTGAGACAAAAACTATGCAAGACAACACCCCTGCCAGCGACTCAGTTTTCGACTACATCATCGTCGGTGGTGGCACCGCTGGTTGCCTGCTGGCCAACCGCCTGTCTGCCGATGCGTCCAAAAAAGTGCTGCTGATTGAGGCGGGTCGCAAGGACGACTATCACTGGATCCACATCCCTGTGGGCTACCTGCACTGCATTGGCAACCCGCGCACCGACTGGCTGTACAACACCGAGCCCGAAGCGGGCTTGAATGGCCGCAGCCTGCGTTACCCGCGTGGCAAAACGCTGGGCGGCTCGTCCAGCATCAACGGCATGATTTACATGCGCGGCCAGGCGCGTAACTACGACGACTGGGCCGCACTGACGGGCGACGCGGCCTGGCGCTGGGACAACAGCCTGCCGTACTTCAAGCTGCATGAAAACCATTACAAGGGTGCCAATGAATTTCATGGCGCGTCTGGCACAGCGCCCGAGCTGATGCAGGACACAACCGCGCCGTACCAAAAAATCTTGCGGCACCGCAAGGCCGG
Organism: Polaromonas sp.; assembly: GCA_044378095.1. GTDB lineage: Bacteria > Pseudomonadota > Gammaproteobacteria > Burkholderiales > Burkholderiaceae_C > Polaromonas. The sequence continues at coordinate 69,475 of JBILXX010000006.1, forward strand.
GGGTGAATGGCAGGTCAGCAAGCAGCGCCTGCACTGGGACATTCTGGACGCGTTTTCAAAAGCTGCGGTTCAGGCAGGCATCCCCGCCACAGATGACTTCAACCGGGGCAACAACGAAGGCGTGGGTTACTTTGAGGTGAACCAAAAGGACGGCTGGCGCTGGAACACCGCCAAGGCTTTTTTGCGCCCCACCTGCTATGGCCGTCCCAACTTTGAGCTGTGGAACAAAGCCCAGGTCAGCAAGCTGATCATTGAAAAGCAAGCTGATGGCAGCCAGCGCTGCACCGGGGTGGAGGTGTGGACGGGCCTGGAGCACGTCCAGGTGATGGCGACCCGCGATTCAGGCAAAGAGCGTGGCCTGATCGGCGAGGTGATTTTGTGCGCTGGTGCGATTGGCTCGCCGCAAATTTTGCAGCTTTCGGGTATTGGCCCGGGCGCATTGCTGCAGCAGCAAGGCATTGGCGTGGTGCAAGACCTGCCGGGCGTGGGCGCCAACCTGCAAGACCATTTGCAGATCCGCTCGGTGTACAAAATCAAAGGCGCAGCCAGCTCCACCCTGAACACGCTGGCCAACAGCACCCTGGGCAAAGCGCGCATTGGGCTGGAATACCTGTTCAAGCGCACTGGCCCCATGAGCATGGCACCGTCCCAGCTCGGCGCCTTCACCCGTTCTGACCCGTTGCAGCCGTACCCCAACATTCAGTATCACGTTCAGCCTTTGTCACTCGACGCCTTTGGCGAGCCGCTGCACAGCTTCAATGCCTTTACCGCCAGCGTCTGCAACCTGAGCCCCACCAGCCGTGGAACCGTCAACATTAAAAGTCCCCGATTTGAAGACGCACCCGCCATCGCGCCCAATTACCTGAGCACGGACGACGATAAAAAAGTAGCCGCTGACTCCTTGCGCGTCACCCGCCGCATCGTCAGCCAAAGCGCGCTGGTGGCCTACCAGCCTGAGGAGTTCAAACCCGGCGTGCAGTTTCAAACCGATGACGACCTGGCCAGGCTCGCAGGCGACATCGCCACCACCATCTTTCACCCGGTGGGCACGACGAAGATGGGCAGAGAAGACGACCCGATGGCCGTCGTAGATTCCCACCTGCGCGTACGCGGCATACGCGGCCTGCGCGTGGTCGATGCAGGCGTGATGCCACTGATCACCAGCGGCAACACCAATTCACCAACGCTGATGATTGCCGAGAAGGCAGCTCAGTGGATTCAGGCTGGGATTTGAGATGCCCTTGATCGCTATGATTTAACTAGCTGTTTGCGCCCGTATTCATTGGCTTAAAGACATAAAATACCATAAAAAACGCTAAAGATAGACCTTTTGCAGCAAGCGCAGCAAGGTTTTTGCTTCAGCAGCCGTCAGCTTGCTGCTGACATCCGCCTCTAACTGGCTGGCGGTGTTTTCTGCCTCCGTCATCATCTGGCTACCTGAATCCGTCAGGTACAGGCCGATGGCGCGGCCGTCGTCTGGGTGGGGTAAGCGTTGCAGCAGATTGCGCTTTTCCATCAGGTTGATTTTGCCGACCAGGTTGGGCGGCAGCAGGCTGAGGGCAGCGCACAGTTGACGTGAGGTGATGCCGGGGTTGTGATGAATCAGTGACAGCACTGAAAAATCAACGGGTGTGATTTCATACTCGGCCATGCGCTGATTGAACAGCTCAATGACCTGCAAAGACACCCGCCGGGCGTTGTAGCCCAGCAATGTCTGCAGGTAGGTCGCATCGACCGTGGCGACCATTTTGGCCGGAGCCACGACTCTCAGTGCTGCGGGCAAATCAGGCCTCTGCGGTGAAACCGATTTTCTTGACAATCGGACCCCAGGCATCAAACTGCAGCTTCTGGTCTGCCGCCATTTGCGCCGCCGTGCCGCCAACTGGCAACATGCCTTGTATGGCCAGGCTGTCGATCACTGACTTTTCCTTGAGCGCGGCGTTGATGGCAGCATTGGCCGAGGCAATGATGTTGGCAGGCGTTTTGGCCGGGGCGTAAAAGCCAAACCATTCTTCGACGATCAGGTCAGGAAAGCCCGACTCGATAAAGGTCGGAATCTCGGGCACAAAGGCTGAGCGCTGCTTGCCCGACGTGGCCAAAATACGCAACTTGCCGGCCCTGTGGTTGGCCAGGAAATCGCCATGCGGTGTGAACATGGACGCCAGCTGGCCACCTATCAGGTCGGTCACGCCCGGTGTGGAGCCACGGTAGGGGATGTGCTTGAGGTCAACGCCGTTGTTCAGCCCCAGCAGCGCGCCCAAAAAGTGCGGTGTGGAACCAGCTGCGGGCGAACCGTAGCTGGCGTCTTTGGGGTTGGCCTTGGCCCACGCCAGGTAGTCTTTGACAGTCCTGACGGTGGCCGGCACCATCGGGCCGACCGCCAGGCCATGCACCAGCGACGATGCCATGGCCACTGGCATCAGGTCAGTGAAAGGGTCGTAGCTGAGCTGCTTGTAGATGTGCGGGTAAATCGCCATCATCGAATAGGGCGTGAGCAGCAGCGTGGTGCCGTCAGGTGAGGCAGCCTTGACGGCCTCAATCGCTATGCGACCGGCCGCGCCGGTTTTGTTTTCCACCACAGCCGCGTTTTTGGTGAATGCCGAAGAACCCAGCTTTTCACCCACGCGGCGGCTGGTGGTATCGGCAGAGCCGCCCACCGGAAAGCCGTTGATGATCTTGACTTGCTCAAGCGGCAGAGCCTGGGCAAATGATGGCATTGCAAAACCACCCATAACGGCGGTAGCAGCACTGGCTTGAATGAATTGGCGGCGATTGTTCATGTTGTCTCCTGGGGTTGTTAAATGACTGACGAAAAACAAGGAAAACTAGGAACACAGTGCCCTGATATTTTCAGGCACGGCAATGGCTTTGATGCGGTCGGGGTCGTCGGGGTGGCGAATGCAAAAAGCGCGCGTCTCGGTGCCTTCGCACAGCAGGTCTTCTCCGCGCATGACCACGTGCTTTTGAATAAAAGCCTTGCCGCGCCACTCTTGAATGCTGGTGTGGATTTGCAGCCGTTCACCGTAGGTGGCGGGCTTGATGAAGCGGGTGTTGATTTCTAGCAGCGGCGTGCCGATGATGCCGGTGGTTTTGACAAGTTCGCGCCAGGTAGGCACACCGCATTTGACAAAAAAGTTCAGCGATGAGGCGTCCATCCACTTTGAAAAATTGGGGAAAAACACAATGCCCGCCGGGTCGCAATCACCGAACATGACTTCAACCTGATAGACCACCGACACGATTGCCTTGCTCATCTCTGACTCCAATTGATTGCTACTTATTTAGTAGCTGCTTGCGCCCGTTGTTATTGAGCTCAGGGCGCAAATGACACCTAAAAAAGGCTCATTACACTCAAACTCAGGCATATTCTGGGCACTCCAGCAGCAACGCGATGCCCTGCCCTCCACCGACGCAGGCCGATGATATGCCGTAGCGCACGCCGCTGGCCTGCATCTGACGCGCCAGCGTGATGGTCAGCCGCACGCCAGTGGCCGCCAGTGGATGGCCAAGGGCAATGGCGCCACCATTCACATTCAGTCTGGCCATATCCAGGCCGAGTTCTTTGGCAACCGCCAGTGTTTGGGCACCTTGCGCTTCATTGATTTCAAAGCAGCCAATGTCACCTAGTGTCAAACCGCAACGCTCCAGCAAAACCCGAATAGCGGGTGCCGGGCCAATGCCCATGATCTCCGGGGGCACGCCGACAGCGGCGGCTGCAACAATGCGGGCGAGTGGTTTTTTGCCTTGAGCTTTAACGTACGAGCCTGATGCCACAACGCTGGCCGCAGCCGCATCGACCAGCGCAGCGCTGTTGCCGCCGGTTTGCACACCGCCTTCGTACACGGGCCGCAGCTTTGCCAGCACATCGACGGGTGAGATACGGGCATGGGTGTCCAGTGCCACTTCAGTGGCTTTGCCTTGCAGGCGAATGCCGCGTGGTGCGTAGCCCGCCAGATCAAACTTTTCTGTGATGACGGGCACGATCTCGCCCGCATGAAAGCCGCGCTCTTGCGCTGCCACCGCTTTGGCGAATGAGCTTGATGCAAATGCGTCAACTTCAGCGCGTGTGATGCCGTATTTTATGGCGAGGTTTTCCGCCGTTTGAATCATGTTGATGCCGGGTGCCGGGTCTTTTAAAGCCTCCCACATGTAATCTTTAAAACCAACCGGCGCACCCAGCTTGAAACCGGTGCGGTGGTCAAACGCTGCAATCGGGTTACGCGTCATGCTTTCGGTGCCAACAACCAGGACAACATCGGCTGCGCAGCTTTGTATTTGCTCACCCGCCTGCCTGAAAAGCTCAAAACCCGTGCCGCAAATTCGCTGCACCATGATGGCGGGAACTTCTTGCGGCACGCCCGCGTACAAGCCAATGTGGCGCGGTAGCATGAACTGGTCAAAGTCGCCGGGGGCCATGTTGCCTGCGACAACTGAGTCAATATGGTCTGCGGGAACATCTGCTGCTGCCAGCACCGCACGCGCCGCTTTAATGCCCATGTCGGTTGGCGACACGTGGCCTAGCGCGCCGCAGTAGTCCACCATGGGGGTGCGCATGCCGCCCAGTAGCCAGACGTCCTTGAACTCAGAGAAAAAACCTTTTTGCTTCATGAAATTCTCAGTTAATGCCGGGTTTGAAAATTGGCGAAACAGCATCGGCGTGCAAGGCATCTACCAACGCACTGCGGTGCGTCAGAACCGCGCGCTGGTTGACCGAGCCCTTGTCAGTGACTTCGCCTTTGTCAATCGAGGGGGGCTCTTGCATCACATGTAGTCGTGCAATGCGGTTGGCGCTGCCAGTAGCAGCCTTGGCCAGTTCGTTAACAACTTTCTGGAAATGTTCGTATGCCAGGTCCTTCGAAAGTGCTCGCCCCGCGGGGGTTGGGATCACCAGCGCGCCGACTTCCTTGAGATTGATACCGGTCAGCACGGCGTCTTGCACATACGGCGCACCAGCGGCAATTATTTTGGCGCGCAACGGACCAACACTGACAAAGGTGCCTGTGGCCAGCTTGAAGTCTTCAGCAATACGGCCGTCAAAGCTCAGGCCAAAGTGAATGTTGTTTTCGTCAATCCACTTAACGGCATCACCCGTGCAAAAAAAGCCTTCGTCGTCGAATGCATCGGCTGTCTCCTGCGGTGCGCGCCAGTATCCAGGCGTGATGTTGGGGCCTTTGTAGCGCACCTCGGTTTTGCCCTTACTGGGCACCAGCTTGAGGTGCATGCCCGGTGTGGGTACGCCCAGGTCCCCGGCTTTGACATTCGGGCTGGTTACAAACAGGCCGAAGGGCGAGGACTCGGTCATACCCAGGCCGGTAGTCATCACGATGCGTTCACTGACTTCGCGTTCACTTGATGCATACAGGCTGTCCCATACCGGCTGAGCCAGCGCCGCACCTGCATAAAAAAACATCTTGACCCGGCTGAGCAGGTTGCGTCGCAGGGCATCGTCCGTTTGCATCGCGTTGGCAATTGCCTCAAAGCCTGTGGGCACATTAAAGTAAACCGTCGGCGCAACCTCGCGCAGGTTGCGCAATGTCTCTGCCATCAATGTGGGCGTTGGCTTGCCATCGTCGATGTAAAGCGTGCCGCCATTGAACAATGTCAGGCCAAAGTTGTGGTTGCCGCCAAAGGTGTGGTTCCATGGCAGCCAGTCCACCAGCACCGGCGGCTCATGCAGCAGCACCGGCATGGACTGCGTCATCTGCTGCTGGTTGGCGCACCACATGCGCTGGGTGTTGATAACAGCCTTTGGCAGCTTGGTCGAACCGCTGGTGAATAAAAATTTGACGATGCTGTCTGGGCCTGTCGCCTGCATGGCCGCATCAACCTCTGTCGTGGCCTGCGTGGCCAGCAGGTCTGCAAATGCTGTGGTGTTGCGGTTGTCAATATGCCCTTTTGCCAGAACCACTTCAATGTCATCAGCCACGGCGGCGGTGATGGCATTGCTGTATCGCCCGCCATCAGCGGCAAACACCAGGCCGGGGGTGGTGGTTTGCAGCACATGGCGTAGTTTTTCGAAGTCCTGGCTGACCAGCGAGTAGGGTGGCGAAACGGGCACATAGGGAACACCCGCCACCATGCAGCCGAGAGCCAGCAAGGCATGATCCAGATCGTTTTCAGACAGGATGGCGACAGGCCTGTCTGCGCTCAAGCCCCGGTCGATCAGCGCTTGCGCAATGCATCTGGCGCTGGCCCAGGCATGGCTATAGCTGATGTGTTGCCAGTCGCCGGTAGTGCCGTCAGACAACTTCTCGCGCCTGGCCATGAAAGTGCGATCTGGTGCTGCATGCGCCCAATGCTGCAGGCGGTCCGTGATACGGGCGGGGAAATCTTCGAGTGCCTGCTCGGCACTCAGGTATTGAACGCCGCCATCACCAGCACGCAGGCCCACGCGTGTCACGCCAAATGTCAGAGGGCGAAATTTCGGTTCGCTCATAACCCTGTCAGTCTTTTTGAACCTTGGCAGCCTTGCCATCCAGGAAGGCTTTGACCCGGCTTTTGGCCTCAGGCGCGCTTTGCGCCACGGCCGCCATCAAGGCTTCGGTAAAAAAGCCCTGGTCTGCGGGTTGCTCAGCGATGCGGGGCAGTGCATGCATGAGCGCGTAATTGGTCAGTGGCGCGTTTTGCGCAATGCGCTCGGCCAGCGCCATTGCCTTTTCAAATGCGCCGCCTTTGGTTGTCAGGTACTGCGCCAGGCCAATTCGCTCACCCTCTGCTGCGTCGTAAACACGTCCCGTCAGCATCATGTCTGTCATGCGGGCCACCCCAATCAGTTTGGGAATGCGAACCGAACCACCGCCGCCAACAAAAATACCGCGCGAGCCTTCAGGCAGTGCATAAAAAGTCGAATCGTCCGCAACCCGAATATGGCAGGCGCTGGCCAGCTCCAGCCCGCCACCGACCACCGCACCGTGCAGTGCAGCCACCACAGGCACCGGGCCAAACTGCACCCGCTCCAGAGCCGCGTGCCACATGCGCGAGTGATGCAGGCCCTGGCTCGCGTCGCGCTCTTTGAGCTCGCTCAAGTCAAGACCCGCACAAAAATGGTCGCCCTCACCGTGAAGCACAACTGCTTTGGCATCAGAAGGCAAGGTTTCAAACAGGTTGCGCAAGGCCAATATCAGCGCATCACCCAGCGCATTGCGCTTGGCTGGACGGCTTAAACGGACCACGGCAATGGCGCCGCGTAACTCAAATTGGAGGTCTGGTGAAGTCATGGGGATTGATGTTCGAAAATCAAATTATGATTATTTTATATAACCATTACAAGCCCCGAAACACGATTTTTGAAGAGTGAATACCCTTATCAATAAAGATAGTTAGTCGTCCCTGAGAAACTCACATTTCAGACGGTAAGCAGTTTGAGTGCAGCGGTTTGTTCACGTGCCGCACTCAAGAGCTGCTGCATCGAGATACCCAAACGAGCGCAAAGAAGCCGCAGCTTCTT
>JBILXX010000132.1:0-6353 GCA_044378095.1 Polaromonas sp.
ACTTGATTCAGCTTCGAACGGTTCCAGCTCGTCCACATCGAAATACCAGCCGTTGGCCGTCGCTGGTCGATCGAACACGTACTTCAGCCAGTCGATATAGCGCAGATGCATAGCGAGGTCTAACGTTCAAATTCAGCGGGCGGCGAAGCCGTCCGCTGCAATGCAGGGTTAGCCAGCATTCTGCCAGCCCAAAATGGTCATATGAATGTCGACTCCGAGCGATGCTAGTTCCTGCTGGAAGCTGGGCGTCAACTCCACCAGCGCCGCACCAGAGACGCTTATGAAGCAAACCAGCACGAAGTTGCAGCCGGCTTCTTGGAGCGAGCGAATTTCGGTGGTTCGCGGTTTCAGAAGATCAACCCAGACTTGAAGCTCGGGCGTAAACGGGTCATCTTCGTCCCGGCCGGACAAATGCTTTTTCCAACCGCCCCATTCGTGCAGGTCGTCGCCAACTCGCTTGGTATCGCCGCGACGCCAACTGCTGTCGGGCTCAATTCCGAGCGCAGCGGTTATGTCCGACGGGTTGAGGTCGTTTCCCGTCACAACCAGACTGACACTGCTTGCGAACTCGCGATTGGATGGGTTCTCGGCCATGCTGGTTAACGTTGGCCGTGAATGGGCCGCAACGGCGCACTCAGCATTAAAGAATGGCGACTACGCTGGCCGCCGATGTGGGTCCATTCGACGAACCTGTTAGCGGTATCACTGTCCATGAATTACACGCAAAATTTCACCGTTGCTCGCACGAATAACCGTGACGGCCGTGCCCCCAACAAACCCTTGAGGCAAGGAACCGAAAACGACCCAGAAATCGCCTGCACGCACAGAACGAAATGGCCTTTGCTTTTGGATATTTTCGTCGCCATAAATTGAGCCTGCGACAGCTGAATGAATGGCCTCGGCAACTTTTGGACTTGGAACCACCAGGGCGCCACTTTTCCAGGGGAGCGGCTTGCCTTGTCGAAGGGCCTCTTTCACATGATCTTCCGCCGCCTCCGAATAGATGCGCTCAGTTGTGCTGGCACTATGGGCCACGGCTGTGAGTGCCAATAGTAGAAGTGCTACTATTGGCGAAACGCTTTTTTTGGTTTGATGCATTGCTTTAAAGAGTTAAATTTCCGAGGTGCCCTGTCAGACCAAGCAATCTCGGCGCCATCAGCGATTTTTTCATAGATCAGGGCTGTTCTCATTCTGGTGGAGCCGAACCGGCTTCGATTTGTGGCCTAACGTTCGACGTAAGGGGCCTGCCGTAGGCAGGTCCCCTTGACGGAGGGGTTAGGGCGCTGCTTCATAGAGCTCAACGTTGCCCCAACTGGCTTCTGGAACCAGAAGAATGTGATCACTCTGGCGGTTCCAGACTGCTGAAGCACTTGCCTCTGACAACTGCCTAGACCAACCACCAGAGGAGGCCGCAATGATGCTTTCGAAGGACCTTGTTGTAGCTGGCTCAAGCGTGTAAGTAAACTCAAATTGACTGGGTATCTTCCAGTACGGCTTGAACGGCGCGAACTGACTTGCCGAGAGATGCGATAGGGCCAAGCGGATTCGATCATCAATTGATTTCGCTTGCTCCTGGCTTTCGCAATCGGCGTAGAGCCGTAGAAAGAGCTTCACTTTCGAGCGCCCTAACTTTGATATATCCGGCAAAACTGCCGATTAACACGGACTGTAGTCGGATAACACCGGGTGAAAACACCTAAATAATTGTTTGAAATCATCAGCTTGCCTCAATATACAGTATGAATGAACAGTTATAACAAACATGAGAAAGTCGCCGCCCCTACTTTGCAGTCGATTCGCCTGCTGGACCAGGTTCGCGAGTGGGTCGGGTATCTGCATTATAGCCTTCAAACCGACAAAGGTTACGTGTATCGGGCGCGTTTTCTCATCCGCTGGCATGGCCGTAATGGCACGATGACGCATCCGCTAGACATGTGATTGCACTACGTGGTCAGTAAAGCAAATACGCTGTAACGTATAATCCACAACAAATGTTTGACGTTGAAGACTATGAAAGCGCGAACGGGAAAGACCCTTATATCTATTGGCTTAGCGGGCTGAACGACCGAATGGCCAAAGCAAGAATCGCCGTTCGGGTGCAACGCATGGCTGCAGGCAATTTTGGTGACTGCAAACCGGTTCAAGACGGTGTTTGGGAGCTTCGCATTGACCACGGCCCGGGCTACCGGGTGTATTACGCGCTGGCTGGTAAACGATTGATATTGCTTTTACTGGGCGGCGATAAACGCAAACAGCAAGCAGACATCACTGCCGCTGTTGACTATTGGCAAGACTGGCAACAGAGAAAGAAACCGCATTGAAAGCACACAAAGCCCCCGCATCCAGACCGCATGATGAAGCCATGGTGGAGATGCTGAAAGCCGACCCTGAGCTGGCCGACGTTTACCTGGCTACTGCACTTGAAGAAGCCACCCTGCCCGGCGGGCAGTTTGCCTTGCTGGCCGCGCTGCGCCACATCGCGCAAGCCCAGGGCATGGCTGTGGTGGCAGAAAAGGCGGGCATCCCCCGCGAAAGCCTGTATCGCGCCCTGTCACCCAAAGGCAACCCCACCATTAAAACCATGCTGGCAGTGCTAGGGGCTGCGGGGCTCCAACTGGCTGTTACGCGCCAGCCTGATGCACCAACACTGGCGTAATTCGCAGAGATTGCAGGATGCTTGGAATCTCTTGGCCTTTAAGGGACAAGCTTGAGCTCATGCACGATACCAGCCGGCGTCATTTGCAAAGCCCGATATTCCACCTTCGCCCAGGTATCACGCATATCCCGATACCGGCTTGAAAACACCAGCCCGCTCTGCCCTGTCTGGTAAATAAACTGAGACTTTTCCAAATCAGCCAAATCAAACAACGTACGCATGGACGCGGCGTGGCGGTTGGCGAACGGTAGTTTGTCGTCGTTGGCCCAGTATTGGCCGACGTTGATGGTGAAGGTGTCGCCGCCTGTGGGGATGCGCACGTCGAAGAATTTGGCCAGCAGGGGCACGTTGCCAAACGGTTTGTGGGCAGACAGGGCGTTGTGGGCCCTGCCCCATGACCATTGGTTGGCGTCTGCGCCGTGGTCTTTTTGCAGGCGGGTTAAAGCCCTGCCAAGCGCAGCGCTGGACTGGCCTGCACAGGTCGCGCTGCCGCACCAGTTGGCGTCGTTTCGAGCCATGATGTCTTCAATGGCCGAGCGGAAGTGGCGTTTGCCGTACATGGCTTTCAAAGGCGCTTCACCCAGTTTGCCACCCACCACGCCGCGCGTCAGCTCGTCGGCCCAGGCGGCAAAAATCAGCGGCGCGGCGGACTCGGCGCGCATCACGCCGTCAAACCCCTTGAGCGCAGTTTTGCTGGCAGCGGCCAGAGTGTGAGTGCTGTTGCCCAAAGCGGTTGTTAAAAAAGGCAAGAGCTTCAGCGTGGCCATCGACAGTTCGTCGGCCTGGATTTTCTGCATGCTGGCCAGGTCGTGTTTGGGCATGGCGCCAAGCATTTGCTCAATGCGGTCCTGGCGGTACGGCACGGTCCAGTCCTGGCCCATGAAGATCGGAAAGTCTGGCGGCGTGATGCGCTGGTTGGCGGTGGCTAAAAAGCCTTTGGAGGTGATGGCTGCGTCAGTCGCCTGCGGGGTTTGCGCATAGGTGGCCCAGCCCGCCCAGTCGTAGCGCGCGTCCCAGCCGGGCGCGGGGGCGATGCCTTTGATGTCGTTGTCAGGCTTTCTGAGTGGCAGCTTGCCCACGGCTTTAAACGCCGTGCGGCCAGACGTATCGGCCATCACCACGCTTTGCATGGGCGAGTGGTAGCTGCTGAAGGCGGCTTGCAGGTCCTCAATCGACTGGGCGGCGTTGCTCCGTAGGCCAGACAGAACCGTCTGGTTGTCATCGTCCAGCGCGCCCCAGCGCAGCGCCAATACAAACTTGTTTGTGTCCAGCACCTCAGCGTGAGACTTTTGCGCGTCGCTCAGCACCGGGCCGTGGCGGCTTTCGCGTACTGTCAGCAGCACGTCGGGCTGGCCTTTGACCTTGATGACCTCGCTGCGGGTTTTGAAGTCTGCCCAGGCGGGCTCGCCCTGGCTGGGGATGCGGTGCTGCCTGGGGTTGGCGGGGTTGATCTGCTCCAAATACAGGTCTTGTACGTCAGGCCCGGTGTTGGTAAAGCCCCAGGCGACTTTGTCGGTGCGGCCCAGCACCACAAAGGGCATGCCCGGCAGGGTTGCGCCGATGGCATTCAAGCCTGGCGCTTCAAGATGCGCAAAGTACCAGATGGCCGGAGCTGACAGGCCCAGGTGCGGGTCATTGGCCAGCAGCGGCTTGCCGCTGGTTGTGCGGTTGCCAGCCACCACCCAGTTGTTGGAGCCCTTGCCGTCCACCGTGCACAGGCTGCTGGCCCAGTCTGTGATGTCACGTGTCAGGTCTTCGGTGAAGTTTGAGGCCAAAAAAGCGTCATTTTGAGCCGTTTTGAGTGGTTTTGAGGCATCAAATTGGCATTCGGGCCAATGAATACGGGCGCAAGCAGCTCCTGTTTTAATAGCGTTTATTGGCGCTTTGTAAACACCCAGGTCAGCATACAGTTTGGCAAAGTCAACGCTGGACGCGGGTTGCTCGCCCGGATACGGCGTAAAAAGCTGCCAGAGTTGCGCGGTGTTCAGGCTTTTTAGAGCTGAGAGGCGGGCAAACTCGTTGCCCCAGTTGCCACCCAAATCCAGCGCCATCATCAGTGACCAGCCAATGCTGTCTTGCGGCGTCCAGGGTTTGCCCGCTTTGCCGCCGGGCTTGACGCCCAAAATGTGAAACTCGGGTGACAAGGCTTGAGACGACTGTGCATAAAACGCATTGATGCCGTCGCTGTAGGCCTGCATGGCCACCTTGCCCTCAGCCGGCAGGCCTTGCCACTGGCGTTCGGCAGCCCGCATGATGCCCAGTGTGCGCAGCAGTTTGTCGGTGTCCAGCGTGGCCGTGCCAAAGGCTTCAGACAGCTCACCGTGCATGACGCGGCGGTTGAATTCAAGCTGCCAGCCGCGCTCTTGGGCATGCACGTAGCCAATGGCAAACCAGGCGTCTTGCGGCGTTTGCGCTTTGATGTGGGTGACGTCAGCGGCGTCGCGCGTCACGCTGACCGGGGCTTTCAAGCCAGCGGCCTTCAACTCGCCATCAAGCGCCGGAAAGCTCCGGTTGACGTAAATGCCAAGGGCAGCAGCGACCAGAATCAACAGCGCCAGCAGCGCCCACGCCAACCGTTTGAACCAGACCATGGGTGTCTCCCCTTAGTTGTTTTTGCTATTTACCCGGAAACGTGAAGCTGACCGTTGGCACGGTGAAGTCTTCAAACGGGGCACCCAGCGCAATCTCACCGCCTAACAGCAGCACGCACTTTTGCCTGCGCAGCGCGACGATGGCGTCACTGACCGCAAAACGCACCCAGGTGCCGTAGCTGCTGACGTCCTCAAGATAAAACTTGCCTGCGCGCCAGATGATTTTGGCATGCAGCCGCGAAACCCGTGGGTCATTGACGACAAACTGTGCCTCGTCCACCCGGCCAATATGGATGGGCAACTGTTCCGATGTAAAGGTTGCGGCCACGTCCAGCCACGAAAGTGCTATAGCAACGATCTGCGGCACGGCCTTGCTGAATGGGTTGGGGGTCAGCCCCGCGGGCACGGTGAAAAACTCCGAAAGCACCTCGTTTTGCCATTCCACCCGGTAAACCATGCAGGCCTCGTTGCGGCCCCGGATGTCCATCGCGCCCAGGCTGCGAAAACGCACCACTGTGTCTGACGGCAAACAGTTGACGACGGTGTCGGTACTCAAAATCTGGTCTGGCCCGGAAAGGTCTGACAAACGCGAGGCGACGTTGACCGCATCACCAAAATAGTCGCCTGCCTGCTCGATGACTTCCCCACGCGCCAGCCCGACCTGTAGGTGCATTTTGAGTTTGTCGGGCCAGGTTTTGATGCGCTCGGTGTGCGCGCGCTGCATCTCAGTCACGGCATCAACAGCATCGGTGTTTTGGGCAAACACCATCAGCACGCCATCGCCCAGGTTTTTCACCACATGTCCTTGCCGCGATGTGCAGACCTTGCCCATCCAGTCTGTCAGCCGGGTGATGGCCTGCGTGGCTTTGGCATTGCCCAAGGCTTCAAACACCCCGGTGCTTCCGGTTAAATCGGCAAAGACGACAGTGACTTGTGCCATGTGATGATGAGAGTTAAGAAACCCTCAAACTGTAACGGGTTTTAATTGAGGGACTTGCAGAATTCCGCAAGCCAGCCGAATTAACCGCTACGTGAGGTAAAAAAAGTTGCGGGCACCGCCTAAAAGGCTGCAAGATCAGGGTATTGAATCATGAACTTGGTGAGCG
>JBILXX010000133.1:0-6340 GCA_044378095.1 Polaromonas sp.
ATGGGCGCTCACCAAGTTCATGATTCAATACCCTGATCTTGCAGCCTTTTAGGCGGTGCCCGCAACTTTTTTTACCTCACGTAGCGGTTAATTCGGCTGGCTTGCGGAATTCTGCAAGTCCCTCTTTCGTTAAAAACCCCAAGCCCGGGTGGGATTGGGGGTGATTCTTATGCCAAAACTGAACTGAAAAAGCGCCGCTACAGTTCAAAGAATATCAGCGCGCGGGCCGGATCAGCACATATTGAGCCAGTTCGCCGCGTCTGAGCAGCACATTGACAGCTTTGCTTTTGTCGAGCTTGGCCAATGCAGCTTCAAACTCTTTGCTATTTGTGATTTCAGTGTTGGCAATGGCAATGATGATGTCGCCTTCACGCAGACCTGCTCGTGCAGCAGCACCTTCAGCGGTGTCCACTTTCACGCCGCCCTTGATTTTGAGTTCTTTCTTTTGCGCATCGGTGATGTCACTGACCGCCAAGCCAAGCACCTGCGCAGGGCCTGCGACGGGTGGTTTGACTTCAGGGCCAGACGCTTTGCGAACGGGTTTTTCTGCCTCTATCTCGGCCACGACAACCGTAAAGTCCCGGGTTGTGCCGCGTCTGAAAACGGTCACTACTGATCTGGTACCCGGCTTGACGTTGCCGACGAGGCGCGGCAGGTCAGTTGACTTTTCAATCTGCTTGCCATCAAATTTGGTGATGATGTCGCCGGCCTCAATACCCGCTTTGTCGGCCGGTGCACCTGTTTCAACGCCGCGTACCAACGCGCCTTGCGCTTTGCTCAAGCCAATAGATTCAGCCACTTCCTTGCTGACCTGGTCAATTTGCACACCAATGCGGCCACGCGTGACTCTACCCGTCGTGCGTAACTGGTCAGACACCCGGGCCGCCTCATCAATCGGGATGGAAAACGAGATACCCTGAAAACCGCCAGAGCGTGAATAGATCTGACTGTTGATACCGACCACTTCGCCGCGCATGTTGATCAGCGGGCCGCCTGAATTACCGGGATTAATGGCGACATCGGTCTGGATAAATGGCAGATAGTCACCGGTGTCACGCTGCTTGGCGCTCACAATGCCGGCAGTAACGGTGTTTTCAAGTCCAAACGGTGAGCCAATGGCCATCACCCACTCACCGACCTTCAGGCGACTGACATCGCCAAGCTTGACGGCTGGCAGACCCGTGGCTTCAATTTTCACCACCGCAACATCAGTGCGCTTGTCGCTGCCCACGATTTTGGCTTTGTACTCGCGGTTGTCAGTCAAGGTGACGATGACTTCATCGGCACCTTCCACAACGTGGGCGTTTGTCATCACAAAACCATCTGAGGTCAGGATAAAGCCGGAGCCAACGCCACGCGGCTGGGCTTCTTCTTGCGGCGCACGATCTGAACGCGGCCCACGCGGCAAATTGGGCGGCACAGGAATACCAAAACGTCTGAAGAACTCCAGCATCTGCTCGTCGATACCGCCACCGGCTGCTACAGCCTTGGCCTTTTCAGAGGTTCGGATATTGACAACCGAAGGACTGACCTGCTCGACCAGATCGGTAAAGTCTGGCAGGGTGCGGTTTTGAGCCAAGACAGGCGCAACTGGCAGCAAGCTGGTGGCTACAAGCACCCCACACACGCTTGCAACAGACAAGACACGCCAAGGTTTATTTATAAAAGCAAACATCTTTGACCTCGTTAAAAATTCAAAAAACTATTTTTTCCGCTCAAGCCCGCTGGCAAACTGTTTGAGCGTGCTCATGGGCACCTCGCCCATGGCGGTCAGCCAGTAGTTGCCAAGCTGGCGCGTGATGGAGTGGGTTGCACCCATCGACACACCCGATTCTTTGTTGTGTCGCAGGCGGTCAAAAGGTTCAACGAAAAGGGAAACCGAAGCCAGTCCATCTGAAAAAACCCACTGCATCGGCTCATCACCTGCAGCACCTGCAATTGGGCGCTTGTAGCAGCTCATGGGTTTGAAGCCAGCCACAGGCATTGACAAACGCCAGCCTTCAGCACTGGCACTGGTCTTGATGAGAGCTGACTCTTCAACACGATAACCGTCCACCTTGCCCATCATTTGCAAAAGCTTGTCCATCTTGACAGGGGCATCGAGCAGCACCTCGGAAAACGCAGCCTGCTCCAGCACGCGCCCATCGGAGTCCAGCGTTTGCAATTTGACAACCAGGCCCTTTTTCTGTTCAGTCCAGACACGGTAACCAAAGCGCATGGCGTCTTTGGGAAGCAGCAGCACCACGTCTGACTCCAGTCCGGCGATTCGCTCAACACCCTCGGCCTTGAGTTTGTAAAACTCGGCGATACGGTTGTCGGCAGACTGAACGAGTTCAGGAAAACTGCCCATCACCTCGCGTTTTTCACTGCGCACGAGCTTTTGCTCAGGCATGAAGGTCACAACTTTGTCGTTGTGCCGAAAGGTAGAACGCGCAGCACCCGTCAGGCTTTCGACCCGCTCCACCTGATGGGCGCCTTCGCACACATGCCAGATTTTGGCGCTTTGCATTTGACCGCCCGACGACACCACATAGGTGCCGATGTAACTGAGGCGTTTGGATGCTTCATGCAGGCGCAACAGCCAATCATTGATGTTTTTGGGCTCGGCAGTCATGACGCCAACACCTTGCAGTGTCGTCTGTGTCGGCTGAGCAGCTACAAAGTTCGTAGCTGCTTGCGTCCATAAAATAAGGATTAAAAGGCTAAAAGGCTTAAAATTCATGGTGATTCAAGGCTTTCCAGGCGGGTCGATGCCGAGTCAGCGCCTGCTGCTCTCAGAGCCGTCAAAACCGGCGTTACGCAAAAAACCTGATGGTGCCTGCAATGACGAGCCGCCGAGTTGCTTGTGCGCAGCCATCAACTCTTCCAGTCGCGCATCACGCACCATCGGACCCTGGGGCGACGCTACGACCACCTGCTCTGAAATCGGGTTTTGCGCAATCTGCGCACCGGTTGATGCGTAGTGCGGGCCAACAAAACCCCAACCAACCACCAAGGCAGCTACCAAAGACGCAAAACCAGCAACCATCTTCCAGCGAATCAGGGCCTCGTTGGCAGCTGGCTGGTCAGGCGAAGCGACTGAGATATGACTGGATGCAACAACCAGCAACGATGGCGCTACTTTATCGCTTGCAAGACGCACATTCAAACGCTGCAAGAAAGCAGGGTCTGCACTGTTCAAAGGAGAATCTAACGCCCCCCCCCTGAGCACCTGGCCAATCACCTGATAGCTGTTCCAGTCAGCGTGCAACGAACTGGACTCAAAGACCTCCTGCAAACCAGCATCATGGTCTGCACTCAACTCCCCATCAGCCAGCGCTGACAGCAGTTCAGGAAAATTAGATGAAGGGGTCGTCATGATGATTCAGTTCTTGTTTTTCAATTCGGTTTTAATATCTGTTGCCAACACTACCAACGCTTGCCACTCTGGTTTTCGAGCAAGGGCTTGACCTTGAGCGATATCGCTTCACGCGCCCTGAAAATACGGGAACGCACAGTTCCAATCGGGCAGTTCATGGCTTCAGAGATTTCTTCATAGCTCAAACCCTCAATCTCGCGCAGCGTGATGGCTTGACGCAACTCTTCAGGCAAGGCCTCCAGCGCAGTGTTGATGATTTGCGCAATTTCCTTACTGGCCAGAACCGCATCAGGCGTTTCAGAGCTTGTTAGTTCGTTTTCAAGGGGGGAAGTTTCATCATCAACGTCAGATTTGAAAGAATTTTCTGAAACAGTCGGGTTACGCTTCAAATCCATCAAGGATTTTTTGGCTGTGTTGACGGCGATCCGGTACAGCCAGGTGTAAAACTGCGCATCGCCCCTAAATTGCGCCAGCGCCCTGTAGGCACGGATAAAAGTTTCCTGCGAAATGTCCTCGACCAGGTCAACATCACGCACCATGCGACCAATCAGGCGCTGGATGCGACGCTGGTACTTGATGACCAGCAGCTCGAAAGCCTTTTTATCACCCGCTACAGCGCGCTCAACCAGCGGTGCGTCACTGTCAATCGCCTTGATTTCGGCCGGCTGAACGGACTCGTCACTCATACCGTACTGGTCAAACCGTCGAGCGTACGGTGCGGCGAGTAAACTGCCCTGCGCAAATCCAGCCAGCGCGCCGGAAGAGCCCGGCGTTCAGCCCAAAGCCAGAGCGCGGCATGCGCCTGGTTTTCAATCCGCAGCAACAAAAGGTTTTGAAAATCAAGCGTTGCCGACAGATCGTATTCAGCAACCCCCACCTGGTAGCCCGGACCCTCCCAGCGCCAGACCTGACCGTCCCAAGCCAGTTGCCCGACGGGGGAGTTCTTCCAGCCATACAAAGCTGCAAAACCAGCACCCACCACCACCGCCAATCCTGCCAATTGCCGCCAGCCAATAGATTGACTGGTCACAATCCAGACGCCAATGACCAGCAAAGCGGCCAGCCATAAGCTCGACAAAACCCAGGCTTGCCAGTGCGAACGCTCCAGCGGATAGATCACTGCAGGGGCGTTGTGTTGGCTCAAGGTGAGGCTGGCTTGACGTCAGGCGCGCTTGAAAACCAGCGTGCCATTGGTACCACCAAAACCAAAATTGTTTTTGACAGCCACGTCAATCCTGGCATCACGCGCGGTATTGGCACAAAAATCCAGGTCGCACTCCGCATCCTGGTTAAAGATGTTGATGGTGGGCGGGATTTTTTGATGGTGCAAAGCCAGTACGGTGTAGACAGATTCAATACCGCCAGCGCCACCCAGCAAATGGCCAGTCATGGACTTGGTCGAGCTGACCACCATGCGTTTGGCATGCTCACCAAAGGCCGCCTTGATGGCGTTGGTTTCATTGATGTCCCCCAACGGTGTCGAAGTGCCATGTGCATTGAGGTAGTCGACTGAGTCGGCATTGAGCCCAGCGTTGCGCAGCGCGCCCAGCATGGCGCGCCTGGGGCCGTCCATGTTCGGGGCAGTGATGTGACCCGCATCAGCGCTCATGCCAAAACCGGCCAGTTCGGCATAAATTTTCGCGCCACGGGCTTTGGCGTGTTCATATTCTTCCAGCACCATCATGCCCGCGCCCTCGCCAAGAACGAAGCCATCCCGGTCTTTGTCCCAGGGGCGACTGGCGGTTTTTGGGTCGTCATTGCGGGTCGAGAGCGCCCGCATTGCGGCAAAGCCGCCGATGCCAAGTGGCGAAACCGTGGCTTCGGAGCCGCCTGCAATCATCACATCGGCGTCGCCGTATTCAATCATGCGCCCTGCGTCGCCAATGCAATGCAAACCCGTGGTGCATGCCGTGACGATGGCAATGTTAGGGCCTTTAAAGCCAAATTTCATCGAAACATGACCCGCAATCATGTTGGTAATGGAGCCGGGCACAAAAAACGGTGTAATGCGGCGCGGGCCGCGGTTAGTCAGCTCAGTGTGTGTATTCTCAATCAGTGGCAGGCCGCCAATACCAGAACCAATGACGCACCCAATGCGTACCGCGTCTTCTTCACTCAAAGCGTCGCCAGTTTTCAGACCACTGTCCACCACTGCCTGGCAGGCCGCGGCCAAACCGTAATGAATAAAGGTGTCCATGTGGCGGGCTTCTTTTTCAGGGATGTAGTCCCCAATGGCAAAGCCTTTGACTTCGCCAGCAATCTTGCAGGCAAAGTTAGATGCATCAAATTTGGTGATCAGGTCAATGCCGGACTGCCCGGCCAATAAATTAGCCCAGTTTTCAGCAATGGTGTTACCAACCGGGCTGATACAACCCAGACCAGTGACTACGACGCGGCGACGACTCATGCGCTCATCCTCAAAGTGCAACTGAAAAGATTACAAAAAAGCCCCAGCAGGGGCTTTTTGAAACGGGGTAAAAAATTGGCAGCTTACGCTTTTTGGTGCGTATTGGCGTAGTCAATCGCGTTTTGAACGGTGGTGATCTTCTCGGCTTCTTCATCCGGAATTTCAATGCCAAACTCGTCTTCAAGTGCCATGACCAGTTCTACCGTATCGAGAGAGTCGGCACCCAGGTCGGCCACAAAGGCTTTCTCACTGGTGACTTGACCTTCTTCAACGCCGAGTTGCTCGGCAATGATTTTTTTAACACGTGCTTCAATATCGCTCATAGTTCCGCCCAAGGGGTAGTAAATTAATTCGTGATTTTAGCGCGTTAGAGGCTAGCCTCTAAGCACTGGACCGGACGAATAAAAACCGGACTCAGTTTATGAGTTTTTACCACCGAAAAATTACATAGTCGTCCCTGAGAAACTCACATTTCAGACGGTAAGCAGTTTGAGTGCAGCGGTTTGTTCACGTGCCGCACTCAAGAGCTGCTGCATCGAGATACCCAAACGAGCGCAAAGAAGCCGCAGCTTCTT
>JBILXX010000055.1:0-23232 GCA_044378095.1 Polaromonas sp.
AGTCATCTTGGCCAAATTCGACTACTACCCTGCGATTGTTCATTTTGCTATCCCTCTAAACTGAAGTAATCAGCTTTGGAGTGGATGTTCATATAAAAGTTCAATACATATGCAACACTACACTAGGCTCAACAAGAATAGCCGCAACTCCAGCAAGCCACCATCAAGCGACGGCTTGAACAAACCGGCGCCGAAGTCCTTGCGGGTTGCAGGCGAGAAGCCAAGCGGCGGACAAAAAGGCCATGCCGGCAACACCTTGCGCCAGGCCACTGAGCCCGACAGAATAGTTGCCCACGACGTACCAGACCAGTGCCAGGCATGCCAGCGGGAATTGCCGTTTGCCTACGTGGTTGAGGCACGCCAGGTTTTTGATTTGCCGGTACTGAGATTTGAGGTGACCGAGCATCACGCCATGCAAGCCATTTGTAGCTGCAGGCACGTGCATACTGCGGAGTTCCCCGGCGGTGTCAACGCGAGCGTGCAATACGGAGCCCGCGCACAGGCTGCCATGGTGCACCTCAATCAAAATCACGCCGTGTCAGTGCAGCGCACCGCCGCGCTGATGAAAGACTTCTTTGACTTATCCGTGAGCCAGGCAACGGTTGTCAAGGCAACCCAGGCGGGCGCGGACATCTTGCAGCCCACTGTGCACGACATCGGCCAAGCCATTGCCAGATCAGCCGTGGCGCATGCCGATGAGAGTGGCATGCGCGTTGCCAAGAAGTTGCACTGGCTGCATGTGCTGGCCACCGACACCCTGACGTGGATGGGATGCCACCCCAAGCGTGGCGGTGAAGCGTTTGCATCCCTGGCCCTGCTACAACTCTTCAAAGGCGTTTTGGTGCATGACGGCTGGATGCCCTACAAGGCCCTGCAGTGCCAACACGCCCTGTGCAACCAACACCACCTGCGCGAGCTGACCTACCTCTTGGAGGAGCTCGGTCAAGCTTGGGCAGGCGACATGATTGAGTTGCTAACCCACGCCAACCACCAAGACAATCTCAACTGTGCCGATGGAAAAACGTCGAGCTACGAAAGCCAGAAGTATCAAAGCGAAGTGCGCGATCTGCGTATTCTTTACGATGCAATTCTGGTACAAGCACAGGCAGAAAACCCGATTGCGCTGTCCACTGGTAAACGCGGCAGGACCAAGCAAAGCAAGGCCACCAATCTGATTGGCCGACTGCGTGATTACAGCGACGATGTCTGACGCTTCATGACCCAGCCCGATGTGCCGTTCACCAACAATCTGGCTGAGCAGACCGTGCGCATGCCCAAGGTGAAGCAAAAAGTTTCGGGTTGCTTTCGCACGCTGCCAGGAGCGCAGAACTACTGCGTCATCCGCTCCTATTGCGCCACCATGCATAAGCAAGGGGCCAACATCTTCGAGTCTCTTGTCGCTGCCTTCAAAGGCACACCGCCTCAGCCCTGCTTCGGCTGAATACCGTGCGTCCGTTAAAACGGTGCTTAGTAGTTACAAGTGAACGATGCAATGACATCAGGATAGCTGGGTTTTGCGCTTATGGCTCCATCTTTTTGCTGATACTACGGCACTTTCGAACGCCCATTGGAGGCTGAACGCCAAATGGTCTTCGCGGCAACATAAGCGCAATATCAGGGTTTAGCAAAAATCGTTCCGTCACGTCGCCCTAGGCCAAGGACACGGCATCCAGCGGCGTGGTGGTCGCACCCCAAACCCGGCGCAAACGCGCTCAGTGGTGAGCCAACGATGCCCGCGATCCGCGCGTTGCACGCAAACAACCCTGGCACGCGCCAAGTCCTTGCGCTGCATTGGGTGTCCACTGCTGTTGCTCCCCACTTTTTTGACATTTTGTGCTGCCTGACCCCGCTTTTAAGTTGCAGTTTGGCAGCACATTCGGTGCCCGCGTTTGTATAGTCAGACCCCATGAACACCTCGCACAATCCCTCGCCCCCAGTCGACGCTGATCCCACTGAAACCGCAGAGTGGATGCAAGCCTTCCAATCCGTCGTAACCACCCATGGCGCAGAGCGTGCGCGCTATGTGTTGGACCAACTGGTTCGGTTGGCTCATACGGCGCAGGTAGGTTGGTCGCCCGAACTGGCCACTCCCTATGTCAACACCATTCCCGTAGACCAGCAGGGCAGCTTCCCTGGCGATTTGGCCGTCGAAGAAAAACTTGCGTCCCTGATGCGCTGGAACGCGCTGGCCATGGTGGCCCGAGCGAATGGCGCTTATGGCGAGCTGGGCGGCCATATTGCCAGTTACGCCAGCGCGGCGGATCTGTTCGAGGTGGGTTTCAACCACTTCTTCAAAGGCTCGCGCAATGGCGACCTGGTTTTCTTCCAGCCCCACAGCGCACCCGGCGTCTATGCGCGGGCCTTTCTGGAAGGGCGCTTAAACGAAGCCGATCTGGCCCACTACCGCCAGGAGATCACCGCGCCAGACCAAGGCGCACGCGGCCTGTCCAGCTACCCACACCCCTGGCTGATGCCGGATTTCTGGCAGTTCCCCACCGGGTCGATGGGCATTGGCCCCATCAGCTCGATTTACCACGCACGTTTTATGCGCTACCTGTCGCACCGCCAATTGCTGGACTGCGCGGGTCGCAAAGTCTGGGGCGTGTTTGGCGATGGCGAGATGGACGAGCCCGAGAGCATGAGCGCGCTCACCTTGGCCAGCCGCGAGAAGTTGGACAACCTGGTCTGGGTCGTCAACTGCAACCTGCAACGCCTGGACGGCCCGGTGCGTGGCAATGGCCGCATCATTGACGAACTGGAAAAGCTGTTCCGTGGCGCAGGCTGGAACGTCATCAAACTGGTCTGGGGTAGCGACTGGGATGGCCTGTTTGCACGCGACACCACGGGCGCGCTGGTGCAGGCCTTTGCCAACACTGTGGACGGCCAGATGCAGACCTTTGCCGCCAAGGACGGCCGCTTTAACCGCGACACCGTTTTTGGCCAGAACGAAGAACTCGCCCGGCTGGCCCAGGGCATGACCGACGAGCAGATTGACCGCCTCAAACGCGGCGGCCATGACCTGGTGAAAATCCACGCCGCCTATGCCTTGGCGGCCGCGCACAAAGGCCAGCCCACCGTGATACTGGCGCACACCAAAAAGGGCTACGGTATGGGCAGCGCAGGCCAGGGCAAGATGACCACCCATTCGCAAAAGAAGTTTGATGAAACCGATTTGATTGGCTTTAGAAACCGCTTTAACCTGCCGCTCACCGACGAGCAAGCCACGCGGATTGACTTTTACAAGCCCGATGCGGCAAGCCCCGAAATGCAGTACCTGCATGCCAAACGCGCAGCGCTGGGCGGCTACCTGCCCAAGCGCGACACCACAGCAGAAAAAATCAGCATTCCCGCCCTGCCGGCCTACGCTGCTTTCGCCTTAGCGGCTGACGGCAAAGAAATGAGCACCACCATGGCCTTTGTGCGCATGCTGGGCGGGCTGCTGAAAGATGCAGAACTGGGCCCAAAAATCGTGCCCATCGTGGCTGACGAGGCACGCACCTTTGGAATGGCTAATCTGTTCAAGCAGGTCGGTATTTACTCCAGCGTGGGCCAGCGCTATGCGCCTGAAGACATTGGCTCGGTGCTCAGCTACCGCGAGGCGATGGACGGGCAGATTCTGGAAGAAGGTATCAGCGAGGCCGGCGCACTGGCCAGCTGGACGGCAGCGGCCACCAGCTACAGCGTGCATGGCGTGGCGATGCTGCCCTTTTATATTTATTACTCGATGTTTGGCTTTCAGCGTGTGGGCGATCAGATCTGGGCGGCGGCCGACCAGCGGGCGCGCGGCTTTTTGCTGGGCGCTACATCAGGCCGCACCACCCTGAGCGGCGAAGGCTTGCAGCACCAGGACGGCACCAGCCACCTGATAGCCGCCACTATCCCGAACTGCAAGGCCTATGACCCGGCCTTTGCCTGCGAGCTGGCTGTGATCATCGACCACGGGATGCGCGAGATGATGGTTGAGCAAAAAGACGTTTTTTATTACGTCACGATGATGAACGAGAACTACGCCCAGCCGGACCTGTTGCCTGACAGTGAGGCAGACATCATCCGGGGTTGCTACAAGTTCAGTAGCTGCTTGCGCCCGTATTCATTGGATAAAACATCTAAAAGACCCTCAAAAACAGCTCAAAAAGTCACTTTGATGGGCTCTGGGGCCATATTAACGGAGGTGATCAAGGCTGCGGCGCAGCTGGAGGCGATGGCCATTGATGTGACGGTCTTCAGCGTCACCAGCTGGAGTGAACTGGCACGCGATGGCGCTGACAACTTTGAATCAGGCCATGCCTTCATCACCCGACAATTGGCAGGCAGTGCAGGCCCCATCATCTCCGCCAGTGACTATGTGCGTGCCGTGCCAGAGAGCATTCGCGCTTTTTTGCCCGAAGGACGAACCTACAAGACGCTGGGCACGGACGGTTTTGGCCGCAGTGACACAAGGGCGGCGCTCAGGGCGTTCTTCAAGGTTGATGCAGCAAGCATTGTGGAAGCTGCAAATGCTGCATTGGTCGGTGCAAACACTGTAAGTGAGTCAGCGCTTCAAAGCGGTTCAACCAGATTCAACGCTACTGAGTAACCTTCAGTCTGGATCGGCTGAATTGGCAAGCGCCTGTAGCAAGGCCCGCACAGCTTGCGGGTACAGCAAGTGCTCCTGGGTCAGCACCCGCTGCGACAGACTGACGGCAGTGTCGTCTGGCAGCACAGGCACCACCGCCTGTGCAACGATGCGTCCGTGGTCCAGCTCTGCTGTCACAAAATGCACGGTGGTTCCCGCCACTTTGCAGCCCGCGTCAATGGCGCGCTGATGGGTGTTGAGCCCGGTAAATGCCGGAAGCAAAGAGGGGTGGATGTTGACGAGGCGATTGGCGTAATGGGCGGTAAAGGCGGGTGTCAATATGCGCATAAAACCGGCCAGCACCACCAGCGCGGGTTGGTGCTGGTCAATCAGGTTCATCAGCGCCGCATCAAAAGCCTCGCGGTCAGCAAACGTCTTGTGGTCCAGCGTTTGGGTGGCAATGCCCAAAGCGTTCGCGGATTGCAAGCCTTCGGCGTTTGGCCTGTTGCTGATCACGCAGGCCAGGCGCGCGCCGAATTTTTCATGCCAATGCTCTTTTAGCGCGGCGTCGGCAATAGCCAGCATGTTCGTGCCCTTGCCCGAGATTAAAACGACAATGTTGCAAGCGGTCTGATTCATGAAGAAGAGCATTATCGCCACCTCGAAGTCACCCCATTGACATGACAAAAAGCACATTCGTGCTAAAAACACCCCACACACATTGGAGACTTTCATGGATTTAGCTTTCACTCCTGACGAGCAGGCGTTTCGCGAAGACATACGCGCCTGGGTTCACGCCAACCTGCCCGCAGACATTCAGCACAAGGTGCGCAACGCCCTGCGCCAGACCCGTGACGACATGCAGCGCTGGGCCAAAATCCTGGGTAAAAAAGGCTGGCTGGGCCATGGCTGGCCCAAAGAATTTGGTGGCCCCGGCTGGAACGCGGTGCAAAAACATCTGTTTGAAGAAGAATGCGCGTTAGCTGGCGCTCCGCGCGTGGTGCCGTTTGGCCCGGTCATGGTGGCACCCGTCATCATGGCGTTTGGCAATGCTGAGCAGCAAGCGCGCTTTTTACCCGGTATCGCCAGTGGTGAGGTCTGGTGGAGCCAGGGTTACAGCGAGCCAGGTTCGGGCTCAGACCTGGCGTCTCTTAAATGCAAGGCTGAGCGGGTGGGTGACAAGTTCATCGTCAACGGACAAAAAACCTGGACAACTTTGGGCCAATACGGCGAGTGGATTTTCTGCCTGGTGCGCACCAGCAGCGAAGGCAAACCGCAAACTGGCATTTCGTTTTTGCTGATTGACATGAAGTCGCCCGGTGTGAGCGTCAAGCCCATCGTGCTGCTCGATGGCGAGGCCGAAGTCAACGAGGTTTGGTTTGATAACGTCGAAGTTCCCGCCAACAACCTGATTGGCGAAGAAAACAAGGGCTGGACTTACGCCAAGCATTTGCTCAGCCACGAGCGCACCAACATTGCTGACGTCAACCGCAGCAAGCGCGAGCTGGAGCGGCTGAAAAAAATCGCCAAGGCTGAAGGCGTGTGGGACGACGTCAGATTCCGCGACGAAATCGCCAAACTTGAAGTTGATGTGGTGGCGCTGGAGATGATGGTACTGCGCGTGCTGTCGGCTGAAAAAACTGGCAAAAACTCACTCGACATCGCCGGACTGTTAAAAATCAAAGGCAGCGAAATCCAGCAGCGCTACAGCGAACTGATGATGCTGGCCGCCGGACCCTTTGCCCTGCCGCTGATTGAAGAGGCCATGGAAGCCGGCTGGCAAGGCGACTACCCAGGTGCTGCTTTGCATTGCGCGCCACTGGCAGGCACGTACTTCAACATGCGTAAAACCACCATTTATGGCGGCAGCAATGAAGTGCAACGCAATATCGTTGCGCAATTTGTTCTTGGTTAATCAGGGAGTAACTTATGGATTTCGATTTCACAGACGACCAGGAACAACTGCGTGACGCAGTCCGCAAATGGGTGGGCAAAGGCTATGACTTTGAGCGCCGCAAGGGCATCACGGCGGCCGGCGGTTTTTCACGCGAGGCCTATGCCGAGCTTGCCGAGTTGGGCCTGACGGGCCTGTACGTGCCCGAATCCCACGAAGGCATGGGCATGGGGCCGACCGAAGGCATGGTGGTGATGGAGGAACTAGGGCACGGCATGGTGCTGGAGCCCTTGGCTCAAACATTGATTGCCGGCGCAGTCCTGGCAGGCTATGCACCAGATGCAGTCAAAGCCGACTGGCTGCCAAAAATAGCATCCGGTGAAAGCCTGGTGGTTTTGGCGCACCAGGAACGCGCCGGGCGTTACAACGCTTCAAAATGTGAAGCAAAAGCGACTCAAAACCAAAAAGTGTGGGCGCTGTCAGCTACCAAAAGCATAGTGCCCTGTGGCGACCATGCAGATGCCTTCATCGTGCCAGCGATGGCAGATGGCAACCTGGCGCTGTTTTTGGTCGGACGCACAGCCGCTGGCGTGACCACGCGCGGCTACGGCACACAAGACGGTGGACGAGCCGCTGAAGTGATGCTGGCAGGCGCACCCGCCGCTTTGATCACCCTGGACGGCGCAACAGCGCTGGCCCATGCCATCGACATCGGCATTGCCAGCACTTGCGCCGAGGCCATAGGCGTGATGGACCAAACCCTGGCGATCACTGTTGACTACATGAACACCCGCAAACAGTTTGGAGTGCTGATCAGCAGCTTTCAGGCCCTGCGCCACCGCGTTGCCGACATGAAGATGCAGCTTGAACTGGCTCGGTCAATGAGCTACTACGCCAGCCTGAAGCTCAACGCCCCCGCCGCAGAACGAACCGCCGCCATGGCCAGAGCCAAATACCAACTGGGTGTGTCAATGCGCCAGGTGAGCCAAGAAGCGGTGCAACTGCACGGCGGCATTGGCGTGACCGACGAATATATCGTCAGCCACTACTTTAAAAAGCTGACGCAGTTAGAGATGACCTTTGGCGACACCCTGCACCACTTGGGTGAGGTGTCAGCCCGCATGCAGGATACGGCGGGGGTTTTTGCCTGAACTTTTAACCGTGCAGGCGCGACGTCTTTGGAATATGCGCCATTAAAAACTCCATCTGGTCTGCCAGAATGCGGCGGTTGCGCAAAATGAAGTCTTCCCACAGGCTGGGCACGTAGGGTGTGTACAGCAACGGCATACCGGCTTGCTCTGGCGTGCGGCTGCTTTTGCGGTGGTTGCAGGCGCGGCAGGCGGTGACCACATTCATCCAGGTATCAATGCCCTTTTGCGCAAACGGAATGATGTGTTCGCGGGTCAGGTCCTCTTCATGAAAATGCTGGCCGCAGTAGGCGCACACATTGCGGTCACGTACAAACAACTTGCCATTGGTCAGACCGGGCTTGAGTTCAAAAGGATTGATTTTCGGCACGCCCTTGGTGCCAATGATGCTGTTGACGGTGATGATGGACTGGTTACCGGTGATGGCGTTGTGGCCACCATGAAACGTGGCAACACGGGCACCCATTTCCCAGCGCACCTCGTCAGAAGCGTAATGCAAAACCGCTTCTTCAAGGCTGATCCAGGACTGCGGCAAACCTTGCGCTGATAACTTTAAGACCTTCAAACCTGACCTCCATTGAAAAATGGAAACACTTTTGTCACGCCACCCTTCAATATACAGGTAAAACATGACGAATTCAGCGCTGCAACTGATTGACCTCACTGCGCCGATACTCACCGCTATTAAAACGATAATTTAGCCCATGAAAGTCTTTCGCGGCTACCGCCATCCCTTGCTCGCCAAATCTTGCGCCCTGACCATTGGCAATTTTGATGGTGTCCACCGTGGTCATCAGGCCATGCTGGCGCTGCTCAAAAACGAAGCCCGGCACCGGGGTGTGCCCAGCTGCGTGATGACCTTCGAGCCACACCCGCGTGACTACTTTGCGGCTTTGGCCAGAAAGCCGGCGCTCGCGCCTCCCCGCATTGCCACCCTGCGCGACAAACTGACCGAGCTGGCTGCCTGCGGCATGGACCAGGTGGTGGTGTTGCCGTTCGATGCACGCCTGGCCAGCCAGCCGCCTGAAGCCTTCATCAGCGATGTTCTGGTCGCTGGGCTGGGAGCCAAATACATTCTGGTCGGCGACGATTTTCGTTTTGGTGCCCAGCGTGCCGGGGGATACGCCATGCTCGACGCCGCAGGTCAAAGGCTCGGCTTTGACGTGGCACGCATGAACAGCTATGAAGTTCAAAGCACGCGTGTTTCAAGTTCAGCCGTGCGGCAAGCACTGGGGGCTGGCGACATGGCGCAAGCCGCAAGCTTGCTGGGCAGGCCCTACAGCATATCGGGCCATGTGGTGCACGGCCGCAAGCTGGGAAGGGACTTGGGCTTTCGCACCCTGAATCTGCGCTTTTCACACTGGAACCCGGCTGCCAGCGGTATCTTTGCCGTGCTGGTTCACGGCTTGGGTGATGAGGCATTGCAGGGCGTGGCCAACCTGGGGATCCGCCCCTCCATTGATGCCAGCGATGTGAACGCTGGGCGTGTATTGCTGGAGACCTATTGCCTGGACTGGCCGGCTGCGCTGGGCACTGAGGGTGGCTACGGTAAAATCATTCGGGTGGAACTGCTGCACAAATTACATGACGAACTGAGGTACGACGGTCTGGACGCCCTTAAAAAAGGCATTGCCAAAGACGGTGACGATGCTCGGGCGTTTTTTGCCAGTATGCATGTTGAGACAGCACGCCAAACGACCCGCGACCGAATTTAAACGATCTGTCAATGCGGGTCTGGCCCGTAATGCTGCGTTTTTAGTTCCCCCATTTTTGTTTGCAGAAGCGTTCTGCAACAACACCTAGCGATTGCCATGACCGACACCCCACAAGACACCGTCAAAACCGACTACCGCAGCACCCTGAACCTGCCCGACACGCCCTTTCCGATGCGCGGCGATTTGCCCAAGCGCGAGGCTGGCTGGGTCAAAGACTGGGATGACAAAGGCATTTATAAAAAGCTGCGTGCAGCCAGAGCCGGCAAAGAAAAGTTTGTATTGCATGATGGCCCCCCGTACGCCAACGGCAAAATCCACATCGGCCACGCGGTCAACAAAATTCTCAAAGACATGATCGTCAAAGCGCGCCAGCTCAAAGGGCTGGACGCGATTTATGTGCCGGGCTGGGACTGCCACGGTTTGCCGATTGAGAACGCGATTGAAAAGCTGCATGGCCGCCATTTAAGCCGTGACGAGGTTCAGTCCAAAAGCCGTGCCTTTGCCACCGAACAAATCGCTGGGCAACTGGAAGACTTCAAACGCCTGGGCGTGCTCGGGGAATGGGACAACCCCTACCGCACGATGGACTACGCCAACGAGGCCAATGAAATCCGCGCGCTCAAACGCATCATGGAGCGAGGCTTTGTGTACCGGGGCTTGAAGCCCGTGTACTGGTGTTTTGACTGCGGCTCGTCATTGGCCGAGTTTGAAATTGAGTACGCCGACAAAAAGTCGCAGACGCTGGATGTGGGTTTTAAAGCATTTGAGCCGATAAAAGTATTGGAAGCGTTTTTCAATACCAGCCAACCCCAGGCGACTATTGAGTTCGTAACGCAGCGCTTGAGGGGCAAAGAGATTTTCGCCGTCATCTGGACCACCACCGCCTGGACTATTCCCGCCAACCAAGCACTGAACCTAAACCCCGAGCTGACTTACGCGCTGGTTGACACCGAACGCGGCATTTTGATGCTGGCCGAATCGCTGGTTGAAAAGTGTCTGGAGCGCTACCAGCTCACTGGCGAAGTTATCGCCACCACGCAAGGCAAAAACCTGGCGCTGCTGAATTTCATGCATCCTTTCTACGATGTGGACGCTGGCTACAAGCGCTTGAGCCCGGTGTTTTTAGCCGACTACGCCACGGCAGACGACGGCACAGGTATCGTGCATTCGTCACCCGCTTACGGCGTTGAAGACTTTAACTCCTGCGTCGCCAACGGCATTGCCACTGACGATATTTTGAACCCGGTGCAAGGCAATGGCCGCTATGTGGATGACCTCCCGCTGTTTGGCGGCTTGAACATCTGGAAAGCCGCGCCACTGGTGATTGACAAGCTGCGCGAGCACGGCCGCCTGTTTGCCACGGTCAACATCGAGCACAGCTACCCGCATTGCTGGCGGCATAAAACCCCGGTGATCTACCGCGCCGCAGCACAGTGGTTTGTACGCATGGATGAAGGCGAAGGTGTTTTCACCAAAGACAAAGCAGCCAAACCGCTGCGTGAGCTGGCTTTAACTGCCATTGAGCAAACCCAGTTTTACCCAGAAAACGGCAAAACCCGCCTGCGGGACATGATTGCCGGCCGGCCCGACTGGTGCATCAGCCGCCAGCGCAACTGGGGGGTGCCGCTGCCGTTTTTTATTCATACCGCCACGGGCGAGTTGCACCCACGCACGATGGAGATCATGGACCTGGCTGCCAGCATGGTGGAGACGGGCGGCGTTGAGGCCTGGAGCAAGGCCACGGCGGAATCGATCATCGGCACTGATGCGCCTGATTACATCAAGAGTACCGACATTCTCGACGTGTGGTTTGACTCTGGCACCACGCATGACCACGTGCTCAAACACAGCCACGCCGCACAATCGACCTGGCCCGCCGACCTGTACCTGGAAGGCCATGACCAGCACCGGGGCTGGTTCCATTCATCGCTGCTCACGTCATGCGCCATGTATGACCGCGCACCCTACAAAGGCCTGCTGACGCACGGCTTCACGGTTGACGGCAAGGGCCGCAAAATGAGCAAGAGCGAAGGCAATGTAGTGGTGCCGCAAGAAGTTTCCGGCAAACTGGGTGCAGAAATCATTCGCCTCTGGTGCGCATCGACCGACTATTCAGGCGACCTGGGCATTGACGACAAAATCTTGGCGCGGGTGGTTGACAGCTATCGCCGTATTCGCAACACGTTGCGGTTTTTGATGGCCAATGTCAGTGACTTTGACCCGGTTCAGCACGCAGTGCCGTTTGGTGATCTGCTGGAGATTGACCGTTACGCGTTGAGCCGTGCCGCGCAATTGCAAGCGGACATTCTGGCGCACTACGAGGTGTATGAATTTCAGCCCGTCGTGTCGAAGCTGCAAATTTATTGCAGCGAAGACTTGGGCTCGTTCTACCTCGACATCTTGAAAGACCGGCTGTACACCGCCGCCGCCAATTCACACGCACGCCGCAGCGCGCAAACCGCGTTGCACGCCATCACCCACGCCATGCTGCGCTGGATGGCGCCGTTTTTAAGCTTTACAGCTGAAGAAGCTTGGGCGACGTTTGGCGCGTCTGAATCGATTTTTCTGGAAACTTATTGCGAATTTGGTCCGTGGAATAAAAACTTGTCCGCGAGACTTATGTCCGCAGATCCTCTGCTAGCCAAGTGGACGCGCATCCGGGAAATTCGCGATGCGGTGAACAAAGACATCGAAGCCCTGCGTGCGGACGGCAAGGTGGGCTCGTCCCTGCAAGCTGAAGTGACGCTGGAAGTACCAGAGCAAGACTTCGCGTTACTCGCTAGCCTGGGTGAAGACGTGAAATTTGTCTTCATCACATCCGCTATTACATTGATAGCTGCTAGCGCCTATAAAACATCGGTTGCGGCCAGTTTAAACACCAAATGTGAGCGCTGCTGGCATTATGTGGGTGACGTGGGCAGTCATGCAGAACACCCCACGATTTGTGGTCGCTGCATCAGCAACCTGTATGGCGCGGGCGAAACCAGGACGATTGCATAAATGGCTAAAACCACCTTCACCAAAACCTCCAGCGGCATATTGCCTTGGCTGGGCTTGGCGCTTTTGATCCTGATTGCAGACCAGTTCACCAAGGTGCTGATCCTGGGTTACTACCGGCTGGGAGACGCGACCTATGTGACGAGCTTTTTTAATGTGGTTCGCGTCCACAACGCCGGTGCAGCATTTTCGTTTCTCGCCAATGCGGGCGGCTGGCAGCGCTATCTGTTCACGGGTATCGGTATTGCAGCAGCGATTTTTATCATCTGGATGCTCAAGTCGCACAACGGCCAAAAACTCTTTTCCTTCGCTCTCGCCTGTATTTTGGGTGGCGCGATTGGCAACGTGATTGACCGCACCCTGTACGGCTATGTGGTCGATTTTCTGGATTTTCACTATGCGGGCTGGCACTTCCCGGCGTTCAACATCGCCGACAGCGCCATCAGCATTGGGGCGGTCTGTTTGATTCTGGACGAGATACTGCGGGTTCGCCGAAGCCGGTAGTTTTGCTGCTGGCGCGGCGTTAACGCAGCGTCAGGACAGCGCCAATACCGCGCACATGATGAGTGCGGCCTCCGTCGTGAACTCACCGCCCTCTATGGCACGCAGCAGTTGTGCCGTATCCATCAACACAAACTGAGCCACCTCGCCGTCCTGATTGGTCGGCGTCAAGCCATCAGGCACGGTGGCGATGTACCACTCAATGAACTCGTGCATGTAGCCTGCCGCGCCATCGCTTGAGGGGCGACAGTTGCTTTGACGGCCGCCGTAGTGCAGGTTTTTCAGCTCAGCCATCTGTAGCCCGGCTTCCTCCCAAGTCTCCCGCTCCAATGCCGTATCTACCGTATCTTCAGCGCTGACCATGCCGCCCATCAGCGTGTCCCACTTGCCGGGATCGTTCGGTTTGTTCAAGGCGCGCTGTTGCACCCAAAAACGCCCGTCAGTGGTTTGCCCGACCAGATGCACGGCCAGGGTCGCAATACCCAATGGTCGCACTGCGCCGCGTTCAATCGTGGCGATTTGCTCTCCCTGCTCGTCTTGCACCGCCAGTTGCTCACTGCGCCAGGCGCCAGCCATGCCTGCATGGCGCATCAGGTCAGCCAGCTGGTTCAAAGAGGCTGTCACATCAGCCTCGTCTGCCAGCAGATGCCAGCCTGATCGCTCCTTTTTCAGGAGCTGCTTGCGCCCGTATTCATTGGCATGAACGGCTAAATGATGCATAAAAACAGGCTCCACAGTGCCAATTTTCATGTTTTGGACGTAAAGCGGCACTCTGGGGACTGTAGGGGGCTGATTTGCTTCAGCCCGCAGCTTTTGCAGCCAGTCCGCCATGGCTTACAACGTCAAAATGGTGCAGCCCGTCGTCTTGCGTGCTTCCAGCGCGCGGTGTGCCTGAGCCACATCAGCCAGCGCAAAAGTCTGGTCAATTGGAATGTTGACTTTGCCGCTGGCCACCATGGCAAACAAATCATCTGCCATGGCCTGGGTTGATTCGCGGCTGGCGATGTGGGTGAACAGCGTGGGCCGCGACACATACAGCGAGCCTTTGGCGGCCAGCAGGCCAATGTCCAGCGGCTCAACCTTGCCTGATGCGTTGCCAAAGTTGGCCACCAACCCAAACGGGGTGACGCAATCGAGCGATTTCAAGAAGGTGTCTTTGCCCACCGAGTCGTACACCACGCTCACCCCTTTGCCGCCTGTGATGTCTTTGACGCGCGCCACAAAATCCTCAGTCGTGTAATTGATGGCATGTGATGCGCCATTGGCCAAAGCCAGCGCGCACTTGGCGTCAGACCCAGCGGTTGCGATCAGTTGCAGGCCGAGTGCTTTTGCCCACTGGCAAGCGATCAGCCCCACGCCGCCGGCTGCGGCATGAAACAGCACAAAGTCACCCGCCTTCAAACCCGACTGCGGCAGCGTTTTGCGCAGCAGGTACTGCGCTGTCAATCCTTTGAGCATCATGGCCGCGCCGGTTTCAAAAGAGATGGCGTCGGGCAGCTTGCACACACACTTGGCTGGCATCACGCGCAGCTCGCAGTAGCTGCCGGGCGGCTGGCTGGCATAGGCCGCGCGGTCACCGACTTTCAGGTGCTGAACACCCTCGCCCACAGCTTCAATCACGCCGGACGCTTCCATGCCCATGCTGAGCGGCATGGGCAATGCGTACACACCCGAGCGCTGGTAAATGTCAATGTAGTTCAGCCCAACGGCTTTGTGGCGAATGCGGATCTCGCCCGGGCCAGGCTCACCGACCTGCACGTCCACGAGTTGGAGTTCTTCCGGTCCGCCGTATTGATTGATATGAACGGCTTTGGAGGTTTGAAGTGTCATGTTGTCTCGCTTGGGTCAGGTTTAAATACGCGGGAATGATAAGTATAAGTACGATGATATTGCAAGCCTTGTTAAAGTTCAGCACATGAACCAACGACTGACGCTTGCGACTGCCCTGATATTGACCGTCCCCCCGTTGATGTGGGCCGGTAACGCGGTGGTCGGCCGACTGGCTGCAGACCTGATACCGCCCATGACGCTGAATTTTTTGCGCTGGGTGATTGCCTTTTTGATCATGCTGCCCATCACTTGGCAAATTTTGCGCCCCACCAGCAGCCTGTGGCCTGTGTGGCGACGCTACCTGCTGCTGGGTTTGCTGGGTGTGGGTTGCTACAACGCACTGATGTATCTGGCGCTGCACACCTCAACGCCGCTGAATGTGACCCTGGTCGGCGCCAGTGTTCCCGTATGGATGTTGCTGATCGGAATGCTGTTTTTCAGGCAGCGGATATCAACCATGCAAGCGCTGGGTTCGGTGTTGTCAATGACGGGGGTTGTTGTCGTGTTGACGCGCGGGGACATTTCGCGGCTGGCGCAAATCGAGTTTGTGGCGGGTGACTTTTACATGGTGCTGGCCAGCATCGCCTGGGCTTTTTACAGCTGGATGCTGAGCCAACCCAAAGACCCGGCTGACATCCGCAGCGACTGGGCGGCATTTTTAATGGCGCAAATGGTTTTTGGGCTTGGCTGGGCAGGCGTGTTTGCGGGGGGTGAGTGGGCGCTGACCGACGCGAGGATCAGCTGGGGCTGGCCCCTGCTGGCGGTGTTGCTGTACGTGGCGATTGGCCCGGCCATCCTGGCTTACCGCTGCTGGGGCATCGGTGTCCAGCGGGTGGGGCCGGCCATGGCCAGTTTTTTTGGCAACCTGACACCGCTGATCGCCGCGCTGCTGTCTGCCGCGTTTTTGGGTGAACTGCCCAAGCTGTACCACGCACTGGCTTTTGTGCTCATCATCGGCGGCATTTTGGTGTCGTCCCGCAGGTAAGCGCTTAAAAAGTCCCCGAGTAAGCCCCGCCATCGGCCAATACGTTTTGCCCGGTCATGTAGCCCGCATGCACGCTGCACAAAAAAGCGCATATGGCACCAAACTCTTGCGGGTTGCCAAAGCGCTGAGCGGGTATGGTTTTGCGGCGTGCATCCATCACGGCGTCCATGGACTGGCCAGATTTTTCAGCCGCACCTTTCATGGTGGTTTTCAGGCGATCGGTGTCGAAAGCACCTGGCAACAGGTTGTTGATCGTCACGCCCTGCGCAGCCAGTTTGCTGCGGGACACACCCGCCACAAACCCGGTCAGACCGCTGCGTGCCCCATTGGACAGGCCCAGAATGTCAATGGGCGCTTTCACGGCGCTGGACGTGATGTTGATGATGCGGCCAAAACCGCGCGCTGCCATGCCGTCGACGGTAGCCTTGATGAGCTCAATCGGCGTGAGCATGTTGGCGTCAATGGCTTTGATCCAGGCGTCACGCTCCCACGTGCGGAAGTCACCGGGCGGCGGGCCACCCGCGTTGGTGACCACAATATCAAAGTCTTTGCGCACGGCAAATACCGCAGCACGGCCTTCAGTCGTGGTGATGTCTGCAGCAACAGATTGCACTTTAGCCCCAGAATCACGTACGCAATTAGCTACTAAATCTGTAGCAGCCTGTTCCAATGCTTCAGCACCCCGGGCAACGATCAACACATTAACGCCCTCACGCACCAGCGCCTGGGCGCAGCCCAGCCCCAAACCCTTGCTGGCGCCACACACCAGCGCCCATTTGCCTGCAATACCCAAATCCATAATAATTCCTTGGTTGATTCCATCGTCTACGG
The DNA here is from genome assembly GCA_044378095.1 of Polaromonas sp. Taxonomy (GTDB): domain Bacteria; phylum Pseudomonadota; class Gammaproteobacteria; order Burkholderiales; family Burkholderiaceae_C; genus Polaromonas. Next base: position 16,457 of record JBILXX010000055.1, read on the forward strand.
AGCTGAGCCATGATACTGAGAAAACCGGGAATTCACTTGCTGCTTGTCTTGTGCGCGGCATGGCTGTGCAGCACAGCCTGGGCGCAAGCCCCCGCGCAGGGAGAACCCGTCTTGATCAAGCGAGCCGCCCAGTTGCGTGAGGGACCCAGTGAATCCTCGCGCAGCATGATGGCTCTGCCGCTACAGACGTCGGTTGTGCGCCTCGGTGACAAGCAAGGTGCATGGATCAAGGTCAGCACCCCAGACAACACCCAGGGCTGGGTACACATGTTTGACGTGACATCATCCGCCGCTGCCAGCGCGTCAACAGGCAATATGGGCGCAAGCGCGCTGCGCAGTATCACCAGTTTTTTAACCGGGGCACAGCCCAGCCCGGCAGCAACGTGGCAACGTCCACACTGGGCATACGCGGGCTGGGTGCAGAGAACCTGAACAACGCACAGCCCAATGTTGCGGCAGTTGCGCAGGCTGAGGCGCTGCGGGTTGATGCTGCGCAGGCACGGCAGTTTGCAGCAGGCGCATCATTGGCGATGCGCAATGTTGAGCCGTTACCCACGCCTGAAGTACCAACGAGCAATTCACAGCCGTCCAACTAAACACTTTGATCGCAACACAGGCAGCCCCATGAAACTACATTTACTTTCCGGCTTGGTGGCACTCTTGATCTGCTTTGTGCCCAGCACAGCCCCCGCGCAGGATGCTGCCAAGGTGCTGAACCTGTTTCAATCAATATTGGGCGGCGCGCAACCGGCAACGCCTGCGCCCGCCGGACCTGCGGGAGGGTTGCCTGGTGCGCTGCTTGGCGCAACACTTGCCCCTGGCGCAGCACCGCAAGGCAGCAGGGGCTCAGATTTGTTTCAGTTGCTGTCGCAGTCGCTGGACCAGATTGACGAGCCGCGTGAAATTCAAATCGGCCAGCAGCTCAGTGCCATGCTGCTGGGCAGCAAGCCGTTGCTGCCCGACATGCTGATGCAGCGTTACGTCAACCAGCTGGGCCGCTGGATCAGCCTGCAATCAACCCGACCCAACTTGCCCTGGACATTTGCCGTGCTGGACGACCCCGGGTTTAATGCTTTTGCCGCGCCCGGTGGCTATATTTATGTCACCAAGGGCTTGATAGACCGGGTCGCCGATGAAGCCGAGCTGGCAGGCATTTTGGCCCACGAGATTGTTCATGTCACCTCAAAACACCACTTGATTGCCCTTAACAAGGCGGCGCGCGCCGGCCTGTTGACCCAGGCGATCAGCTCACAGTTCAGGAACGACCTGGGCGGTCTGGTGTCTGGCCAACTTTTGGCGCTGGGCCGCAACATGTACACCAAGGGCCTGGACCAAAGCGACGAGCTGGAGGCTGACCGCAGCGGTGTGGCGCTGGCGGCACGCGCCGGGTTTGACCCGTATGGTCTGGTGGCTGTTTTGCAGCAGTTGCGCACCGCCGCACCTGACGATGCGCTGTTTGCGTTGTCATTGAGCACCCACCCACCAGCTCAATTGCGCCTGAACCAGCTGGAGCTGGCCATGGGCAACCGCCTCGATGGTTATACAGGCCAGCCGGCTTTGACGATCGCCCAGCGGCTGCAAAAACTGGCGTCTGTGCGCAGGTAAAACTAGCCTTTTCGGTAGGTAAACACAAAGATCCCGGCAATCACCAGCACCGTTCCCGCCGCCACCCAGGCCGTAAACGGTTCACCCAAAATCAGCACACCCATGAGGATGGTAGACATGGGTCCCACCATGCCAGTTTGGGCGGTGGCACCCGAGCCGATGCGCTCAATCGCCATCATCACCATGAGTACGGGTGCTGCGGTACATGCCGTGGCGTTGAGGAGTGACAGCCACACCACTTCAGGTGCGACCAGGGCCGCGCTTAAAGGCCGCAGGACCACAAACTGCGCAATACAAAGCAGGCAGGCTACCGTTGTCGCCAGCCCGACCAGACGCAACGCACCCAGCCGCTTGACCAGCTCGCCGCTGTAAACCAGATAAATGGCGTAACTGATGGCACTTAAAAAAACCAGCAACGCGCCCCAGGCGGCACCACTGCGCTCGCCCGCTCCCTGCACGGCAATCTCATGACCAAACACCAGCGCCACACCGCAGTAGCTGATGCCCATGCCAAAGAGCTGATGCCCGGTGATGCGGCGCTTGTAAATCACCAAGCCCAGCAGCATGACCAGCGTGGGATTGAGGTACAAAATCAGCCGCTCCAGTGATGCGCTGATGTAAGCCAGCCCGGCAAAGTCCAGAAAACTGGCGAGGTAATAGCCGGTGAAGCCCAAACCCAGCACACCCAGCCAGTCTTTGCGGGTCAAAGGTGGTTTGCCGCGACTGGCCCACCATGCCATGATGGCAAAAAACGGCAGTGCAAACAGCATGCGCAGCATGATCAGCGTGACGGCATCCACCCCATAGCGGTAGGCCAGCTTGACGATGATGGCCTTGCCACTGAAGGCAATGGAGCCCATCACCGCCAGCAACAGACCTGTGCCCAGATGGTTTTTAGCTGCTATAGTATTAATAGCTTCTTACGCCCGTATTTATTGGTCTGAAGGCCAATTTGACACTTAAAAAGAGGCAAAACAGCACTGTTTGGATGCGCTTGGGCTTAAAACCCGACCGCCTGACCGTCGCGCCGTGCGTCACTGGCAGCCACATAGCCTTCAATTTTCGGGTCGCCCGCCAGCCAGATGAACTGGCCTGCGCCAAAGTCCTGATACGAGTCGTTGATGACTTCCATGCGGTGACCACGCCCAGCCAGCCCTTGCACCGTTGACTGGTTCATCGCGGCTTCGACATTGATCTCAAACCCCGCGTTGTAACGCCAGCGCGGTGCGTCGCAGGCGGCTTGTGGACTCTGGCCGTAGTCAAGCATACGCACCAGCGTTTGCATGTGACCCTGCGGCTGCATGTTGGCCCCCATCACGCCGTAAGACATGACGGGTTTGCCGTCTTTGGTCAAAAACGCCGGAATGATGGTGTGAAATGGCCGCTTGCCAGGCGCGACCTGGTTAATACCGTCGTCCAGGCTAAAACCGTGGCCCCGGTTTTGCAGGCTGATGCCGAACTCTGGCTCCACGCAGCCCGAGCCAAAACCCATGTAGTTGCTCTGGATAAAACTCACCATCATGCCGTCTTCGTCTGCCGTGCTCAGGTAAATCGTGCCGCCCTTCACAGGATTGCCAGCCCCAAAGTCTTGCGCCTTTTTCATATCAATCAGTTTGGCACGGGATGCAAGGTAGGCATCATCCAGCATTTGCTCTGGGGTCACAGCCATTGATGAGGGCTCGGCCACGTATTTGTACACGTCAGCAAAGGCCAGCTTCATGGCTTCAATCTGCAAATGCTGGGAATCCACACCGTCCACAGCCAGGCCAGCCACGTCAAACTGGTCCAGAATACCCACCGCAATCAGCGCAGCAATGCCCTGGCCGTTCGGCGGAATCTCATGAAGGGTGTGGCCGCGGTAGTTTTTGCTGATGGGCTTGACCCACTCGGGCTGATAGTCAGCAAAGTCCTTGAGCGTGTGGCTACCGCCGTTGGCTTGCGAGAATTTGACGATCGCTTCGGCTATTTCGCCGCCATACAGGGCTTTGCCTTTGGTAGCAGCTATCGCCCTTAAACCTTTGGCCGCAGCTTTGAATTGAAACAACTCGCCCACATTGGGAGCGCGACCCCGAGGCAAAAAAGCGTTGGCAAAGCCAGGCAGTCCCTGAAGTTCTGGTGTGGCCGCAGCCCACTTTTGCTGGACCACCGGGCTCAAGAGGTAGCCGCGTTCAGCAATCTCGATGGCCGGCTGCATCAGCTCGGCAAATGGCAGCTTGCCAAAACGCTCGCTCATCGCGGCCCAGCTGCCAACTGCGCCAGGCACAGTCACTGAGTCCAGGCCACGCTTGGGTGGCGCTGTGCTTCCGGGGTGTTTTTGCTTGAAGTACTCAGGTGTCCAGCTTTGCGGCGCGCGACCTGATGCATTCAAACCGTGCAGTTCCTTTCCATCCCAGATGAGCGCAAAAGCGTCGCTGCCAAGCCCGTTGCTGACGGGCTCTACGATGGTCATCACAGCCGCAGCGGCAATGGCAGCATCCACCGCGTTGCCTCCCAGCAGGCGCATGCGCAGCCCGGCCGTTGATGCCAGCGGGTGCGACGTTGACACCACATTGCGGGCGAAAACAGGGATGCGGGTCGTGGTGTAGGGGTTGTTGAAATTGAAGTTCATGAGGCTTGAAAAGTTGGATTTATTCGACGGAAATCTTGCGGTCAGCAATGATTTTTTTCCACTTGGTATTGTCGGCTTTGACCATCGCGGCAAAAGCTTGTGGCGTGCCGCCCGTGGGTTCTGCACCCAGGCGGGCGAAGCGCTCTTTGACATCGGCATCAGCCAGCGCAGCGTTGACGGCCTGGTTGACTTTGGTGGTCAGGTCTGCTGGCATATTTTTGGGGCCGTACACGCCAAACCAGGTGACAGACTCAAACCCCGGCAACACTTCGGACACGGTGGGCATATCGGGGGCGAGCGCGCTACGTTTGGCGGTGGTTACCGCCAGGGCCCGCAGCTTGCCGTCTTTGACATGCGGCATACCGGTGACAAACGAATCAAACAGCACATCGACCTTGCCACTGACCAAATCAGGTATTGCCAGGGCTGTTCCGCGGTAAGGGATGTGCAAAATAAAAGTGTCCGACTGGGCTTTGAAATACTCGGTCGTCAAATGAACAATCGTGCCATTGCCGCTGGATGCATAGTTGAGCTTGCCCGGGTTTTTACGCGCGTAGTCTATGAATTCACGCATGTTTTTGACCGGCAGCGTGTTGGGCACGACAACGATGTTGGGCGACGAGGCCACGTAGGCAATCGGCGTGAAATCGGTCTCGGCGTTGTACGGGATTTTCGGGTTGATGGCCGGCCCAATACTGTGCGTACTGGATGTGGCCAGCAGCAGCGTGTAGCCGTCTGGCGAGGCTTTAGCAGCAGCATCGGCACCAATCGTGCCGCCTGCACCGGGACGGTTTTCAACGACCACGGTCTGGCCGATTTTTTCACCGAGTTTTTGCGACAGAGCCCGCGCCAGAATGTCGGTCGCACCACCTGCCGGGAACGGCACGATCATGCGAATCGGCTTGTTAGGGTAGGCCTGCGACAGCGCGGGCAACGGCAGCAGGGCAGCAACCAGCCATGCGGCGGCACTTAACTTCAAATCACGGCGTTTCATCATGTTGCTTTCTAACCTTTAGTTTTCAAAAACCTTGTTGCGCAGGCGGCGCATCAAGTACCAGATCATCAGCAACACCAGCGGAATCGCTGCGGCAGCTGTGAGCTCCGGGTTGAGTGGCCAGCCGAGCGACTTGACGCCCCGCGCCAAAAACAGCACCAGGCCAACGATGTAATACGTGATGGCTGCGACCGACAACCCCTCCACCGTTGCCTGCAATTTGAGTTGCAGGCCCTGGCGCTCATTCATCGCACCAAGAAGCGCCTGACTGCTTTGCTGCTGTTCAATTTCAACCCGGGTACGGAGCAGATTGCTGATGCGGGACACCCGCTGGCTCAACGCATCCTGCCTGCGCGTGGCCCACTGGCAGGTGCTGCGTGCGGGGCTCAAGCGCCGGTCCATGAACTCTCGAATGGTTTGCAACCCAGCCAGGCGTGACTCGGCGATGTCGTCAATGCGTTTGTCAACCAGCTCAAAGTAGGCACTGCTGGCTGAAAAGCGAGAGTGGCTGGTGGCATGCTGGCTTTCGACCTGTCCGGCAAGGCGCGTCAGCCTGTCTAGCAACTGAGGCTCTTCATCGCGGCTGGCGCTGCGAATCGAGCCTGCAAGTTCTGCCAGCTCGCGCTCGGCGTTGCCCAGCACGTCCGATGCGGCGCGCGCTGCAGGCAAGCCCATAAGCGCGGCCATCCGGTAGGTTTCAATTTCCAGCAACTGCTGTACCAAGCGACCCAAACGACGCGCTGAAATGCCGCCTGTCAGCAGCAGCATTCGTGAAAATCCATCAGCGTGAATGGCAAAGTCTGTGTACACCTCGGCATAGCCATCGGCAACCGTGGAAGCTACCAGTGTGTCTTCATGCATGACATGCTTGACCATCTCGTCCGAGCCTTCTGTGTTTCCAGGCAAAGCCCATACATGCACACTGGCCAGGCACTGGCCGGGCAAAGCGGCCAGCCAGGCTTGCGGCACGACCTGGCTGGCAGTCGGGGGTACCTGGCCAGGTAAAGGCACTGTTTCGAGCTGGCGCATGAAAGTCCAGGTCACAAACTCGGTGTGCATTTCCCAGCGTAAGCGGTATTGCCCGAGGTCCATGCGCAAATGCGTTGATGCCGCGTCGGGCATGGGCAAATGCTGGTTGCGCAAAAGCTCGGCCACATGCGCGCGGGATGCTGCACGCTCCTCTGGATTGGCCAGCATGACAACGTGCGACACCGCAGCGGGCACTGCGATGGACTCCGGGGGTCGTGCGTGAATTTCGTTGTGCAGCGTGTGACGCTGGGGATACTGATTCAAAGACATATGGGCACTTTTGTAAATTCATTTTTCAGGCGAATTGCGTCGTTGGGCGGTGCTCGCAATCCTCACGTACGCAAGTACGCTCCGGTGTGCTGCGCTCCGTCCGCCTAGCACTTCATCCTGACAACGCAGTTGCAGTGCAGACTAACTGTCAGCAGTAAATAGAACTGTCCGGTTTTAGAGCAAATAGATTGTCCGCTTTTTCTATTTTGTTTGCGATGACTGCAAAGCTGCGTAGGGCGTAGCCCGAAGCGGCTTTGCAGCCATCGCGCG
>JBILXX010000056.1:0-23110 GCA_044378095.1 Polaromonas sp.
AGTAGCTTGGCTGAAATTTGCGGCTGTGCCGATTTGCCGCTGACAGCGGACTTGGTTGTAGTGCGGGGCATGTAACTCCTTTGGGGGAATGGTATGCCTCAAACACAAAATTTCTGACAGGCTCCGGAATGTTAAAGATGCGCCCATGCCCAGCATGATCACCATCATCATCACGCCCAGCAGTTTGGTTTCAAGTTCGGTCAACATGGTGTTCGTCCTTTATTTTTTGTTGAACTCGGCCTTGACTTCGGCCTTGAGATCTTTGCGCAGGATTTTCCCGACGGGCGATTTAGGCAGCTCGTCGCGAAAAACAACGGATTTGGGAATTTTGTAGTCCGTCAGAAGTGTTTTGCAGTGTGCCAATACCGCCTCTTTGCTGAGCTCGCCCACAAAGTCCGGGTTCTTCACCACATAGGCACGGACGGATTCGCCAGATTTCGAATCGGGTACGCCAACAACAGCCGCCTCCAGAATCGCGCCCATTTTGGCCAGCGCATCCTCAATTTCATTCGGGTACACATTAAAGCCTGAGACCAGCACCAGGTCCTTCTTGCGATCCACAATTTTGAAATAGCCTTGCGAATCCATCACGCCGACGTCGCCGGTGTAAAGCCATCCGTCCTTGATGACCGCTGCGGTTTCATCAGGCCTTTGCCAATAGCCTTTCATGTTTTGCGGGCCGCGCACGATCAGCTCGCCGGGTTCGCCCTGCGCCACGGGCACACCCTCATCATCCACCAGCCGTACCTCGGTTCCCGGCACCGGAATGCCGATGCTGTCGGCTTTTGCGGTGCCGCTCAAAGGATTAAAGCTCACGCAGGGTGAGCACTCTGTCAGGCCAAAACCTTCGGCAATCCGTGTGCCGGTGATTTTTTGCCAGCGTTCGGCCACGGCGTGATGAAGGGCTGTGCCCCCGCGATGGCCGCTTTCAGGTGCTTGGGAGGAAAGGCAGTGAACCATTCTTCGTTCATCAAGCCATTGAAAAGGGTATTGACGCCCGTGACCCAGGTGATGGGATAGTTCTCCAGGGCGCGTTGCAGGTTTTGCACCGGGCGCGGGCTGGGGATCAGGATGTTGCGGCCACCAATGTCCATGAAGCAAAGCAGATTGGCTGTAAAGGCGAAGATGTGATACAGGGGTAGCGCGGTCAGTACACATTCGCCCTCGCCCATGTGCGACTTGCCCATGGCCAGCACCTGATCGAGGTTGGCCAGCAAATTGGCGTGGGTCAGCATCGCGCCTTTGCTGACACCGGTGGTGCCGCCTGTGTACTGCAAGGCGGCGACCTCGGTTGACGCCACGGCTTGCCACCAGGCATTGACTTTGCCGGGCGAACTGCTGGCCCGACCACTGGCGATGGCTTCAGCCAAGCGCTCTATTTTTTGGGGCAAATCCGGGATCGGTGGGAGTACCTTGCTCCAGACCTTTTGCACGCCGCGAACAATCAGGTTGGGCACAACGGGAAACATCTCAGACACGCCCGCCAGCACGATGCGTTCGATGCCTGTCTTGGGGATGACCTCGGCCAGTTTGTCGGCAAACATGTCAACGATGACCAATACGCGAGCACCCGAATCCTTGAATTGATGCGCCATCTCGCTGGGGGTGTACAGCGGGTTGGTATTGACCAACACACAGCCCGCCTTGAACACCCCAAAAGCGACCACAGGATAGGCCAGGCCATTAGGCAGTTGTACCGCAACCCGGTCCCCCGCCTGGAGGCCGCAGACATCGCGCAGGTACACCGCAAAGGCGTCAGACAACTCTGCAACCTGGGCAAAACTCAGGCTGCCGTTCATGCCGTTGGGCACAACAGCCGTGAATGCCGTCTGCTTGGCGTAGCGCTCGCAGGCGCTATGCACCATGTGCGCGAGATTCTGGTAGCGAGCCGCAGGCAGTTGGGGTGCAATTGCAGTGCCGTAGGCTGCTTGCCACGGCTTGCTGTCATAGATGGATGAATCTGCCATCGGGTGTGTCTCCGGGTTGTAAGTTATGGGACAGGATTGTGTCTGGTGGAAATGCAAAAAGCCAGAAATATTGACATCAGCCTGAAATAATTTAAGGCTTCTACCTCGGGAAACTACTGACAAATCTTGTGTGCATCAGCGCATAGGAAGGTCAGGCTGGCGACCTGTTGCGGTAAGACTTGCCTGAATTCGAGACTTTGTTTGGATGGGGTGTGTGCGCGACCAACCTGGGCGTAACGTTCTTTCCTTTTAGCAGCCTTTATCCAGCTTGCCAGCTGTCCAGCGCAGCCAATCCCGCTGGCTTTTGCAGCCGCACTTTGGCTTTCAAGTCGCCCATCAAATGCGCCCGCCACCAGTCGGTGCTGATGCGCGCTATCAGTTGATGGTGCTGCGGCTGTAACTGGGTGGAGACAGCTTCACGCGGCAAGATGCCAGCAGCACGGCCCGTGACGCCGCCGAAGGTCATGTGGTCTGCGTCTTTGAGCAGCAGCATGGCCTTGTTGCCTGGAGGCAAAGCGGCAAAAACGGCGGCGCGTTTGTCGGGTGTGGCGTTGTTGCCCACCACATCGTCGTCCCGCGTACCAGTGATGCATAGCGTGGGATGGATAACGGCGACAAAAGCGCGATTTGCATCGCCAATTGCAGGCAGGGTGGGCGACAGCGCGATCAGCGCGGCAATGCGTGGCTCTTTGATGCCGGGATGACCCGGGAATGTCTGGCCACCCACACCCAGCGTGGTGTGCGCGCCAAACGAATGGCCTGCCATGCCGACTGCGTCACTGCGTACAAAGCGCCAGGCCTTGTCAATGGTTTTGCGGCGGGCAATTTCATCAATGGCAAACACCACGTCTTGCAGCCGTGCCAAGAGCTGCTCTGCACTGCCCAGCGAGCGCAGCGCGGCGCGGTCTCTAAAGCTGGTCGCAGCACCGCGTACAGCCCTAATGTCGCTGCCCGCGTGCTGCAGATGCAACACCACAAAGCCCGCATCAGCCCAAGCCTGACCCCAAACATCACCCCCCACTCGCGAGCCGCCCAAGCCGTGCGAGTAAACCACCACTGGCCAGCCATCAACAGGCGCAGCGCTTTGCGGCCAACGGATGCGCACTGGCACGGCGCGCTGGCGACGCGAGTCTTGCCAGGTTTCGTCTGCGTAGACTGGCGATTGGGCAAACGTCAGGGGCGCGGCAACCGCGGGCAACAGCGCAGCAGCGGTGGCCAGCGCCTGGCGACGGCTGGGGTGGGTTGGTGTACTTTTCATCAGCGGATTTTGCGGCGGCTTTGCGAAGCTGGTGTTACAGCGCGATGAATTGCGGTGAAGCGCAGGTTTCAGAACTCCCTAAGCCTTCAGCACCACCCGGTAGCGCGCCTTGCCAGCGCGCAGGTGGTCAATGGCGGCGTTAATGTCATCCATCGCAAACTGCTCCACCTGTGGCGCAATGCCGTGGCGCACGCAAAATTCCATCATCTGCGTCAACACCACCGGCGATGCGGTCGGCGATGCCGAAATGCTGGGCTGCCACGACAGCAGCGGGCCACTACGTACTTTCATGGCCTCGGTCACCACGCCCACCAGGTGCAGCCGGCCCTTGGGCGCCAGCGTGGCAATCAGGTCGTCCCAGGCCAGGCTGGCACCGACGGTAACCAGCAACACGTCAAACTGCCCAGCCACGGCTTTGAGCTCGTCTGCATCCACGCTGGACACCGTGCGGTGCGCGCCCAGCAGCAGCGCCTCTGCACGCTTGGACGCGCTGGACGTGAATGCCGTCACCTCGCAACCCCAGGCTTTGGCAAACTTGACGGCAAGGTGCCCCAAGCCGCCAATGCCCACCACGCCCACCCGGTCGGTCGGTTTAATGTCGTGAATGACAAACGGCAAAAAAGCCGTGCCGCCGCCGCACATCAGTGGCCCGGCAGACGCTGGGTCCAGCCCCTCGGGCAGCGGTATCGCCCAGCTCCAGTGGGCCCGCACCTTGTCAGCAAAACCGCCATGCCGCCCAACGATGGTCGGCTGGCGCTTGCCACACAGATTTTGCTCGCCGCCCAGGCAATGCTGGCAATACTGGCAGCTCTTGCTGTGCCAGCCCAAGCCAACGCGCTGACCCACACTGCGCCCCTTGGCCTGTGCGCCCACGGCCGTGATGATGCCCACCACCTCATGGCCCGGCACGATGGGGTAGTTAACAGGAAACCACTCACTGTCAATCATCGCCAGGTCAGAGTGGCACACGCCGCAATACTCCACCGAAATTTCAACGTCCTCAGCATCCATCTGGCCGGGGTCAAACGCCATGCGCTGCAAAGGCCCGCCGCTGGTGTGGGCGGCCCAGCCGTTGAATGGGGTCATAGGTGTCTCCTGGTGTGGTCGGGGTTGTCGATGGCTTTGTCTTTGGCTTCTAGCGTAGTCGGTTTGGGGCGCTGGGCCAGGGCGGGTAGTAACAGGTGCGACTGGTGAATCGGATGTTTGCGCCTGGACAGGGCTTCTGAGCAAGGGCTTTCGCCGACCAATCACTATTATTTTTATAGCTGCTTGCGCCCGTATTTATTGGTTATAAGACCTAAACGACATCTGAAAATCGGTTTTCAAGGTGGTTTGAGGGAATTCAATTGGCGTCTGACCCCCATTGTTCTCGACCCCCAGTATTTTCACAACAAGGTGGCTGGTCCGCGTTTGACTTCAGTCACCGCATGAGTCCTGGCCCTAGTTGGCGTTTGCAGAACCAAATGGTTAACGGCGGAAGAACGATCCACTGCAACACAGGTGTGATGCCGATGCCGAACGCCGTCAACATTTGCTCCGAGTAGGACCAGCTTTGCACCCAACCTCCGGAGACGGCCAGCTTTTCAATGAGGATGGTGATGCCTACGCCCACGGCAACCAGGGATCCGATATGGGCGAACTTGGGGCGCAGAAGCCAATACCTTCCCGCAAAGGCTGCCACGCACCAGAAGGCCACCAGCATGATGACCGCGTCGCCAATGCTGGCCTGGGTACATGACTTGACCCCTTGCCAATGCTCCACGGTGGGCATGCCCTCAAAGAAAGGGACCTGGAGAAACTCCCAAGGGAAATTCAGCAGGAGGGCAAAAATCACGATATTGAATTCGGGCAGATAAGTCAGACCCTGGGTCTTTTGGTTGAGCTGCTCAGGCATGCTTTTTCTCCTTTTCCACGCGTCAAACCGTTTGGAAGATGTGTAGTTGCAGACCTGCGTGGGCTTGAGCTGCCGCGCGCCCTGGTACGCGGGGCTGGCACTGCTGTCTAGGTTCAACCACCACCGACTGCTTGAGCCCATCGGATACATTCCCCCCGCCAAAGCTGAAGAAAATGACGATCGGTAATTGGCCAGTCAGGCCGTCGTGTCGGTCTGACTGAACTCAACGGGCTTCCTCAATTCCCGGGGCGAATCTAACCGGTGTGTGGAAAGGGGTCAACTTTTGATCCAGAACAACGCTGCCTTGAAAGCGGAGCATCTCCCCCGCGCCCAATTAAGATAACCTCGAATTCCTCAATTCTTCCCAGCTTTAACCCAGCCCATTGCCCGTGAGCCAAAGCCCAACCCATTTGCTTGAAGCCCTGCGTGAGGCCTTGCTCAGCCAATGGCCGCAAGGTGGCGCTTGGACTGGCATGCGCTTGGTGCCGCTCAAAGCCAAGGGCCTCGCGCATGAACATGTGCGCCTGGTCGGCACAGGGTGGTTGGCGCGAATCCCCAAGCAAAGCCAAATGCAGTTGGCTGCGCTTGATAACTTGAACTACCAGCAAGCCTGCTTTGAGCGAGCCAGCCCGGCCGGCCACGCGCCAACCTGCCTGCACTTGCTCGTGCCCTGCGCCAGCCTGCCACGCGGCGCGCTGATCGTGCAAGAGATCGTGGGCCGCTCAGCGCAATTACCGCAAGATTTGTCACTGATGGCGCACAGCCTGGCCGCTTTGCATCGCATTGCCTTGCCGCCCGATGGCCAATGTGCGCCGCTTGTGCACGCAGCCGATCCATTGAAGGCGATGTGGGATGAGGTCAACACACAGGCCACGTATTTGGCGAAAGCTGATCTTGCTTCCAGTGTGGCGGCAACCGTCCAAGCGGAGATGATGCGCTTTGAGCAACTTTGCAAACGCGCACCTCGCCCCTTGAAGCGGTTGATTGCCTTTGACGGACATCCAGGTAATTTTGTCATCGCTCTGAAAGCGGCTCAAAGGGAAAAAGCCTATCTTGTCGATCTAGAAAAATGCCGCTACAGCTACCCCAGCTTCGATCTGGCGCATGCCACGCTTTACACGTCCACCACCTGGGATACCGATTCACAAACTGTGCTCTCGCTGCAAGATGTGTTGGCCACCTACCGCGCTTGGGAAGCGCAAGTAGATGAGCCACTGGCACGCGATGCACAGAGCTGGCATTTGCCACTGCGCCGGGCGATGTGGCTTTGGTCGGTGACTTGGTGTGCCAAATGGCGCGTGGCCTCGCGGGCAGCTTCAGCGCTCCAGCAAGACGGCGAGGATTGGTCGGCACAAAATCTCGATCCCGTGCTCGCCAGCCATGTGAGCGAGCGGGTGGATCACTATTTGAGCAAGGGTGGTGTCGCCTGGGTGAGCGCAGAGTTTGATGCACTGTCTCAGCGCTTGGGCGCAGGGTCCGCGTGAGCCACTTGGCGGGCCAGATGTTGCCTGTAGCGTCGCTTCGCATTGTCATACCCGTACTGAACGAAGGCGCCGCGCTCACCGAGCGGCTGGCCGCTTTGCAGGCCTTGCGTGCGCAAGGGGCGCAACTGGTCGTGGTGGACGGCGGGAGCAGCGATGAAAGCTGGGCGCGTGCGCGGCCTTGGGTGGATCGGCTCATTTGCAGCGCGCCTGGCAGGGGATTGCAGATGAATGCAGGGGCGCGAGATGCAACCCTATGCCCGGCCCATGCCCTGCTCTTCTTGCATGCCGATACTCAACTTCCTGATGACGCTCTGCATGCCATTGAATCAGCACTGCGCGAGCGGCCATGGGGGCGATTTGATGTGCACTTGAATGCGCCGGGTGCAACGCTTCGACTGGTGGAAAGCATGATGAACCTGCGGTCGCGCTTGAGCGGTATTGCCACAGGCGACCAAGCGCTGTTTGTTCGCACCGATGCGTTCGAGGCCGTGGGCGGCTTCCCTGAGCAGCCCTTGATGGAAGACATTGAGCTATCTACTCGACTAAGGAAGATAGCCAAGCCCGCATGTCTGCGCCAGCGCGTGCGCACCTCGGCGAGAAAATGGCAGAAAAACGGTGTGTGGCGCACCATTTTTCTCATGTGGCGGCTCCGATGGGCTTACTTTTTTGACGCGGAGCCAGCTGATCTAGCGCTGGCTTATGGCTACCGCGCTTCGCCACCGCAAGCTTCAGCGGCAACAGCGATCATGGCGAAAGCGCCTGTTGCGGGCCTCGCGAAAACGCGCCTCATCCCTGCGCTGGGCGCAGTTGGCGCGGCGCGGGCGCAGCGGCAATTTATCGCGCAAAGCCTGCACACTGCGCAGCAAGCCGCTCTGGGCGGCATCACGCTTTGGTGTGCGCCCGATGCGCTGCATCGCCAGTTTCGAGCTATACAAAAGCAATTCAAGATTGACTGCTTGGCTCAGCCCGAGGGTGACTTGGGTGCGAGGATGCGTCGCTGTGCCGAGGTGCATTTTGCACAGGAAGATGCCAAGCCGTTGCTCATCATTGGCACAGATTGCGCCGTGCTCTCACCCGGTCATTTGCAGGAAGCGGCGCGCTGCTTGCTTGAGTATGATGCCTGCCTGATTCCTGCGGAAGACGGTGGCTATGTGTTGCTCGGGCTAAAAAAGATGATTCCCGGAGTTTTTAGTGCCGTGGAATGGAGCACGAATCTGGTGCTGGCGCAAACCTTGACGCGACTCAGACTGGCCGGCGCAAGCGTGGCGCAGCTGCCCGCACTCTGGGATATTGACGAGCCCGCAGACTGGCTGCGGTGGCAAAAGATGCAGTCCGTTATTAGCAAGCAAGGAAATTCATGAGTTCACCCCAAGCACTATCGCCTGCCATGAATGCCGATGCGTATGCCGAGCGGCTTCGCTCGCCTGGCGGGCCGGTTCAAATCGTGATCGATACCGATGCAGCCAATGAAATTGACGATCAATTCGCCCTCGCCTGGGCCTTGCTACGCCCCGATCGGCTGCAAATTCACGGGATTTACGCCCCCCCCTTTTCGTTTGCACACCGCCGGGCTTTGTATCCAGCCGCAGACCGAGATGCGGCACCCTTCAATCCGCCAAGCGTCGGCATGGCGCGGAGCTACGACGAAATTTTAAAAGTGCAATCCCTGCTGGGCTTGGCGCATCAAGTGCCCGCCTTCAAGGGCAGCCCGGCTTACCTTTCCTCGTTGAATCACCCCACAGAGAGCGAAGCAACGGCGCATTTGATCGCCACAGCGCTGCACATGCCACAAGATGAGCCGCTTTATGTGGTGGCTCTGGGCTGCGCCACCAATGTGGCCAGCGCAATGCTGCTCGCGCCAGAGATCATGCGCAAGATCGTGGTGGTATGGACAAGTGCTTTTCCCTCGCATGCGCCGCATGTGAATCAGTCTTTCAATTTGGAGCAAGATGTGCTGGCCAGCCAGTGGCTTTACGACAGCGGTGTGCCCCTGGTGTATCTGCCCGGCTACCACGTGGGCGCGCAATTGCGCTTGTCACTGGCCGAAGTGGAGCGCTTTGTGAAGCCGCATGGCGCAATCGGCAGCTATTTGCATACCTTGTTTGCCGACAATCCACTTTGGGCCGTCACAGGCCGGCCCAGCGCCGAGGCGCACAGCTGGGTGATTTGGGATCTGATCAACATAGCCTGGCTGCTCAACCCGGATTGGGTGCCGAGCCATTTGGTAGCCACGCCGATCCTGGGTACAGATTTGCGCTGGCAGGTACGGGAACCTGCGAAGCCCCAGGCGCATCCAATGCGTGAGGCGTTCGCGGTGCAACGCGATGCCATTTTTAACGATCTTTTCGCTTGCTTGGCAGCGTCTGCTGCGTAAGATTTCACGTACTTACACGACTACTGCTTTTAAACCCTCTCTCACCTAACACAATCTCATGACATTGAATCGCCGCCAGTTCTCCAAGCGCACCCTTTTTGGGGCAGCATTGATCCCCGTCGCGCCTTTTGGCTTTGCGCAAACCGGTTGGGCAGATATTGAGAAAAAAGCACGCGGCCAAACGGTTGTGTTCAACGCATGGGGGGGCAGCGAGCGCATCAACGCGTATTTGGCTTGGGCGGGCGAGCAGGTGTTGCGTGATTTCGGCGTAAAGCTCGAGCATGTGAAGCTTACAGATACCGTCGAAGCCGTCAAACGCGTGCGCAACGAAAAAGCCGCCAATCGCAACAGCGACGGATCGGTCGATCTGGTCTGGATCAATGGCGAAAACTTCCTGGCCATGAAGCGCGAAGCCATGCTTTTTGGCCCATGGGCAGAAAGCCTGCCCAGCTTTAAATTTGTGGATGTGGACGGCAAACCCACCACACGCATCGATTTTGCCGAGCCCGTGCAAGGCATGGAAGCGCCGTGGGGTATGGCTCAACTCACTTTTTTTGCAGACCGCAGCAAAACGCCCAATCCTCCACGCTCCACTGCCGCCTTCATGGAATTTGCCAAAGCCAACCCCGGCCGCGTGACCTATCCCAAGCCGCCGCAGTTTCATGGCACCACCTTCCTCAAGCAGGCCTTGATGGATCTCACGCCCGCCGCGGACCGAGCTGCGCTCTACAAACCCTTTGATGCTGCCGCATTTACCAAAATCACCGAGCCTTTCTGGAGGCATCTCGATGCGCTGCACCCCCACTTGTGGCGCAATGGGAAGCAATTTCCCGCGAATGCGGCTGCGGTGCGCCAGATGATGGCCGATGGCGAGCTGGCACTCGCCCTCACCTTCAATCCCAACGAAGCAGCCAATGAAATCGCTGCTGGCCGCCTGCCAGCCACCGTAGCAAGCTATCAGTTTGACAGCGGAACGATTGGCAACACGCACTTCTTAGCGATACCGTTCAACAGCAAGGCCAAAGAAGCGGCGCAAGTCGTGGCCAATTTCATGCTCTCGCCTGTTGCGCAAGCGCGCAAGGGCGACATCAAGATTTGGGGCGACCCCACCGTGCTTTCGCCAGCCAAAATGAACGCGCAGGATGCCGCGCTGTTTTCGGCAGCTAAAGCGCCGGGGCAGGTTGAGCGCTTCGCACCCGTGATTCCTGAGCCGCATGGCAGCTGGGTTGATCCAATTGAGAAAGAGTGGCAAAAGCGCTACGGGGCTTGATGAGCCGAGCCTCTAGCGCTCTGCTCTGGCGCGTAGCCAGCATCGCCCTGGCTGCGCCGCTTGCTCTTCTATTAATAGCTGCTTGCGCCAATGCAATAAAGGCTGCAAGCTATTTTGATGCCTGGAATTCGCTTTGGGAAGCGCCTGGTCTGCTGCGCGCGGTTGGCATGACGCTCTGGACCGGGTTGGCGTCTACGCTGCTCGCGTGGGGCATCACGGCCTGGCTGTTGTCGCAGGCTTTTGGCAGGCCTTGGTGGCATCGCCTGGTACGCAGCCTTTCCCCGCTTCTAGCGACCCCGCATGCCGCCTTTGCAGTGGGGTTGGTTTTTTTGATCGCGCCCAGCGGCTGGCTGCTGCGCGCCGTCTCCCCATGGCTTACCGGATGGACGCAGCCGCCCCAGATCGCCAGCTCGCAAGACAGCTATGGCCTGGGCTTCATCGCGATGCTGGTCTTCAAAGAAGTGCCGTTTCTGCTCTGGGCTGCGGCCACGCAATTGCAACGCGACGACACCGGCGCGCGCTGGCAGCGTGAGGCGTGGGCCGCGCAAACGCTGGGCTACAGCCGTGCCCAAGCTTTCTGGCGCGTGCTTTGGCCGCAACTTTCTCCTCGCCTTATTTGGCCTTTGCTTGCTGTTTTGGCGTATAGCTTGACTGTTGTGGATGCGGCGCTCATTGCGGGGCCGGGCAGCCCGGCTACGCTGTCAGTACGCGCCTGGCAGTGGCTGCAAGACAGCGACGAAGCGACCAATGCCGTGGGTGCAGCTGCAGGATGGTTGCTCACGGCTTTGGTGGCCTTGTCTGCTGCGCTGGTCTGGCTGCGCGGGCCAGCGGCGCTTGCATCGCACAAACGCTTTGACCGACATCTGTCTGGCCGACGGGCAGCAGAGCCTGCGATGGGTACGTGGAATGCAGGCCGCACTGCGTGGCTCGGATTTTTGTTTATTTACGCGAGCGTCTTGCTCGCTCTGGCCGTCGGCAGTATCTCGGGCGTCTGGCCGTTTCCATCGCTCTTGCCCCAAAACTTGAGTTGGGAGGCATGGCGTAGCGTGATGGGCAGCAGCAAAAGCATCGGGGTCACCGTCTCCTTGGCAGTGGCCAGCTCTGCGCTTTCTTTGATGTGGGCGGTCGCATGGCTAGAGATCGCGCCACCAAAATGGGATGCTACTTTGCGCCGCTTGCTCTATTTGCCGTTGCTGTTGCCGGGCGTGTTGTGGGTGGTGGGTATCCATCGCTTGGCACTGGTCGGCGGGCTCACGGGCTCTTGGCCAGGCGTGCTGTTGGCGCATGTGTTGGCGGTGTTGCCGTACACGCTGATTGCGCTCAGCCCGGCCTACTTGGGCTTTGATGCGCGGTATCGGTACATGAGTTCGACATTGGGCAAAAGCCGATGGGCGTATCTCAGCCAGATCAAATGGCCTTTGTTGCGCCAGAGCTTGTGGAGCACCGCGGCCGTCGGCTTTGCAGTCAGTGTGGCGCAGTTTTTATCCACGCTTTACATCGGCGAGGGCCGAATCGTCACTGTCACCACGGAGGCTGTGACGCTTTCTTCTGGCGGCCAGCGCTCGTTGGTGGCAGCCTTTGCCTGGCTGCAATGGCTTTGGCCCGCGCTGGTATTCGGCGCAGCCGCTTTTCTCGGGCAGCCTCGGCGCTGGGCAAAGCCCGCCGACCGGCCTCTACACTGCAAGCCATGAAGATTGAAGTGAAGCAACTGAGCGTAGGCAGCGGGAGCGCAGAGCGCGTACTCGTCAAAAACCTGGCGCTCACATGCCCGCCTGGCAGCGTTACCACGCTGATGGGCCCAAGCGGCTGCGGCAAATCAAGCCTGCTGGCCGCCATCGCTGGCCTGCCTTTGCCCGGTTTGCATGCGGAACTGACCGTCGAATTGGCCGGGCGGCGCGTTGAGCAGTTGCCCACCAGCCAGCGCCGCATCGGCCTTTTGTTTCAAGACGATTTGCTCTTTGCGCATATGACAGTGAGAGAAAACCTGCTCTTTGCCTGCCCGCCCGGCACACCGCTTGAGCGCGCATCGCAGGCAGACGCCGCACTGGCCGAGCTTGGCTTTGAAGACATGGCTTCGCGTAACCCGCTCACTCTGTCTGGTGGCCAGCGCGCCCGCGTGTCGCTGCTGCGCGCGCTGCTGGCCAAGCCGCAAGCCTTGCTGCTGGACGAGCCTTTTTCAAAACTGGATGTAGCGCTGCGTGAGCAATTTCGCCAGTTTGTTTTTGAGCATGTTCGGCACTTGCAGTTGCCAACGCTGCTCGTCACGCATGATGCCGCCGATATTGCCGATCCGGTGGCGGTGATTGATTTTGAGGCTCTCGCGAATGCTTGACCGCTTCATCACGCCCCTGATCCGCCCGACTGTAGTAGGTATTGCCGCTGGCCTGGCCAGGCGCGGCGTGGGTGCTGATCAGGTGACTTTTGCCGCTTTTGGTATTGGTGTCGTGGCCATGGTTTGCATCACACTCCAGGCATATATTGCGGGCGCAATCCTTATACTGGTCTCAAGACTGTATGATGCGCTCGACGGTGCTGTGGCACGGCAAACCCAAGCCACCGATTCTGGCGGTTTTCTGGATATTTCTTTGGATTTCCTGTTTTATGCAGGCATCGTGATGGCCTTTGCCCTGTCCGCACCCAAGGCAAATGCCCTACCCGCTGCCGTGCTGCTCACCAGCTTTATCGGCACGACATCCAGCTTTTTAGCCTTTTCCGCGCTGGCTGCCAAGCGCGGCATTCAGAGCATGAAATATCCTGACAAATCGTTTTACTTTCTTGGCGGCTTGGCAGAAGCCACCGAAACCTTGCTCTTTTTTATGGCGATGTGCATATGGCCGCACTACTTTGCGCCGCTAGCCTACGCTTTCGCCTTCATTTGCGCCATCACCACCTTCACCCGCATCGTGGGCGGCTATCAAACGCTCAAGAACTAAGACCCAGCGTGAATATGTCACGCTATTAGCCTCAAAATAGTAAGAAATGCAGTGGCTTTCCGACCTATAGGGAAACCAACGTCGCGCCAGGATGCGCAGCTCACAACCTCGCGAATTTATGAATAAAAGTAAAACTATCCTGATCGTCACGCTTGTCGCGGCCATCATTGCCTTTTTCGCCTTTGATCTGGGGCGATTTTTCACCCTCGATTTCATCAAGCAAAGCCAAGAGCGCTTTGGTGAACTGTACAAAACGCAGCCAGCACTGGTGATCGGCAGCTTCTTCGCGATTTACGTGGCAGTCACAGCACTGAGCTTGCCTGGCGCAGCAATCATGACTCTGGCTGGCGGCGCGATCTTCGGCTTGGTCGTGGGAACAATCATTGTGTCGTTCGCCTCCACATTGGGCGCAACATTGGCCTTTTTGGCCGCCCGCTTCGCTTTGGGCGAGTCCGTGCAAAAGAAATTCGGTGCGCGCATGGCTGAAATCAACAAAGGTGTGGAGAAAGAAGGCGCTTTCTATCTCTTCACCCTGCGCCTCGTGCCGCTCGTGCCATTCTTCGTGATCAACCTGTTGATGGGTTTGACCAAGATGAAGACCTGGACTTTTTTCTGGGTCAGCCAAATTGGCATGTTTTTGGGCACCATCGTATTTGTCAATGCGGGAACGCAACTTGCCAAAATTGATTCACTCAAAGGCATTCTTTCGCCCGGTCTGCTGGGCTCGTTTGTCTTGCTCGGCCTCTTCCCCATCATTGCTAAAAAGATCATTGAAGCACTGAAAAAGCGCAAGGTGTATGCAAAATGGAATCACGTCAAACCAAAAAGCTTTGACCGCAACATGGTGGTGATAGGCGGCGGCGCAGGTGGCTTGGTGTCAGCCTACATCGCGGCTGCTGTGAAAGCAAAAGTCACGCTTATCGAAGCGCACAAGATGGGTGGCGATTGCCTCAATTACGGCTGTGTGCCCAGCAAAGCGATCATCAAATCGGCAAAACTCGCCAAGCAAATGCGTACCGCGAGCAACTATGGCCTGGTCAACACCACGCCCAGCTTTAGCTTCAAAGCCGTGATGCAGCGTGTACACGATGTGATTGCCGCAATCGAGCCGCATGATTCGATGGAGCGCTACACCAGCCTGGGCGTCGAATGCCTAGCCGGTTACGCAAAAATTGTGAACCCTTGGACGGTGGAAATCGCCATGAACGATGGCAGTAAAAAGGTGCTCACCACGCGCAGCATCGTGATCGCAACGGGCGCGCGCCCCTTCGTTCCGCCACTTCCTGGACTCGAAGAAGTCGGCTATGTCACGAGCGATACCCTTTGGGATACCTTTGCCAAACTCGATGATGTGCCAGCGCGTATGGT
The DNA here is from genome assembly GCA_044378095.1 of Polaromonas sp. Taxonomy (GTDB): domain Bacteria; phylum Pseudomonadota; class Gammaproteobacteria; order Burkholderiales; family Burkholderiaceae_C; genus Polaromonas. The sequence goes on from JBILXX010000056.1 coordinate 14,549, forward strand.
GGTGCTGGGCGGCGGGCCGATTGGCTCTGAGCTAGCGCAAGCTTTTGCGCGATTGGGCAGCCAGGTCACGCAAGTCGAAATGGCGCCACGCCTGTTGATTCGAGAAGATGATGAAGTGTCACAGCATGCACTTGACGCACTGCGTGCAGATGGCGTGAATGTGCTGTGCAATCACAAAGCGCTGCGCTGCGAAGCCAGGGGTGGCAAAAAACATCTGGTGGTGGAATTCAAAGGCCAAGAAATTGCGCTGGAATATGACCAATTGATTTGCGCCGTGGGACGTACGGCTCGCCTCAAAGGCTTTGGTTTGGAAGACATTGGCGTGCCCACCAGCCGCACGGTCGATACCAACGAGTACCTGGAAACGCTTTACCCGAACATTTTTGCCGCTGGTGACGTGGCTGGTCCCTATCAGTTCACCCACATGGCTGCGCATCAAGCGTGGTATGCCGCCGTCAATGCACTCTTTGGAACATTCAAAAAATTCAAGGTCGATTACTCTATCGTTCCCGCCGCCACCTTCATTGATCCTGAAGTCGCGCGAGTGGGATTGAACGAAACCGAGGCCAAAGCGCAAAACATTCCATACGAGGTCGTTAAATATGGCATCGACGATCTTGACCGTGCCATTGCCGACAGCGAGGCACATGGCTTTGTGAAGGTACTTACCGTACCGGGCAAAGACAAAATATTGGGCGTGACCATTGTGGGCGTGCACGCAGGCGATTTACTGGCCGAATACGTGCTGGCGATGAAGCATGGCTTGGGCATGAACAAGATCCTGGGGACCATCCACACCTACCCTACGCTGTCTGAGGCAAACAAATATGCAGCCGGTGAATGGAAGCGCGCCCACCAGCCGCACAAAGTTCTTGAATGGCTCGGTAAATTCCACGCATGGAGAAGAACATGATGACTAAGCAACTCAATCGAAGAGCTCTTATTTCGATCGCTTTCGGCGCTGCATTCTTGCCCGCCAAGCCTGCTTTTTCTCAAAGCATTGATCACAATTACGCCGCTTGGGATGCTTTACTCAAGAAGCACGTGAAATGGCTTCCCGACAACAAACAAAGTCGCACCAATTACAAAGGCTTTGCCGCTGACCGCGCCGAACTCGGCAAGGTGCTGGAAAGTTTGTCTGCCGTCACGCAGACCCAATTCAATGGCTTCAGCAAAGAGCAGCAAATGGCGTTTCTGATCAACGCTTACAACGCCTTCACAGTCGAAGCCATCCTCCTCAAATACCCTGACCTCAAGTCGATCAAAGATTTAGGCTTGTTTGGCCGTGGCCCCTGGAAAAACGAATTCTTCAGCTTGCTTGGTGCCAAGCGCCATCTCGACTGGATTGAGCACGATCAATTGCGTCCCAAGTACGCCGAACCGCGCGTTCATGCGGCCGTCAATTGCGCGAGCATCGGCTGCCCGGCCCTTTTCCCAGACGCTTTCACCGCGCCCAAGATGGACGCCATGCTTGAAGACGGTATGCGTCGTTTCATCGGCGACAGCACTCGCAATCGCTTTGAAGGCGGCAAGTTAAAAGTTTCCAGTATCTTCAAATGGTTCAGGGAAGATTTTGAAAAAGGGCACAAGGGCTTCAGCAAAGTAGAGGACGTGTTTGCCAAATACGCTGATCTGCTCACAACAGATGAAGCAGCGCGGGCTCAAATCAGAGCCAAAACGATCCCGATTGAGCATCTTGATTACGACTGGAAGCTCAACGATACCGGCAAATAGATATGCGCCGCTCATGCATTCTTGTCGCGTTTGGTTTGAGTGCTTTTGGCGCTTGCGCGGCCGGCCTGACCGCGTTTTCTGGTGTGCAAAGCAGCCAGCCGCCAAAGCCATGGGCAGTTGCCGGTTTGCCAGCTCGGTACAAAATACCTGCCACACAATTTGATCTGTCCGACCTTGATGGCGTGCAGGTGCTGCGCATCAAGGCAGAAAAATCATGGGGTAGCCTGGTTCATCCTGTCAATGAGGCCGTCAAACCCAACACCGTCATTCGCTGGCGCTGGCGCCTGGATCAGCCGCTTCCCAAAGCAGACATTCGCGTCAAAGAGACGGAAGACAGCCCTTTAAAGGTTTGCCTCAGTTTTGATATGCCCACAGACAACATTCCCAGCGCTGAGCGGGCGCTGTTTAAGCTGGCACAGCTCTTTTCACGCGAAAAAATCCCCACTGCAACGCTGTGCTACATGTGGGGTAACAAAGAAACCATTGGCTACGAACAGGCCAGTCTTTTTACGAGTCGGGTTCGGTTCATCGTTGTAGCGAATGGCGCTTCCCCTTTGAAAACCTGGGTCAGCAACGAGCGCAATGTGCACGCAGATTTCTTGGCGGCTTTTGGCCAGGAAATCCAAACTGTACCGGCGCTAGGCGCTATTCTTGTAGGAGCAGATTCAGACACCACGCTAGGGCTCAGCCTAGGCTATGCAGGTGATGTACAGCTCGGCAACGTATCTGCACGCTGAACATTCAAACATCGGTTGCGTGGGTCCCGAGGGATCAAAAGCCTCCCCATCAGAAGACGCCCTTTAAAACCTATACCAGCACAATCGGTTCAATCGCATCTGCTTGCGCCAAGATGCGCCCAATCTTGCAAGTATGCACATAACCTGCAGCTTTGAGATCGGCGATGCAAGCGTCTACGCGATCTGCGGGCACGCTGGCGAGCAAGCCGCCTGCGGTTTGTGGGTCAAAAATCAGCGGGTAGCGCGGATGGTTGACAAATTGCTCCTGATTTCGCAGTGCTCTGCGCAGGCGCACATTGGCGCTTTGCAGCGAGCTCGTGATACCCGCAGCCACGCATTCTTGCGCACCATCGAGCAGGGGCAACGCATCCATGTGAATTTCAGCGTCTACCTCTGACGGGCGCGTCATTTCTACCAAATGGCCGAGCAGGCCAAAGCCGGTTAGGTCGGTGCAGGCCGTGGCGCCATGTTCGCGCAGCACCCGCGCGCCAACGCGATTGCTGACCACCATGCTTTGCAGCGCGGCATCAATCCAGCGGCCTTTGGCAAAAAGGCGATCTTTGGCGGCAAACAAGGTGCCCGTGCCCATCGGTTTGGTGAGGATCAGCACATCGCCCGGCTTCATGCCGCCTTTGCGCAAAATAGCGGCAGGATTGTCTTCAATCAAACCATTGATGGCAAAGCCCAAAGCCAGCTCTTTGCCCTCACCCGTGTGGCCGCCAACCAGTGAGCAATCGGCTTCATTGAGCACTTCCAGCGCACCTGTCATCATTTGAAAGAGCACATCTTCCACCTTGGCATCCATGCCGGGCGGCACGGTACAAATGGCGGTGGCCGACTGCGCTTGGCCGCCCATGGCCCATATATCGCCCAACGCATGGTTGGCCGCAACTTTGCCGAAAATGTACGGATCGTCTACAAAGGCGCGGAAGAAATCAACCGAATGGACCATCGCCATACCGGGCGGCACACGCACCACGGCGGCGTCGTCTGGGTCTTTCAGGCCGATCAATACATCACCCCTCTGCACGGGATGCAAATTGCCCAAGGCGCGTTGCAAAATCGTTGCACCCACTTTCGCACCACAGCCGCCACAGCGCATGGCAATGGCCGAAATGGCTTGCAGAGATTCTTCAGAATTGAGCTTGACAGCGCTTGATGCGCTGGCAGAAGGTGAGGACGGCGCGGCATTTGCATCCATCTCAGGAAACTCACTGAATTTGCGCATGAAGCGCTGGTCAATCCAGTCTTTCCATTTCCAGACCCATTGCCCTGCAAAGCCCAGCACGCCGCGCGAAGCCACGGCAAACTTGTCACCGGTGCTGATGAGCGCGAGCCAGCTGGTTTGGGGGCGATAGGCTTGTAAGACGACACCGCCCACTGCGCGGCGCAGGTTTTCAGTCAGAGGCGGGCCCATGCGAACAGCGAATACACCCGCCTTTTCAAGCTTGTAATTGACCATATTGGCAATATCACCAGCCGCAAAGATTAGCGGATCAGTCACGGTTTGCAGTGTGTCAGTCACTTCAATGAAACCTTCCGCATCGAGCTTCAAGCCTGTGGTCTTGAGCCAGGCTGCACCGCCAGCGCGGGTCACCCAGATGATTTCATCGGCTTCGAGCTGCAAGCCGGATGAGGTTAGCAAACTGCCTGCGCGGACTTGCGTGACTTCTGCATTGCGATGCACCTGGACACCACGCTGTTGAAGCACTGCATCAAAGCGGCTACGCACGCCAGCGTTGTGCGTCGGCAAGATAGTTTCACTGCTGGTGAACAGGTGAAAATGCAAATCGTCTGGGTTGCGGCCCAGCTTTTTCAGCTCATTGCGCAAGCGAAACTGCATGGCCAGGAGCAGCTCCACGCCGCCAGCGCCTGCGCCCACCACAGCAATGGTCGTTTTGCCAGCATGGGAGACCACGCGGTGATGCAAAGCCAGCCAGCGGTCGTTGAAATTTCGAATCGGCTTGACCGCCACCGCATGCTCAGCCGCGCCGGGCACGCTTTTTAGTTGCGGGGTAGAGCCAATGTTGATCGAGAGTTGATCGTAGGGAACCGGTGGCCGGTTTTTGCACAGCACTTTTTGCCCCGTGCGGTCAATGCCAATCACCTCATCGCGATAGACACGCGCACCAGCAAAGGCAGCCAGGCGCAAAAGATCGATGTGTACTTCATCGAAACCGTAATGCCCTGCAATATAGCCGGGCAGCATGCCTGAATAGGGCGTGTGCAGATCTGTGCAGATGAGGGTCAGGCGCACGCCAGGAATCGGCTTCATGCCAAAGCTTTTGATCACGCCCACATGGCTGTGGCCGCCGCCAATCAAAACGATGTCGCGAAGTACCGGTTGGTCAGATGTTTGCATGAAAAATTAAGGTTGCGAGAGAGCAGTCACGATGCGCCAGTGTCTGGGCATCACCCACCTGAAAAGAGCCGTCATACTCTCAGTCGAGCCTGCCCACGGATACAAAATACAACTGCATTCGGCCAAGTATTACATGGGTTTTGAGCTGTGGCAGGCGCAGCTTCACCCAGTCGCCATTTGGTGCGCGAATCAACATCGAAGTCAGCAGAGCCGGTTGATCCGTTAGAGCCAAGTCTGGCTCGATCTGCATTGATTCATCGTTCTGCGTATCGCAGTCATCAAAGAGCAGCGTTTCAAGCGGCTGATATTTGCTATATTTTCAGGAGCTTCTTACGCCCGTATTTATTGGGATTTTGGCATTTTTAGCGGGTAAAAATGATCTTTTTTCTTCTGCTGAAGGCCTTTTGCAGACGATTTGGCCCTGCAAAACGCTCGAAAAACACTGTTTTTCACCTGTTTTTAGCTCTATTTTATGGCTCTAGGCCAATGAATACGTGCGCAAGCAGCTATTTATTAGATAGCATTTTCTACGGCAACGGACATCACCCAAGTGCTCTCAGAAAAACGTTGTGCTTGTGCTTTGCCGCCGAAACAGCCTTCTCAATCTCCGCCACCCCACCCGGCGTGAATAGCGCGCTTGTTCTTCGCGGCATCGGTCGGTCTTGATGATCTTGGCCATGTTCTCGTCCGTCCAGTCCGATCAACTCATAGGCCTTGAGCCGCCATTCAGGGGGGCGAACCCGAACAGGCGACTGACGAATTCGGATGTCGCTCACGGCTTGTGCGGGTAGCTGAGATACTTAGGCAATGGACTTCGTCAACGTACCGCTGCTGGCCGCCGCCGGCCTCGTCTTCTTTAGCGTTCTGGCCGGGCTTTTCTCTGCACGCATCGGGTTTTCGTTCCTGCTGGTGTTCCTGCTGGCCGGTGTGCTGGCCGGTGAAGACGGTCCTGGCGGCTACAGCTTCGACGACTATCGGCTTAGCTTCTGGGTGGGCAGCCTCGCGTTGGCGGTCATCTTGCTCGACGGCGGGCTGCGCACGGCGTATTCGACTTTTCGCACCGGCTTGAAACCTGCTGCGGTGCTCGCCACTGTAGGGGTGCTGTTGTGCGCGGCCATTACCGCGGCAGCTGCCGTTCTGTTCCTGGGTCTGGATTGGGGCAGCGCGATGCTGTTGGGGGCAATCGTCGGCAGCACCGACGCTGCAGCTGTGTTTTCCTTGCTAACGCGTTCGGGCGTGACGCTCAACGAGCGAGTCGCCGCCACGCTGGAAATCGAGTCGGGCGTCAACGATCCCATGGCGGTCTACCTCACGCTGACCCTTATCGGACTGCTGGCTGTCACTGGAGCGGGGCCGACCACAGCCACCGAAATCTGGCAAACCGTCGTCCGCAACTTTGCCGAGCAGTTCGGCTGGGGCGCATTGATTGGTATCGCGTCTGGGTTCGCCATGTCTTTGCTTCTGCAGCACGTAGCTGCAAGGGACGCGGGCGGGGGCATTCTCGCGTTGCTGATCGGCGCTGCTGGACTGTCATCGTTCGCGGCCGCAGGGTGGCTGGGGGGCTCGGGCTTCTTGGCGGTATACCTGTTCGGACTGATTGTGGCCAACCGCGCAACGGCGGCCGTGGCGCCGACGCTGGCTGTGATGGACGGCTACGCCTGGTTGGCACAGGCTGGCATGTTCTTGTTATTGGGGCTGCTGGTGACACCTTCTGAACTGGCTGTCAACTGGTTGCCGAGTCTCGGCGTGGCCTTGGTGCTGATGGTCGTCGCGCGGCCCGTGGCGGTTTGGGTCTGCCTCTGGCCCTTTCGATTCAGCGCGCGTGAAACCTGGTTCATTAGCTGGGTGGGTTTGCGGGGCGCGGTGCCCATTGTGCTGGCATTGTTCCCGCTGCTTGCCGGTTTTCCGCAGGCGGACCTGCTGTTCAACGTTGCTTTCGTCGTCGTACTGGCGTCGCTGCTAACCCAGGGCACGACGATTGGCTGGGCGGCGCACAAGCTCGGAGTTTCGCTTCCCGACCCTGGAAACGAGCAGGCGGTGCGCGCGGTCTTTCGCGACTTCGTTCTGGACCCGAATCTGCCCGTGGGTCATGTGTGCGACTTCTACGGCTTGGCGGCGCCGCCGCAAGCCGGGCTGCCATTGGCCGACTGGATCGCGGATCGTTTGCGCCGCCCACCAGTTGTTGGAGACAGCGTTTCGCTGGGTAGCGCCACGCTGGTTGTGCGCAATGTGCGCGACGGGCGCATCTGCGCGGTTGGTCTGGGGCTCCCAGAGTAACCAGCGGTGCGACAGCCACGTAGGTGCGCCAGCGGGATGCCGGATCGCTACTTGCTGCGGCCGTCAGCCTCGGCTCCAAGCTCCGGTTTGCGAATTGGAGCTTGTAACGACACAGCGGACATTGAACGTCACTGCTAAGCAGTACGCGTGACCATCTGGTTGATGCACTTCGTGGAAAATATCCCCTACGGTTTATGGTTGCAGGTCAATTCAGTCTGGTGGACATCCGATGTTTATTCTTAAATGGTTTTTGATTCCCTTGGCCGTGCTGGTCGCTGGTGCAATCGGTGCTGGCCGAATGGATTTTTTTCAGAGCCTGACACCGACAGACCTTGGCGTGCGCAGCGCAAAGCTCAAGCTCCCATCTGGGACAGACAACAGCGTGTCAAGCCAGGCGGCCCTGTACCCCGATCACCCCCGACACCTGGCTGCACAAATCGCGCCGTTACCTCTTCGGGGTGACGGTCCAGCGACCATCGCCAGGATCAAATCCATCGTTAAGGTCACGGCAGGGGCGAAGATCGTCAAAAGTGAGGCCGACTACCTCTATGCACAGTACACCACGCCACTGCTGAAGTTTGTCGATGACGTCGAGTTCTGGTATGACCCTGTTGCCAAGGTGATACAAGTGCGTTCGGCATCCCGCATTGGAGAAAACGATCTGGGAGCGAACAGGAAAAGGATCGAGGCTGTGCGTGCAGCGCTTGCTTCATCGATTTGATATTTAAGCGTCCTGGCACGTTTGGACGTCACCCGCTTCTTTAGACATAAATCAACTTCCAGTTTGAAGCTGCTTTAATGCCAGCGGGCTCAGCGGGTCTGGATGAGCAGTCCGAGAACGGGGATTTGTAACTTTTGAAATCGGTTTCGGGCCGCCAGATTGATTGCCTGATACCGGTCATTCACCGCAGTCCGCTTCTGGCCCAAAGCGCCGGCTTGAGAATTGGAGCTTCCGACGACAAAGCGGCGATTCAAGTCTTTGAATCGACTGCCCTAAAGCCGATATTGACTATCATTTGTCAGCATTACTTTAGGCCGACTGTTTGTCGCGAAAGTACAAACATACAAAGTCATACCGGCAAGATGCAGACTGCGATGATAAAGGTCGCCCTTGAGGAGTCGATTGCGATCGGAACTCAACACCTAATGCAGTTTTAGGCATAGTTCATTCAAATCGTTGCGTTTGCCAGCTCCGTATATGCCAGACTGAAGGCAAGTTGCGGCATAAGCCTAATCCGAATTGGGCAATCTATTCGTGAAGCTGGTGGAGTGGCAGCATAACCATGGCTTCGAAGTGACCTGCCCCCTTCCAGCCGTACCAGCGCAAATTCCAGGAAGTCCGTCACTATGGAGAATGACGGACATGAGAAAAAGCAGATACACAGAAGAGCAGATCATTGGTTTCATCAAGCAAGCCGAGGCTGGCATGCCGATCAAGGAGCTGTGCCGCAA
>JBILXX010000057.1:0-23101 GCA_044378095.1 Polaromonas sp.
ATGCAACTCAATTCCCATCAACCACTACGCAGATCGATTAACCTTGCAAACCCGGACTTCCTCAATTCAGTTGGTATGCCGGTAGGGGGCAGGTCAGGGGGCGCCTAAGCCTTGGAAAACAATTGTGGTCAGACACCCCGCAAAAAACGCTATTAATTCAGTAGCTGCTTGCGACCGTATTCATTGCCCTAAAGGCATAAATAGCACCTGAAAACGGCTAAAAATACCCTCAAAAAGCTATTTCGAAGCCCAAAACACGCCGAACCAGTTGTGCACGTCCGTCCAGTGCTGTACCTGGCTGAAACCAGCTTGTTTGAGCAGTGCTGTCATGGTGTCCAGCGTGTATTTGTAGGAGTTTTCAGTGTGAATGCGCTCGCCTGCCTTGAAGCTTCGCTCAAGGCCCAGCCAGCGCACGGTGGTGTTGGCAAGCGCCTCCAGGTGCATTTCAATTCGTGATTCTTGAACGTTGAACAGCGCCACATGCCGCCATTGCCGCAGGTCAAAGTCTGCACCCAACTGCGCATTGATATTGAGAAGCACGTTTTTGTTGAACGCCGCCGTCACGCCGGGAGCGTCGTCGTAGGCGGCTTGCAGCACAGCTGTGCCTTTGACGAGGTCAATGCCCAGCAGCAGGCCGCTGGCCTTGCCTTGTGCGGGGTTGCTGATCTGCTGCAAAAAACGCAGCGCATCAGGCGGTGAAAAGTTACCCAGGCTGGAGCCGGGGTAGAAGAAAACGCGGTTGTTGTTTTGCACCGCATCTGGCAGGGCCAGCGTGCTTGAAAAGTCCATGCCCACGCCCACGATGTCCAGCGTAGGAAAGCTGGCTTGTACCTGCGCGGCCGCTTCACGCATGAAGTCCACTGAAATATCGACGGGCACGTATTGCGCGGGCTTTAAATGCGGTATCAGTGCGGCGGCTTTGGCGCAGTTGCCAGCGCCCAGGTCAATCAGGCAGGCGTTTTGAATACCTTCCCGCTGGATGGCTTTTGCAATGTCTGCGTTGTGCGCTTTGAAGATACCTGCTTCGGTGCGGGTGGGGTAGTACTCGTCCAGCAGGGTGACGGCTTCAAACAGCTTGGAGCCGAGGGCGTTGTAAAAGTATTTGGGCGCGATGCTGGCGTTGGTGGCCAACAGCGACGCTGTCAGTTCCATCTGCGTGCTGCCAGCAGCTTGGCCCGTTGCGGCGCTCAGGTCGATGAATCGGGGTGAAAGCGATGTGATGGTTGTCAAAATAACCTGACGATAAAAAGACCGGCGGACAATACCGCTGCGAGCCTAAAAGTTTAAAGCAAGGTGAGATTCAAAATAGCGCTTTTGTCCCGTCACCGGGTCATCAAATGCAATCGACTTGGCCAACAATTGCAGCGGCAAACTGTAGTCATCGTCTGGTGTGTCAGCCACAGGCGGGTACATGCGGTCGTTCAAAATCGGTAAACCCAATGCGTTCATATGCACCCGCAACTGGTGCTTTTTACCAGTGATGGGGCTGAGAGCGTACCTGGCCAGGCTGCCTTTGGCTTCCAGCAGGTCGATATGCGTTTCGCTGTTGGGCGTACCTGGCACTTCACGTTGCCTGAAAAACGGCTCGTCTTCAACGATTCGGCTTTTGCGGGTTGTGGGCAGTTGCAGGTCTGCACGCCAGGGCGCGATGGCTTCGTAATGTTTGGTCACCGCATGGTCTCTGAACAGGCCCTGGTAGGCGTTGCGCTCACTTGGGTTGACGCTAAAAAGCACCAACCCGGCGGTTTCGCGGTCAATGCGGTGGATGGGGATCAGCGCGTCAATACCCAGACGCTTTTTAAGCCGCACCAGCAGCGTTTCTTGCAGGTAGTGGCCAGAAGGCGTGACGGGCAAAAAATGCGGTTTGTCGGCTACGACCAGATGAGAGTCTTGAAACAAAACAACTTCATCAAACGGGATGCGCGGCTCTTCATCAACGGCGCGGTAGTAGTAAATGCGCATGTGGCTGGGGTAGGGGCGATCTGGCGTGACCAACTCGCCAAACTCGTCGGCTACCAGGTGGTTGGCCATGCGCTGAAGCCAAACGTCGCGTGCAATCGCTGGGAAACGTTCGACCAAAAAATCAGTGATGGTGGGCCAGTTGCCTGCGGGCAGGCCGACGCAGCTGGGGCCTACGCCGTTTTTTGTGGGAAGCCCGTGGGTGGTCACACGCGTTTAAACACGACGTCCCAGACGCCATGGCCGAGTTTGATGCCGCGGTTTTCAAACTTGGTCAGGGGGCGGTAATCGGGTTTGGGGGCGTAGCCGTCTGGCGATGTGTTTTGCAGTGTGGGTTCTGCTCTCAATACTTCCAGTATTTGCTCGGCATATGGTTGCCAGTCGGTCGCGCAATGCAGGTAGCCACCGGGTTTGAGGCGTGCGGCCAGTTTGCCGATGAGCGGGGTTTGAATCAACCTGCGTTTGTTGTGTTTTTTCTTGTGCCACGGGTCGGGGAAGAAGATGTGAACGCCGTCCAGGCAGTTCAGGGGCAGCATGTTGTCGATCACTTCAACCGCATCGTGTTGCAGGATGCGGATGTTGCTCAGGTGTTGCTCTTCAATCCGTTTGAGCAGCGCGCCCACGCCGGGTGTGTGCACTTCGCAGCATAAAAAATTGGTCTCAGGCTTGCCGGCTGCAATCTGCGCGGTGGCTTCACCCATGCCAAAACCGATTTCTAGAACGGTTGACGACGTGTTTTTAAAGATAGCTTCAAAACTGCACAACTCGGGTTTGTACGGCAACAGGTACTGCGGGCCTTGGGTTTCAAAGGCTTTGGCCTGGCCGGCGGTGGTGCGGCCTGTGCGCAGCACAAAACTGCGAATGGTGCGGTGGGGAAAGGCTGTTAGGGGAGTTATATGTTCTGTCACGCGGTGATTTTAAAGCGCGCCGCCCATTGATCTACCGCCTGCTGAAGCCAGTGAGTCGGGCGATCGGCCTGGCAGGCGATGCCCAGGTGCAGGCCAGCTTGCGTCAATGCGGTCAGCGGGTCTTGCAGATTCAAAGCCTCAGCACCGTTTTGCTTGGACAACTTTTCACCGTTAACACCCAGCACCAGCGGTGTGTGCAGGTACTTTGGCTGTGGCAGGCCCAGAGCGCGCTGTAGCAAAATTTGCCGCGCGGTGTTGTCTGCCAGGTCTTGCCCGCGCACGATGTGCGTGATGCCTTGGGCTGCGTCGTCAACCACCACGGCCAACTGGTAAGCCCACAGGCCATCAGCGCGCTTGAGGACAAAGTCACCGACCTGTTCAGCGACGTTTTGCTGTTGTTCGCCCAGCTTTCTGTCCGTCCAGCGGAAAATATCAGACGCTATTAAATCAGGAGCTGCTTGCGCCCGTATTTGTTGGTCTGAAGGCCGATTTGATAGGTGAAACGTGCTTAAAAAGCGCCATGAACGGGCTTTTTTGCCGTTCAGACCGTTGCGGCAGGTACCGGGGTAGATGAGCTCGCCATGCCGCTCACGTTTGTGACCTGATGGGCCCGATGCAGCGATGGCTTGCTCGATGTCTAGCCGTGAACAGCCACACGGGTAGGCCTGCGACTGCGCGATGAGCTGGTCTAAGGCGTCTTGGTAAAGGTGACCGCGTTGTGACTGGTAAACCGGTGGCGCATCGGGGTACAAACCACACGCTGCCAGTTGATTCAAGATGGTCTGGTCAGCGCCTGGGACGCAGCGCGGTGTGTCCACATCTTCGATACGCACCAGCCATTGGCCGTTGTGGGCTTTGGCGTCCAGCCAGCTGGCCAGGGCTGCAACTAACGATCCTGCATGTAGCGGTCCCGTAGGTGAGGGCGCAAAGCGACCAATGTAGCCTGACGCCGCCACAGCAGAATTTACAAAATGGCCAAAGCCATCTCAAGCCCGGATACAAACCCATCCTCCACCCGATGCCCCAGGCACCAGTCACCACAAGCACCGATGCCCAGCTTGGCGTCCCACAGGTGGCTTTGGCCCAGCGGCTCGGTGGTTTGGGCGTAGCGCCAGCGGTGCACCTCGGCGTAGGGTGGTTCGGCACGGATGCCGGTGACTTCGGTAAACGCTTTGAGCAGCTTGGCCTTGACGCGCTCGGCGTCGTCTTCCAGGTGGCGCTCAGACCAATCGGGGCTGGCCTGTACTGTCCAGCGTTCAATCGGGCCACGTCCGGGTTTGGACGACTCGCGTGCAAGCCAGGCAATGCGGTGATGCGTCGAGCGTGCCGCGTTCCACTGCGGGCCCAGGTGCGCCAGCGCGGGTTGCGCTGCTTGCGGGAAGGCCAGCATCAAAGTCCAGCAGGGGGCCACGCTGACTTTGGCAATCTCGCCCATCAAGGGTCTGGCAATTTGTGACGACAACAGCAATGCTTGCGCCTGCACTGATGGCATGGCCATGACGACCGCATCAAAGCCTGAATGCACGCTGGTCGTGGCGCCCGGCCCTTCGGTTTGCAGTTGCCAGCGCTTTGGCGATAACAAGTCGGTTTGTATGCGGGTGACCTGGGTTTCAAAATGCACTTGGCCTTTGGCCATCAATGATTTTGCCCATTCCTTGACCAGGGCGTTCATGCCCGGTGTTGCAACCCAATGTGCTTCTTTGGGCGGCAGGCTGGACGCCACCACGCGGCCGGCTTCATCAAGAATGCGTACTGTGTTGGCGCTCCAGCGGCGCACCAGCGCAGGGCTGATGGCAAGGGCTTTTTCAAAACGTGCATCTCGCACCGTAAAGTACTGCGCGCCGTGGTCAAAGTCGCCGAACTCAGTGCTGCGGGTTGACATGCGGCCACCTGCGCTGCGACTTTTTTCAAACACCGTGACTTTGTGACCTGCTTGCGCCAAGGTGCGGGCGCAAGCCATGCCGGCAATGCCCGCACCAATGACGGCGATGTGGCGAACGGGCGCGGGAGGTTTTGAGGGTGTGGGGTTTTTTGTCATGGTCTGCTTTTATTCTGTTTGATGGTTTTGCATGGCTGTTGCGCCAATGTACTCTAAACAGGGCTGCGGCCTTATCATGAGCAGCACTTATTTGGCGTCACGATAGCTGCTGGAACGACAGGCTTTGCTGGCACGAAAGCCCCAGCTAAACTGCCATCAGTTCAATTTTTCTTGCGGACGGAGTTTTATCCATGTACAAAAACAAAACGTTTTTTGCCGCATTGATCAGCGTCATCGTCGCAGTGACCTCCGTCCAGAATTTGCACGCCGAAACCCTCGTCACGGATACGGGTTATCAGCTCGAATATGCTGTGCGTGGACAGGATTCAACCGGACCTGTCAGTCTGATCATCATGCATGGCAAGAACGCCAGCCCCGAAACAGTATTGAACCGACTAACAGGATGGGCAGATCGAATCGCACAGCAGGGCATACGGGTTTATGTGCCTGTCATGCCCTGGAGCAGCCGATGGGATGGTACGCACCAGGACGCCACTTCAGCCATTGACGCCCTGGTCAAGCTGGCGGCAAAGGATGGCAAGAAAGTCGTCGTTGGCGGGCACAGCATGGGTGCCATGTTTACGATCATTTATCGCCCTGCATCTCTGCCGCCATCTGTGGTGGGCAAGTTCATCAGCGCCCCCGGGCATTTACTGGACATGATTCCTGCTGGGACTTCTTTCTGGCAGGACATTACGCCCTCGCTGGACCGCTCTCGCACCCTGGAGGCCGAAGGAAAAGGCAAAACAAAAGTGCAATTTGGTGGCCGCAACACGGTTGGCTCCAGCTATATCGTCGAGCGCTACGAGATGACACCCGAGGTCTATCTGTCATGGCACGACCCTAAAAGGTTGCCGGGCATTCAAAAGGCACTGAAAGAGTCGAAGGTGCCTGCACTTTTCACGGTTGGCGCGCTTGATCCACTGATCAATAACAGCGGGAATCGGCAGACATTTGACTTGATGCCCCGTCACCCTCAAAGCGCGTTTTTCGTGCTTGAAGGAAAAGATCACAACAGCAGTTTTCCCGCTGCGGCTGAGAAGTTGGTTCCCTGGCTCAAGGCTCTGGAAAAGTAATCGCTTTCAGTCTTCTTGCCTGTCATCTTGACCGACCGCTCGTGTCTATCGTTCAAGCAACGCGCTGCGTGTTTTGGGGCTGTCCAGCTGCTTGAGCCACCACTGCAAGGCCTTGCCGTCAGTGGCGCGCCAGGCGTAGCTGACCCGCACCACACGCGGCTTTTGGCTGACTTTTTTCTCAACCAGTCGGCCCGCGTTGATGTAAGGCCGAGCGATGTATTCGGGCAAGAAGCCGGCCCCCAGGCCGCGCATCTGCGCATCCAGCTTGGCCAGCATGCCTGGTACCGTAAAAACATCCTGCCCGCCCAAAAGGCCAATCGTCACGCCGCTGCCGCGCTGCACTGAATCCGCCACCGCCACCACCCGGTGCGCCAGCATCATGCGGTCGGTGATGGGCTCCATGGCATTGGCCAATGGATGGTGTGGCGCGACGACATACACAAATTTGATGTTGCCAAGTACTTTGCTTTGCAGGTCCTGGTTGCTGCCCGGCTCCAGTGCCACGCCAATGGCCAGGTCAGCCTGGCCTGCTGTCAACGTCTGCAGCGTGCCAGAAAGCGCCTCTTCCCTCAGTTTTAGCCGTGTCGGAGGGTTCAATGCAAAAAACGCTTCGCACAACTCCATGATCGTGCCGCGAGAAATGATGCTGTCCACCGACAGGGTCAGTTGTGGCTCCCAACCTGTTGCCACGCGCTTGACGCGGTTGGCCAGTTGCTCAAGCTCCGCGAGCAGGCGATTGCCCACGCGCAGCAGCTCTTTGCCCGCGACGGTCAATTTGGCCTGGCGCGATGAGCGGTCAAACAACAGCACATCCAGTGCGTCTTCAACCTGCCTGATTCGATAGGTCACGGCACTGGGCACCAGGTTCAGCTCGCGCGCGGCAGCCGCCATGCTGCCTGTGCGGTACACGGCGTCAATCAGGCTCAATGCTTCAGGGGTGAGAACGTCACGAATCAATGAATTGGACATGGTTCGATTTTTGATTCAAATAATTAGAATGATGCCATCAAATACAAACAACCGCTGGCGATCGCCAGCCAACTACAGTCATCACATCGCAGACAACTTACGGAAAGGCAGACAGCATGATCACCCTACGCAAATCTCAAGAGCGCGGCTACGCCGACCACGGTTGGCTCAAGTCTCACCATTCGTTTTCGTTTGCTGGCTACTACGATGAAAAGCACATGGGCTTTGGCAACCTGCGCGTCATCAATGAAGACCGCATTGCCCCCGGCACCGGCTTTGGCACGCATGGCCACAAAGACATGGAAATCATCAGCTATGTGCTGCAAGGCAACCTGGCTCACAAGGACAGCATGGGCAACGTCAAAGGCATTCCACCGGGCGATGTGCAGCGCATGAGCGCGGGCACGGGTGTGCAGCACAGTGAGTTCAACCACGCTGAGGGCCAGACCACGCATTTTTTGCAAATCTGGATTGAGCCGAACGCCAAAGGCATTGCACCCAGCTACGAACAAAAAGCGTTTGGCGTCGATGAAAAGCGCGGCAAGCTGCGGCTTGTGGCATCCAGCGATGGTAGTGAGGGCTCTGTCACGATGCATGCAGACGCCAAAATTTACGCGGCACTGCTGGACGGCGAAGAGGGCGCCACACTGGTATTGAACCCGGCACGCAAAACCTATGTTCAGCTTATTGGCGGTCACCTGCAGGTCAATGGACTACAGCTAGATTCGGGTGATGCCGCTTTGCTCGTGTCTGAAAGCCAGCTGCAATTGGCCAAAGGCCAAGGCGCTGAAGTGCTGGTCTTTGACTTGGCCGCTTGAGCTGACGGCCACACATCGTTCAATTTCTGTCAATATTTTTAAAAGGACTTCTCATGTTCACTTCTCTTCAAGCCCCCTTGTCTCTGGTTGGGCGTGTCTTGCTGGCACTGCTGTTCATACCCGCAGGCTTCAGCAAAATCGGCGGGTTTGCGGGCACGGTTGGCTACGCCGCTGCCAAGGGTGTGCCAATGCCTGAACTGGCCATTGCAATTGCCATCGTTGTTGAACTTGGGCTTGGCCTTTTGCTGCTTGTGGGCTTTCAGACGCGCTGGGCTGCACTGGCAATTGCTTTCTTTACATTTGTCATCACTTTTATTTTTCACCCCTTGTCTGATCCGGCGCAAGCGCAGGCTTTCTTCAAGAATATTGCCGTTGTCGGCGGCTTGCTGACGGTTGCGGCTTGGGGCGCTGGTGCCTGGAGCGTTGATGCCAAGCGCGGTCAATAAGTTGCATTGAATTTGGTTGGTTGTTTTTCTTCATTTTTATTAGGATTTTTAGCATGTCAAAAGTAGTTGTTGTTTATCACTCCGGTTATGGCCACACCCAGCGCGTGGCGCAGTTTGTGTCTGACGGCGCTGGCGCGGAGTTGATCGCCATTGATGCCGATGGCAACCTGACCGAAGCCAATTGGGCCAGCCTGGACGCAGCAGATGCGATCATCATGGGCAGCCCAACTTACATGGGCATGGCGAGCTGGCAGTTTAAAAAGTTTGCTGATGCCACCAGCAAAAAGTGGTTCACCAGTGTCTGGAAAGACAAAGTCGCTGGCGGCTTTACCTGCAGCGCCAGCCCGAGCGGTGACAAGCTGTCAACGATTCAGTACTTCATCACCCTGGCGATGCAGCAGGGCATGATCTGGGTAGGCCAGCCCGAGTTGAACAACGGCACCATCAACCGCATCGGTTCCAACTCTGGCGTGATGGCGCAAGTCGGCCCGCAAGACCCGGCCAGCGCTATTCCACAAGGCGATTTGGACACGGCAGCCGCTTACGGCAAACGCGTGGCTGAAGTCGCTACGAAATTACGCGGATAAATTGCGCGGCTAGTTAAACCACATCCCGCGCCAACCGCAAGCCGCTGAATTGCCAGCGGGCTTCTGGCGGGAAAAAATTTCGGTAGCTGGCGCGGATATGGCTGTGCGGCGTGGCACATGAGCCGCCGCGCAGCACAAACTGGTTGCACATGAACTTGCCGTTGTATTCCCCCACCAGTCCTTCCCACGGCTTGTAGCCGGGGTAGGGGTTGTAGTTCGATTGCGTCCATTCCCATACATCGCCAAACAATTGTGATGGCTGGGAATGATCGGTTTGTTGCAACGGCATCGGGTGGTAGGCGGCACTTTCTACAAAATTGCCACTCATCGGCGTTTTGACATGGCTGGCCGCCAGTTCCCATTCAAACTCGGTTGGCAGGCGTGCCCCTGACCAGCGAGCAAAGGCATCCGCTTCAAAATAATTCAAATGGCAAGCGGGCGTGTTGGGGTCAACATCCACCACGCCTTGAAGCGTAAAGTTGTCGTAGCCTGTAGCGGTTTTTTGCCAATACAGCGGCTGGACATGCTGCCCGGCTTGCACCCATTCCCAGCCCATGGAAAGCCACAGCTCTGGACGCTGGTAGCCGCCGTCTTCCATGAAGGCCAGAAAGTCGCCGTTGGTGACCAATCGGCTGGCCAGTTCAAAAGGTGCGATGTAGGTGCGGTGACGTGGTGTTTCATTGTCAAAAGCAAAATCACCCTGAGCCGCGTCATGGCCGTGGTCAACCAGACCACCTTCGTAGTGATGCCATGTCACGGGCTGCGGAGCAACGATGGACAACGGCCAGCGCCTGGCATAGGCCGGGCGGGCGGGGTTCAATGACAGCGCGTGCTTGATGTCTGTCAGCAGAAGTTCCTGATGCTGCTGCTCGTGGTGCAAACCCAATGTGATGAGCTGAGCCAGGTCAACATCGCGCGAATAATCTTGAAGCACCGCCTCCACACGTTCATCCACCGCTCGCCGGTAAGCCATCACCTCGCCTAACGCAGGCCGACTTATCAAGCCGCGCTGGGCGCGTGGATGTTTGTCACCAATGCCGTTGTAATAACTGTTGAACAGGACGCGAAAGCTGGCGTCAAAAGGTTGAAATTTCTTTTCGTACTTTTCAAGAATAAAAGTCTCAAAAAACCAGGTCAGGTGTGCCAGGTGCCATTTGGCCGGGCTGGCGTCTGGCATGGACTGAATTTGACAGTCTTCAGGACTCAGAGGAGTGACAAGTGCCTCGGTTTGCTTGCGCACTGCCTTAAAACGCGCGGCCAGTGGCAAGTGCGGTGTTGTTACAGCAGTTTTGGGTTGGGCAGATGCTTGCATCCCTAGAATGTAGCCATGTTTGTCCATTTACGCCTTCACACAGAATTCTCCGTCGTTGACGGCACCAACCGCATCGATGAAATCACCGCCGCTGCTGCGGCTGACAAGCAGCCCGCCCTGGCCATCAGTGACTTGAGCAACCTGTTTGGCACGGTCAAGTTTTACAAAGCCGCGCGCAGCCATGGCGTCAAGCCGCTCATCGCTGCTGACGTGTGGGTACAGGTTCCAGGTAAAGACGCCGCTTCACCCCCTGCACGCCTGTTGCTGATTGCGCA
Organism: Polaromonas sp.; assembly: GCA_044378095.1. Taxonomy (GTDB): domain Bacteria; phylum Pseudomonadota; class Gammaproteobacteria; order Burkholderiales; family Burkholderiaceae_C; genus Polaromonas. The sequence continues at coordinate 10,389 of JBILXX010000057.1, forward strand.
AAACCACCGGGGTTACCTCAATTTGTCAGAGCTTTTGACCCGTGCCTGGACACGCGGCGTGGTTCGCGACCAGGCCATCATCAGCCTGGACTGGCTCAGTGAACTCAACGATGGCCTGATTGCGCTGTCAGGTGCGCAGCGTGGCGCGATAGGCCAGGCGCTGGTGCAGGGTGACGATGCACGAGCGATGGAATGTGCCCTGTATTTTTCAGGTATTTTTATTCACCGCTTTTACATCGAGTTGCAACGTGCCGAGCAGGCAGACGATGCGCGCCATGTGCCTGCTGCTGTGCAACTGGCGGCACGGCTGAAGCTGCCGGTGGTGGCAACGCACCCGGTGCAATTCTTGACCTATGACGACTACGAGGCGCACGAGGCGCGTGTGTGTATTTCTGAAGGCGAAATCCTGGGCAATGCCCGGCGTGTGCGTAAGTTCACGCGGGAGCAATACTTCAAGTCCAGCGCGCAAATGAATGCGCTGTTTGCAGACATACCCTCGGCCATTGCCAACACGCTGGAGATAGCCAAGCGCTGCAATTTAAAGCTCGATTTGGGCAAGCCGATGCTGCCCGACTACCCCACGCCTGAAGTCAATGGCGTGCGCATGGCGGCAGATGACTACTTTCGCCAGCAGTCGTTTGAAGGGCTGGAGGAACGCCTGGCGCACCTGTACCCCAACGTGGAAGTACGCGACAAAAAACGGCCAATGTACGTGGAGCGGCTGGAGTTTGAGATCAAAACGATTTTGGGCATGGGTTTTCCGGGCTACTTTTTGATTGTGGGCGACTTCATCAACTGGGCCAAAAACAATGGCTGCCCGGTCGGGCCAGGGCGGGGTTCAGGCGCAGGGTCACTGGTCGCCTATTCACTGAAGATTACCGACCTGGATCCCCTGAGGTACAACCTGCTGTTCGAGCGGTTTTTGAACCCGGAGCGGGTGTCGATGCCCGACTTTGACATTGACTTTTGCCAGGCCAATCGCGACCGCGTGATTGACTACGTGAAAGACAAATACGGCCATGCAGCGGTCAGCCAGATCGTGACCTTTGGCACCATGGCGGCACGTGCCGCCATTCGTGATGTGGGCCGCGTGCTGGACTTTCCGTACGGGTTTTGCGACGGTATCTCCAAGCTGATTCCCAACAAGCCTGGCCAGGCTGTGACGCTGCAACTGCTGCCAGCAGAGCGCAAGAAAAGTGACAAGATGGTTTACGCGCTGGAGGCCGAACCCATCCTGGCCGAGCGTGAACGAAAAGAAGAGGACGTGCATACCTTGCTGGAGCTGGCCCGCAAGCTCGAAGGCCTGACGCGCAACGTGGGCATGCATGCCGGTGGTGTGCTGATTGCCCCCGGCAAGCTGACTGATTTTTGCCCGCTTTACTTGCAGCCCGGCAGCACCTCGGCCGTCAGCCAGTTTGACAAGAACGATGTGGAGGCGATTGGCCTGGTCAAGTTTGACTTTTTGGGCCTGGCCACCTTGACGATTCTGCAGATAGCGAAAGACTTCATCGTTGCACGGCATCCGTCACAAAAAGACTTTGCCTATGAAAACCTGCCGCTGGACGATGCGCGGGTCTATAAGCTGTTTGCGGACGGCCAGACCGAGGCCGTGTTCCAGTTTGAAAGTGTCGGCATGCAGCGCTTGCTCAAAGACGCCAAACCTGACCGGCTGGAAGACCTGATCGCGATGAACGCGCTGTACCGGCCCGGCCCGATGGAGCTGATCCCCAATTACATCGCCCGCAAGCAGGGTAAAGAAGTACCCGACTACCCGGACCCGCGCGTCAAGCCGATGCTGGAGGAGACCTACGGCATCATGGTCTACCAGGAGCAGGTGATGCAAACCGCGCAGATTTTGGGCGGCTATTCACTTGGCGGTGCAGACATGCTGCGCCGCGCCATGGGTAAAAAAGACGAGAAGGAAATGGCGGCCCAGCGCGAGGTGTTTCGCAAGGGTGCGGGTGAAAATGGTTTGACGCAAGGCAAAGCTGACGAAGTTTTTGACCTGATGGAAAAGTTTGCGGGTTACGGCTTTAACAAGTCGCACTCTGCCGCTTACGCGCTGCTTGCGTACCACACCGCCTGGCTCAAGGTGCACTACACCGCCGAGTTTTTTGCCGCCAACATGACGGTGGAGATGGGCGACACCGACAAGCTGAAGATATTGCATGGTGACGCGCTCAAAATGGGTATCACCTTTGAGTCACCTGACGTGAACCGGGGCGCCTTTCGGTTTGAGCCGACAAGCAACACCACGGTGCGTTATGGCCTGGGAGCCATCAAGGGCACGGGTGAACAGGCCATTGCCGCGATTGTTGAAGCGCGCAAAGGTGGTTTGTTCGCGTCGCTGTATGACTTTTGCGTGCGTGTGGAGCGCACCAAAATCAACAAGCGAACGGTAGAAGCACTGATCAAGGCCGGTGCTTTTGGCAGCCTTCAGTTAAACCGTGCGTCACTGCTTGCATCCGTTGACCAGGCTTTTGAATTTGCACTGGCCGCCGAGGCCAACGCCAACCAGGGCGGTCTGTTTGACATGTCCGACTCGCACGCGGCCAGCACGCAAGAGCCCGAGCTTGTAGGCGCCATGCCGTTTGGCATCAAGGCGCGTTTGGTGCATGAAAAAACTGCGATTGGTTTTTACCTGTCTGGGCACCTGTTTGACGAGGTAGAAGCTGAGGTACGCCAATTCGTCAAGCTGAAAATTGACGACTTGATGGATTCACGCGACTCGCGTGTGCTGGCAGCCATCGTCACCGACCTGCGCGTCATCAACGGCACTAGAGGCAAGGTCATCATCTTCAAACTCGACGACAAGACCGACACGCTCGAAGCGTCGGTGGACGAAGCCACCTACAACGCCAACCGCCACCTGCTCAAAGACGACGAACTGGTGATTGTGCAGGGCACACTGCAAGGCGCATCAGAACGTTTCGGCAGGCGCTTCAAGGTCACGCAGGTGTGGGACCTGGAGGCCGCGCGCTGCAAGTTCGGCAAGTATTTGAAGGTCGCCGTCAATGGTGCGGCACCCGATATTTCACGCATCATCAAGGACTTCCCGCCGCGCAAAGAGATGACCGAGCAGGGTGAGCTGGTGCGCGGCCTGCCCGTGCGTTTGCTGCTCAAGCGGCAGTCGGACTTTGGTGATGTGGCAGCAGAGCTTGCGCTGGGCGAGCAGGCCAAGTTCTTCCCGACCGATGCGGCATTGGCCAGCTGGATGGCGCAGGCTGACAAGGGGCTGGCGCGAATTGTTTATGAGTGAGATGGCGCTGCTGCGATAGCGCCACCTCAAGTCCTTGACTAAAAACAGGCGATCTATGACAGCCAGCACGCCCAACACACACAAAGTCGGCATCACGCTGGCCGTCATCCAGCTCTTTTTTACCCTGACGTGGACGGTGTACGTCATCTTTTTGCCGCAACTGGCTGCGCAGGTGGGTTTGGCCAAAGGCATGGTGCTGGTGATTTTGATGATGGACCAGCTGATTTTTTTGGTGGCTGATACTGCGATGGGTGTGTTTGCTGACAAGTCGGCGCGGGTGTTTGGCAAGCTGGGTCGCTGGGTGGTGATGTTGACACTGGCATCGTGCGCAGCTTTTTTATTGCTGCCCTGGGTGGCATCGACCGGGCCGCAGGCACAGTGGCTGTTTTTGGCGTTGACTGTTGTGTGGTCTGTCACATCGTCGGCATTGCGTGCGCCGCCGCTCGTGCTGCTGGGCAAATATGCGTCGGTGTCGGCTATTCCGCGCTTGGCCAGTGTGTCGTTGATCGGCTTGGGCATTGCCGGGGCACTGGCCCCATACCTCACCGTGACGCTGCGGGGACTGGATCCGCGTTGGCCGTTTGCTTTGTCAAGCCTGGCATTGGCGCTGGCCACGTTCGGTATTTTGTGGGCGGAGCGTGCATTGAAAAGTAGCGCTGCGGCTCCGGTCGTTCAAAGCAGCGCTGACCTGGCCAGCAAGCCGCCCATGCTGCCTTTTCTGGTCGCCATGGTACTGCTGGGTTTGGGTTTTCAGATGCATTCGGCGCTCAATTCGGCACCGCAATACCTGCGGTTTGCAAAGCCTGCAGAGCTGGAATTTTTGCTGCCTGTTTTCTGGATCGGTTTCAGCCTGCTCATGCTCGCCAACAGCCGATTGACAGCACGCTACGGCAGTCTGCTGCTGATGGGCATGGCCGGATGTGTGGGCGCATTGGCCACTGGTGCTGTCACCCTTGCGGGCACGCTTGAGCTCATGCTGGTGGCGCAGTTTGTAGCCGGCGGTGCATGGGGCGTGCTGATGATGAGTGCCTTTATCAGCGCCCTGGTGATAGGTCGTACAGGGCGTGAAGGCTTGGTTACGGGAGCGATGTTTTCGCTGCTGGCGTTGGCGGCGCTTGCGCGCATGGTGCTGGTGGCCAGTCAGTTGAACAAGGACGTGCTGTTTGTACCTTTGCTCCCCTGGTTGCCCTCTGCCACTTGGGCGGTTGCCGCGCTGTTGTTGCTGGTTACCGCCTGGCAATTGCGCAACGCCCGCGCTGTCGCATCTGGCACAGTGGTTTAGCCAAGCGGTAATTTGCAGCGCTAGACTTTGGGTTTTCGGTTCAACTCTGGAACTCAACCATGATTACTTTGCACGGCTTTCCGGTTTCAAACTACTACAACAAAGTCAAGCTGGCGCTGCTTGAAAAGAATGTTCCGTTTACTGAGGCAAACGCCCACCCGTCGAAGCTGACGCCCGATGACCTTGCCGCGTCTCCGCTGGGCAAAATCCCCTACATCACCACGCCGCAGGGGTCGTTGTGTGAAAGCCAGGCGATTGTGGACTACCTTGAGCTGGCTTACCCACAGCCCCCGCTGCTGCCTGCTGATCCGTTTGCCGCCGCCAAGGCACGCGAGCTGAGCACTTACATTGACCTGCATGTTGAACTGGTGGCGCGTGAGCTGTACCGGCAGGCTTTTTTTGGCGGTACGGTCAGCGAGAGCGCCCAGGCGCGGGTGCGCACCCAGCTTGAAAAGAACATTGCAGCGCTCAAGTCGCTCATCAAATTCGCGCCTTATGCCGCAGGCGACACCTTTACTCAGGCCGACTGCGCCGCCTTTGCCAGCCTGCCGCTGGTGGGCATGGCGACCAAGGCGATTTATGGTGAAGACCTGTTGCTGGCAGGCGGGGTGGACTACAAGGGCTACATCAAGATGATTGGCGAGCGGCCCAGCGCGCAAAAGGTGCTGGCAGACCGCAAGGCAGCAACTGCACCGGCTACACCAGATGTAGCCAAGCCCGCCTAGTTGCTATATTGTCAGTAGCTGGTTACGCCCGTATTTACTGGCCTGAAGGCCATTTTGACACCTGAAAGTCGTCAAAATGCAAGCGAAACAGCGTTTTAAAGCCTCAACGCCGAATACACCCGCATCGCAGCATAGGCATCATTCGCGGCGTAGATGATTTGCGCTTCAGTCAGGTGTGTGTTGGCCCAGTTGGAGGTGCTGGCTTTTTTTGACTTGATAAAGCGTTTGTTAAACAGAACCGCCACCGCGCCACGCACACCCATGTCTTTGCGGTAGCCCTGTTCACGAAACACAGCATTCAGGTCCAGCACGCCTTGCAGGTCAACGCCCAGCTTGCAGGTGATGCGTTTTTTGTCGTCGCCCAGGCCAAAGCCTGCTTTGATGATGTGCGGCGCTTCAAGCAAAACGCTCACTGCGCGGCGGCATTCGGCGTCTTCGAGCTGAAAAATCCAGGCCTTGTGCAGGGTAGACAGTTGCACGATGTGCGGCCCGCTGGAGGCTTCGTTTTTGGCAAAGGTAGGTTTTGACTCGGTGTCAAAGCCCAGCACCTTTTCATCTTGCAGGGCTTGCAGTGCGGTACTGGCTTGTTCAAAGGTCGACACCATTTGTATTTGATGCAAGTCCAGGCGGTCAAAGCTGTCGAGCAGGTTGATTTGCTCTTTGTCGGGGGTGTGGCGTTCAGTCATGTATGTCGATTTTGCTTGAGTCAGAATACAGGCGTCGACGAATTAACTAAACTGATGAAAAATAACCGAACAACCATTGGCTTGGCAGGCTTGTCAGATTTGGGTGGCCTGGTCTATTCAACTGACGTGGGCCGCATGTGCCCGGACTGCCGCCAGAGCGTTGCCAGCTGCATCTGCAACACGCAGGCAGTGCCAAAAACCGATGGCGTGGTGCGGATCAGTTTGCAGACCAAAGGCCGCGGGGGCAAAAGCGTCACGTTGGTAAAAGGCTTGCCGCTAGATGCCGCCGCGTTAGCCGTGATGGGCAAGCAGTTGCGCAGTGCTTGCGGCTCGGGCGGCACGGTCAAAGACGGCGTGGTTGAAGTGCAGGGTGATCATGTTGCAACAGTGATGGCCGCTTTGCAAAAGCAGGGCTACACCGTTAAACGCGCTGGCGGTTAAGCGGGAATGTTCTACTGCTAAAAGCATAGCTGCTGGTGCCCGCCAATCGGCGCATTCAGACCGATTTGAAACGACAGGTAACAGGCTTGTAAGCATGTGTTCGGCGTATTACCATGCATGTGCTGGGTCAAATCTAAAAACGGAGTCATCTTGAACACATCGACATTTCTTTTTTTGTGTCTGGGCCTGCTGGCCGGTGCAGCTCTGGGTGTAGGTGGTTATGTGTGGTACCTGCAGCGCCAGGCCAGCGCAAAAATGCGCTTGCCCAGCAAGTGGCCGCTAACGTCACGGGTGTTGATGACCAATGAGGAATACGAAGTCTTCAAGTGGTTGACGGGCGTTTTTCATGATCATCTGGTGATGGTCAAGCTGCCTGTGCTGCGGTTTACCGTACCTGTCAGCAAAGACGAAAACGGCGGTAGTGCTCGCTGGCAAGAATTGCTGGGTGGTGTGTACTGCACTTTTACCGTTTGCACGTCCAATGGCAATGTGGTGGGCTGTGTCGATGTACCGGGCAAGCGCGGGATGAACAAAAACAATCGCCAGCTTAAAGAGTCACTGCTGTCAGACTGCCGTGTGGCCTACACCGTGGTGCGCAGTGTCAAACTGCCGCAAGCCGGCGCCATGCGGGCGGCGTTTTTAGGCGAAATGCAGCTCGAAGATCAGATAGAGCACCAGGTCACGCGAGGAGGTGACAGCAGCTTTCATGCAGACCTGGACAGCTTTACCAAAGAAAAACGCCTGGCTGCCAAGGCGGCGGCTCTGAAGGTGCTGAACAACAGCGACACAGGAAAAACCTCACCAGCTCCCGTAGCTGCCGGTTTTAACCCGGATGGCACGGGTGCTTTTGGCTCTGGCAAATCTGGCCGCTTCCCAAACAAGTGGGAAGACTCGTTCATTCAGTCTGACGAAAGTCGCCCGGCCAAGCTCAGTGATCTTTAGCTTTTAAAACTGCCAGGCGCAGCAGATCCAGCCGGTCGTTGCCAAAGTACATGTCGTCGCCGACAAAAAAACTGGGCACGCCAAACGCGCCCCGAGCTATGGCTTCATCTGTGTTGGCTTTCAATGCTTGTTTGATGTCTGGCTGGGCAATGCCTTTGGCAAAGGCATCTGCATTAATCCCTACGCTCTGGCAAATGGTGGACAGCACAGCGTCTTGAGAGATGTCTTCTTGCCTGGTGAAATAAGCAGCGAAGGTCGCTTCGACAAACTCCAGAAAATGGTGTTTGAAGCCCACATCCTGAGCCAGCCAGACACACCCGCGCATGGCCTTGACGCTGTTGACGGGAAAAACTTTGGGTGGAAAAACGATATTGATGCCAGTTTGCCGCGCGCAGTCTTGCAGGTCTTTGAGTACATAGCGGTTGCGTGGTGAATTTGAATCTTCACGCGAAGCGTACATGCGCTGGTTCACCGTGTTGAAAATGCCGCCTACCAGCACGGGTCGCCACTTGATGGCGACCTTCAAATCGGCGGCCATCGGCTGAATGTTGCGAAACGCCAGGTAAGTCCAGGGGCTGGACACGTCAAAGTAAAAATCAATCATTTTTGTGTTCCCCCGCTTGCACGCTTGCCGATGTCTGGCCAAACAAGGCCTTGCGTGCGTCCTCCGTCAAGGCCGGTGCACGCAGTTCTTTGCCGACAGCCAGCCCGCGCTTGACGGCAGGTCTGTCAAACAGCGCGTTGTACCAGCGCTCCACATGCGCAAATTTGACCAGGTCAACCTGTTGGGCCTTGTGGGTGCGCACCCACGGGAAAATGGCCATGTCTGCGATGGAATAGTCATTGCCCGCTACATAGGCTTTTGTGAGAGCTAACTGGGTGTTGAGCACGCCATACAAGCGGTCAACTTCCCTGCCATATCGCTCAATCGCGTATGGAATTTTTTCGGGGGCATACAAAAGAAAATGCCCGTTTTGCCCCGCCATCGGACCCAGCCCACCCATCTGCCACATCAACCATTGCAAGGCTTGATGACGGCCACGCAAATCTGTGGGCATAAAGCGGCCGGTTTTTTCAGCCAGGTACTGCAAAATCGCACCGCTTTCAAACACCTCAACTGGCGCGCCGCCGCCTGCGGGGGCGTGGTCCACGATTGCGGGCATGCGGTTGTTGGGGCTGATGGCCAAAAACGCTGGCGCAAACTGTTCGCCTTTGCCAATGTTGACAGGCATGAAGTTGTACGGCAGCCCGCACTCTTCAAGCATGATGGAAATCTTCCAGCCGTTTGGCGTGGGCCAGTAATACAGGTCAATCATTCTTCGGTCTCCGGCTGTTGAATCAGGTCAACAGCATGTTACCGAAACCAGCCCAACCCTATTCCAGGTCTTGCATAGCCAGCAAAAGATAACGCTGGCCATATGAAAACGAAGCCCGCCGCGCCGACTGCATGACGCGCTCGGTATCTTCATCAGAGTCCACCTTGACCATCAGCGCGCAATGGCCTTTGCGTGCCAGATCAACATACTTGCGGACAGTGGCGCCCTCGGTGCCGACCGAGGGCAGGACGACATCAGACTCACCTTCAACTTTGCCGATATCTCGCAAAACGGTGGCTGCGTTTAAAAACATGACGGACTCGCCAATGATTGGGGTGTGACCCATTTCAACGGCAACGCGCTCTGCCAGCATCGCATTGGGGAACATGATGAAGGCAAAGCCCTTGGGATAAAACGTGCCATTCATGGTCACCATGTCAGGATTCAGTTCGAACTTTTTCATATGGTTGTTCTTTTCATTACAAAGTTTGATTGAACCGTGACCCGGTGTGAGACGGCATCAGCCAGTGCGAACAGTCGATGTCAGCCGATGCCCAATAGCCTGTGCAAGCTGGCACACACGACATCTGGGAAAATACCGTTCATGTCCTTGCCTGCAAATCTTTTTTCAATTGCATCGCCAAATCCGTGGCGCCTGTCAGTTGCCCCCATGATGGACTGGACCGACAGGCATTGCCGCACCTTTCACCGCCTGCTCAGCCATCATGCGCTGCTGTACACCGAGATGGTGACGACGGGTGCGCTGATCCATGGCGACGTGGCGCGGCATTTGGACTACAACCCGCAGGAGCACCCGGTTGCGCTGCAATTGGGCGGTAGCGAGCCAGCTGACTTGGCGCACTGTGCCAAGCTGGGAGAGCAGTGGGGCTATGACGAAATTAACCTGAACTGTGGTTGCCCCAGCGAGCGGGTACAGCGAGGCGCTTTTGGCGCTTGCCTGATGGCTGAGCCGCAGCTGGTGGCCGATTGTGTGAAGGCGATGGTGGACGTGGTCAGCGTGCCAGTGACCGTCAAACACCGGATTGGTATTGACAAGCTGGAGAGCTATGACTTTGTACGTGACTTCGTGGGAGCGGTGAGCCAGGCAGGTTGCAACACCTTCATCGTGCATGCGCGCAGTGCCTGGCTGAAGGGTTTGAGTCCGAAAGAAAACCGCGAAGTACCGCCATTGCGCTACGGCCTGGTGCATCAAATAAAAAAAGATTTTCCACATCTGAGCATCGCCATCAACGGCGGCATCACCACCAACGCGCAAATCACGGAGCAATTGCACCAGCTTGACGGCGTGATGGTGGGGCGTGAGGCTTATCACAACCCCTGGTTCATGGCATCCTGGGATGCTGATTTTTTTGGCGCTGCGCCTTCAGGCCTGACGCGCGAAGAGGTTGAAGTGCAGATGTGCGACTACATGTCGCGTGAATTCGCTGAACATGGCACGCCACACTCAGCGATTGCCCGCCACATGCTGGGTTTGCGTCACGGCCTGCCCGGCAGTCGCCGTTGGCGTCAGGTTTGGAGCGACCACAGGCTTAAACATTTGCCGCCGCATGAGGTGATGGCGCTGGCGCACGCACCGGTGGATGCGGCTCGCCACCATGACACAACCACCGGAACGACCCATGAGATTGTCTAAGAACATTCCACCTCTTGACCCCGCTGTGGCAGGGCAGCGCATTGAACTGCAAACAAGCGCTGGCTCGGTCAGTTTTTACCAGTCCAATGCTGTTAAGACTTCGGCGCTGCCGCCACTGCTTTTGGTCCACAGCGTGAACGCCGCCGCTTCTGTGGCTGAAGTTGCGCCGCTGTATGAACACTACAGCCAAATGCGACCGACGTACGCGGTTGACTTGCCCGGCTTTGGCTTTTCAGACCGGAGTGACCGTCCGTACACGATTCGTTTGATGACCGACGCCGTTATGGCTGTGCTGGCTCACATCCGAAGCCAGCATGGCCATGTGGCGGTGGATGTGGTGGGTTTGTCGCTGTCATGTGAATACGTGGCGCGCCTGGCTTGTGAAGCGCCTGAAGTTGTCAGGCGAATCGCGCTCATCAGCCCGACAGGCTTTCGTGGCTCCAAACGCTTTTATGCTGCCCCAGCATCGTCGCGCGGGGTGCCCTGGGCTTTTCGTCTCCTCAGCAATCCGGCCTGGAGCAGCTGGCTGTTCAACAACCTGACGCGACCCCCTGTGGTGCGCTACTTTTTGCAACGCACGTTTGGTCGCAAGCAGGTTGATGAAACCCTGTGGCGCTACTGCGTGCTGTCTGCTCGCCAGCCAGGTGCCAAGCATGCGCCGTTGTGTTTTTTATCGGCATTCTTGTTTGCTGCGGATATCAATACCCTGTATGAAAAGCTGGCCTGCCCGGTCTGGGTGTCGATGGCCACGCGTGGCGACTTTACCGACTACCGTGGTCGCAACACTGTGGCTCTGCGGGCCAACTGGCAGTTTGAATTGATGCAAGGCGGCGCGCTGCCGTATTTTGAGGATCTGGCGGGTTTTACAGCCAAACTGGATGCTTTTTGGGGTTAAAAAGTGACTTTGACCCAATAAATACGGGCGCAAGCAGCTCCTGAATGCATAGCGATTTACAGTGGTGATTTAACCTGCGGAGGTGCTTTTTCAGCCTCTGTCGGCCCCATGCCGTAGGGTGCCACCAGGTGCCACACATGTGCCGGCGCCATGTTTTTTATCCTGGCGGGCATTTCGCGCCGCAGGTGAATGACGGTTTCAGCCGCCTTCATGTCAATGCGCGCGCGTGCAAACTCCAGCCCGCGCGGTCCCACGCGGGGCATCAGCCAGCCGACGATGGGGCGCAGCCAGTTCGGCATTTTGCGCAACGGCAGGCCGCCGGCTGCCAGTTCGACGTTTTTGATAAAGCCTTTGACGGCACCGGCACGTTTGCCAGCGCTGCCGGGCGTTGACGTGACCACTTCTTGGCCCAACAATTTGAGCAAATCTTCACCGCGCTGGTTGCGCACCAGCAGCCACTGCTCGCCTTCACCGCCCATGTAGCCCACCGTGATGTCGCTCAGAACATTGGTGTAGTCCACGCACGTCCGGCATGTCAGCGGGAAAAAGTCACTTGGCAGTTTTGACAGTGGCAATTGCAGGAAAGGAATCGCCTTGACGCGGCCATCCTTGTAGCGCAGCTCCACGTGATAGTCAGCCCTGAACTCCAGATAAGTTACGTCGTCGCCCTGGTCTTCACCCAGCAAGGCCAAAAATTCATGAAAGCGCTCGGTCGTGGTGTTGTCAGAGCAGGGTGTGCCAATCACATACAGCTGCTCAAGGCCCATCGTGCTTTTAAGCTCGTCTTCAATCGCCCGCAGCGCGTACACCTGACACGGTATGCCAATGACAGCCAGGCGCTTGTAGCCCATGGCCAAAGCAGGCTCCAGCAGCGCGAGCAGCGGGGCGTAACCCATGCGCATGCCGCGGCACTCGGCCATGCCTTCAGCGCGGGTCACGATGACTGGCTTGGGTCGCCATTTGTCGTTGGCATCCGGCGCCATCGTCAGTACCGCATCCACAGCGCCTGTTTCCAGCAGCCGCGCGGCCAGCCCGGTCGTGATACCTGTCCATTGCGCACCTGACGCTGGCGTGGCCATGCGGGCGCGAAGCATTCGGTTGTGGGGGCCAAAAAAAAGTTCGTCAGGCTTGTTTACATCGCGCACTCGGCCATGTACCGCAGCCTCCAGCCGCTCGTAGTCAGGTTTGATGAACTGGCAAGCTTGGCCGCACCGTTTCGGGTCACTGCTGCGCGACAAGCCACAGTCGGTGCACAGGCCGCGTGCTGGGCCGTCGGTGATGATGGGTTCGACTAAAGCTGGTGTGCCGGATGGCGGGAAAACGGTAACGGTGGCGGCGTTTGGATTCAATGGCATGGCACGACTTTACCTTTTAGTTGGCGGGCAATTCGGGAGTGTCTGAATTTCTGTGTGTGAAGCGGATTGGATGTTAGCTGAGGTTTGAAGGTTTTTGGATTTTTTCTTTTCAAAGAGGCCCCTGCCAGGCCGCCGGAGGCGTCCCCCTCCCGTTTTCT